>NZ_ATLP01000038.1:0-272805 GCF_000416215.1 Pseudomonas sp. CF161
TCCAGCCGCCGCGACCCAGGCGTCCAGCGCCGGGCCCGCGTTCGACAAGGTGCACAGCGTGATCCAGGAACGCTGCGCGGTCTGCCATTCGGCCAAGCCCACCAGCCCGCTGTTCAGTGCTGCGCCAGCCGGGGTGATGTTCGATACACCCGAGCAGATTCGCCAGCAGGCCGCGCGCATCCAGGCCCAGGCCATCACCACGCAGATCATGCCCCTGGGCAACATCACCCAGATGACCCAGCAGGAACGTGACCTGATCGGTGCCTGGATCAACCAGGGGGCACAGACCAACTAAGTAACGCCGAGCAAGGCTGCGCTACCGGAAACGGTAGCGCGGCCTTTGTTGCACAAGGCTGTGGGCAACCACACAGCCGCTCAATCACAAGAATAAAAAAGACCTGAGGTGTTGCATGTCCGAGTTATCCGAACCGCGCATCCCCGACGCGCCTGCGATTCAGCGCCTGCCGCTGCTGCAACTGATCCTGGTTGGCTTGCAGCATGTATTGCTGATGTATGGCGGTGCGATTGCGGTGCCGCTGATCATCGGACAGGCCGCAGGCCTGAGTCGTGAAGAAATCGCCTTCCTGATCAATGCCGACCTGCTGGTGGCCGGCATTGCCACTGTTGTTCAATCCTTCGGCATCGGCCCCATGGGCATCCGCATGCCGGTGATGATGGGCGCCAGTTTCGCCGCCGTCGGCAGCATGGTGGCCATGGCCGGCATGCCCGGTATCGGCATGCAGGGGATCTTCGGTGCCACCATCGCCGCCGGTTTCTTCGGCATGCTCATCGCGCCGTTCATGTCCAAGGTGGTGCGCTTTTTCCCACCGCTGGTCACCGGCACGGTCATTACCTCCATTGGCCTGTCGCTGTTTCCGGTGGCCGTGAACTGGGCCGGGGGCGGCAGCAACGCTGCCCAGTTCGGTTCCCCCATCTACCTGGCTATCGCCGCCCTGGTCCTGGGCAGCATCTTGCTGATTCACCGGTTCATGCGCGGCTTCTGGGTCAATATCTCGGTGCTGATCGGCATGGGCCTGGGCTATGTGCTGTGCGGGCTGATCGGCATGGTCGATCTCAGCGGCATGGCCGAGGCGCCCTGGCTGCAGATCGTCACACCGCTGCATTTCGGCATGCCGCAGTTCCACCTCGCACCGATTCTTTCGATGTGCCTGGTGGTGGTGATCATTTTTGTCGAATCCACCGGGATGTTTCTGGCCCTGGGCAAGATCACCGGCCAAGAGGTCACGCCCCGCATGCTGCGCCGTGGCTTGCTGTGCGATGCCGGCGCGTCGTTTTTTGCCGGGTTCTTCAACACCTTCACCCATTCCTCGTTCGCCCAGAACATTGGCCTGGTGCAAATGACCGGCGTGCGCTGCCGTTCGGTGACCATCGTCGCCGGCGGTTTGCTGATCGTCCTCAGCCTGCTGCCCAAGGCGGCATTCCTGGTGGCGTCGATTCCGGCCGCGGTGCTCGGCGGTGCTGCCATCGCCATGTTCGGCATGGTGGCGGCCACCGGGATCAAGATCCTCCAGGAGGCCGACATCGCCGATCGCCGTAACCAGCTGCTGGTGGCGGTGAGTATCGGCATGGGCCTGATCCCGGTCGTACGTCCGGAGTTCTTCGCCCACTTGCCGCAGTGGATGAGCCCGATCACCCACAGCGGTATCGCCATGGCGACCTTGAGCGCCCTGACGCTGAACCTGTTGTTCAACATCCTCGGCGGCCATGAGCGCGCCGCCGAAAATGCCCGGCACGCCCACCCACACTGATCGCCAACCGGGCGCGCAACGCCTCGCCCCGCTCAATTGCAGCACCGCACGCCGCCCCCGGTCACTCGCCGAGGGCTGGCGCCGACCCTCTACGCCCTGACAATAAAAACAACAGAGGCCACAGGATGCGCGCTCCACACTCTCGCTGCCTGACGGGCACCGAACCGTCGGTGGCCATCAACCAACCCTGGGGAGCTTTGCCCGCACCTGGGCAGCAAAATGCTCGGCAGTGGCCAGGTGCGGGCGCCCGCTCTTTGCGTACCCCGGCACAAAGCCAGGCCAAACATGCCCCAAAGTTGTTTCAAGTGCGCTGTTGCGGGGCACTTGAGCCGGGTCACGGGAGCCAGTATTCTCCGCGACCGCACCTATCCGGTGAAAAAAAAAGCCCGGATCTAAAACCTGACCAGAAAGCCAACTTACCCAGGCCCTGGACAGTATCAAAGCGCATTGAATTCAAGCCGAATCCACTCTCAATCGACTGTTTTGCTACAGCCGAGCGGGAGTTTTTTTGCTTTTTAAGCGCGTTGGCTCAGCTCTTGCTATCAGCAATAAAGCTGACCGAATGGATGACTTTTACCGCAATTAAAAAAGGCGCCACACCAGAGCGCCCATTTGAAAAAACGTCGGACCACTTAACTTTGGGAGCAACCGAATGAAACATACGTGCACAAGCCTGATGCTTGCCGGATCCTTGCTGGCCGGGGGCCAGGCCATGGCCGGCGACCTGCTGCAATGGCAAAACAACAGCCTGACTTACTTGTACGGCAAGAACTTCGAAGTCAATCCGCAAATCCAGCAGACCGTCACTTTCGAACATGCTGATGGCTGGAAATACGGCGACAACTTCTTCTTCCTCGACCGCATCTTTTACAACGGCAAGGAAGACGGCAACGTCGGCCCGGATACCTACTACGGCGAGTTCAGCCCACGTCTGTCGTTCGGCAAGATCTTCGACCAGAAACTGGAGTTCGGCCCGATCAAGGATGTGCTGCTGGCAATGACTTACGAGTTTGGCGAAGGCGATAACGAGTCGTACCTGATCGGCCCCGGCTTCGACCTGGCGATCCCCGGCTTCGACTACTTCCAGCTCAACTTCTACCAGCGCCACACCGAGGGCAGCCGCCCGGGCGACAACGTCTGGCAAATCACGCCGGTGTGGTCCTACACCATCCCAGTGGGCGACTCGAATATCCTGATCGACGGTTTCATGGACTGGGTGGTGGACAACGACAAGAACGCCCGTGGCACCTACCACGCCAACCTGCACTTCAACCCGCAGATCAAGTACGACCTGGGCAAGGCGCTGAACTGGGGTGAGAAGCAGCTGTACGTCGGTGTCGAGTACGACTACTGGAAAAACAAATACGGGATCGAGGATTCGCGCAACTTCGAAACCAACCAGGACACCGCCAGCCTGCTGGTCAAGTACCACTTCTAAGGTTGTGGCTGATGCGGCTTGCCTCGGTGCCTGAGGCAAGCCGCGTCGAGCCGGTGCTCAGGAACTGCGCGATCCCGGGCTCTGCCAAAACGCCGGATCGGCGCTTTTCAGGCGTTCGACCGCGTTATGGATATGGCTCAAAGCCGCCTGCCGCGCACCCTCCACATCCCGCGCGGCAATGGCCGCATACACCGCGAAATGCTCGGTACGCACCGTACTCGCCAGATCCCGCCGCCGCTCTTCATTGGAGCGCGTGATGCGGATCGCCTCCTTGATGAACTGCGCGATGAACTCATGCAACGAGGGGTACAGCGGGTTGCCCGTGGCCTGGGAAATCGAAAAGTGAAACGCCAGGTCCTGCTCCACCCCGTCCAGGCCCGCCTGCTCGGCCGCATCGATGGCCAGCAAGGCCTGATGGATGGCCTGCAACTGTTCCGGGGTATGCCGCTGCGCCGCCAGCGCCGCCGCCTCGCCTTCGATGCCGCGCCGCAACTCGGTGACCCGCAGCACCGCCTCGATCGAGCCGCGCACATCCAGGTCAATGGTGAAGGCCTTGATATGGGCGCCCTCGCTGACCACCGTGCCACTGCCCTGGCGCACCTCCACCAGGCCGGCTGATTTCAGGCGCGAGATCGCCTCGCGAATCACGGTACGGCTGACACCAAAACGCTCGGACAACACCGGTTCAGTCGGCAGGCGCGAGCCCGGCAGCGCCTCGCCGCTGGCGATATGCGCCTTGAGCGCAGCCGTTACCTGATCCGCCAGCGTGCCCTTGGCCGAGTCCTTGAGCGACGCCAGGGAGTCGACGCGGGAAGAGTTATCAGGCTTGGACATGGGTATCTCTGTATTCAAAGGGGCTAACGGTACTGGATTTCCGGCAAGCCGTCGCGCCCGGTCTCCGGCCATTGAATTCGTATGATGTATTATGATATCTAAGACACCTCAGCGAGTCCGATAAAAACAAAATCACCCAAAACAAGAAACTAGGATGGGTAAAGACATGCCTGAATCACTGACGCAAACTGCTGCCCGCTCACCCACTGCCTCCCTCGAGGATGTGGCCTACCGCAAAGTTGCCTGGCGCATCCTGCCCCTGCTGTTGCTGTGTTACCTGGTGGCCTACCTGGACCGGGTCAACGTCGGTTTTGCCAAGTTGCAGATGTCGCAAGACCTGCAATTCTCCGAAGCGGTCTATGGCCTGGGGGCCGGGATCTTCTTCATTGCCTACTTCCTCGTGGAAATTCCCAGCAACCTGATCCTGCACCGGGTCGGCGCCCGCCTGTGGATCGCTCGCATCATGATCAGCTGGGGCATCATTTCCTCGTGCATGGCCTTCGTCACCACGCCGACCTCGTTTTACGTGATGCGCTTTTTGCTGGGCATCGCCGAGGCCGGGTTTTACCCGGGGGTGATTCTCTACCTCTCGTACTGGTTCCCCTCCAGCCGCCGCGGCAAGATGTACGCCCTGTTCGCCACCGCCGTGCCGCTCTCGGGGCTGATCGGCGCGCCCTTGTCCGGCTGGATCATGACCGCCCTCAACGGCCTGCATGGCTACGCGGGCTGGCAATGGATGTTCTTCCTCGAAGGGCTGCCATCGATCCTGGTCGGTGGCCTGGTGATCTACTGCCTCAGCGACCGCATCGCCGATGCCCGCTGGCTGACCCGCGAACAGAAAACCCTGCTGCAAACCCGGATCGAGGCCGAGACCGATGGCCATCAGGTGCACAGCGTCCGCCAGGTATTCCGCCAGCCGCGGATCTGGCTGCTGACCGCGATCTACTTCTGCATGATCGCCGGCTTCTACACCGTGGGTTTCTGGTTGCCGTCGCTGATTCGCCAGGCCGGCGTCAGCGATGTGTTCGAAGTCGGCATGCTCACCGCAATTCCCTATGCCGCTGCGGCGCTGACCATGGTCCTGATCTCGCGCAGCGCCGACCGCCTGCGTGAACGCCGCTGGCACCTGGCGTTGACTGCCGTGCTGGGCGGTGTCGGGCTGATGATTTCCGCGACCTGGAGCGACAATTTCACGGTGTCGATGATCGGCCTGACCCTGGGCGCCATGGGTGCCTTCAGCACCTTGCCCCTGTTCTGGAGTTTGCCGACGGCCTTCCTCGGCGGCACGGCAGCCGCCGCCGGCATTGCCCTGATCAACTCCTGGGGCAACCTCGCGGGTTTTGTCTCGCCCTACCTCATGGGCTTTCTCAAGGACCTGACCCACAGCACCACGATCGGCATGTACGTCATGGCCAGCGCGTTGTTCATCGGTGCCCTGCTGGTCTTCAGAATTCCCGGAAAACTCGTCAATCGCTGATAGTTGGAGTCACTCATGAATATTCTCGTCACCGGCGCGGCCGGCTTTCTCGGCCGGCGCCTGATCGAAACCCTGCTGCAACTCGGCTCGCTCACCGACCGTCACAGCCAGTTGCAGCCCATCACCCGCATCACCGCGTTCGACCGCGAACCGGTGCAAGGCATCACCGACCCTCGGGTCCGGGTCAAAGGCGGAGACATCACCGATGAACAGGTGCTGGCCAACCTGATCGACGCCGATACCGACAGCATTTTCCATTTGGCGGCCGTGGTTTCGAGCCAGGCCGAAAGCGATTTCGAGCTGGGCATGCGCGTCAACTTCAGCGCCACCCAGGGCCTGCTGGAGCGGGCGCGGCAATTGGGCACCTGCCCGAAGTGGGTCATGACCAGCTCGGTGGCGGTGTTCGGCGGGCAACTGCCCCAGGTCGTCGACGACGATCAGGTCTGGGCGCCGCAAAGCTCCTACGGCACCCAGAAAGCCATGAATGACCTGCTGCTGGCCGACTACAGTCGCCGTGGCTTCGTGGATGGCCGCAGCCTGCGCATGCCGACCATCGTCGTGCGCCCGGGCAAGCCGAACCTGGCCGCCTCGAGCTTTGCCAGCGGCATCATCCGCGAACCGCTCAATGGCCTGGCCAGCGTATGCCCGGTGCCCTTGAGTACGCGGCTGTGGCTGATGTCACCGGCCCAGGCCATTGCCAACCTGATTCATGGCCATGAGCTGGCGGCGCAGCGCCTGACTGATGGCCGGGTGATCAACATGCCGGGCCTGTCGCAGACGGTGGAGCAGATGATCGACGCCTTGCGCGAGGTCTCGGGCGACGCGGTGGCGCAACGCATCGAGCTGCGTCCGGATGCCAGCATCGAGCGAATTGTCGGCTCATGGCCGGGAGAGTTCAGTGCCCGCTACGCCCGGAGCCTGGGGTTTACCGCCGATGAGAACTTTGCCAGCGTGATCCGCCAGTTCATCCGGGATTACCCGCCCCAGTGACTGGGTGTGCCTCGCCTGCCAGCCCGGTGGGAGAGGCCGACGCCAGCCCGAGAAAGCGCGACAACTCCTCGCGCTTGGCCAAGGCGTCCTTGCGTCCCAGCTCGATCAGTTCGCTGCAATAACCGGACTCGAACAACAGATAGCTGAGCACCCCGGCGCCGCTGGTCTTGGTCGCCCCCGGGCCACGCAAAAACACCCTCAGGGGCGCCGGCAACTCCTGGCGGTGACGGGCGGCGATCTCGTCGATCGGCTGGCTCGGGGCAATCACCAACACCTCGACCGGCGCCACGCCCAGGCCATTGCCCACGAACTCCGGAGGTAACAGGCGGCCGAACTGATTGAGCCGTTGCAACAGTTCGATATCGCTTTCAAGGCTGTCAATAAAGGTGCTGTTGAGCATGTGCCCACCAATCTGCGCCAGGGTCGGCTGCTGCCCGGTGTAGGAGCGCGGTCCGGCGGCATCCGCGCCTCGCGGGTTGCCGCTAACCCCCACCACCAGCACCCGCCGTGCGCCCAGGTGCAACGCCGGGCTGATGGGGGCCGACTGGCGTACGGCGCCGTCGCCAAAAAACTCCTGGTCGATCTTGACCGGCGCAAACAGCAACGGAATCGCCGAGCTGGCCAGCAGATGCTCCACCGTGATCCGCGTAGGCACGCCGACCCGTCGATGGCGCAACCAGGCATCAATCACCCCGCCGCCCTGATAGAAGGTCACCGCCTGCCCCGACTCGTAGCCGAATGCCGTCACCGCCACTGCGTGCAACTGCTTTTGCTCGATGGCTTCCTGGATACCCGACAGGTGCAACTGATCATTGAGCAAGTCGCGCAATGGCGAGCTGTTGATCAGTGCTACCGGAACCTGAGCACCGAGGCCCAGCAGGCTATGGCCGACAAACCGACTGGCCTGGCTGATCACGCCGGGCCAGTCGCTGCGCATCACCTGGTGGCTGCGAAAGTTCTGCCAGAACGCCGTCAGGCGCTGGATGGCCGCAGTGAAATCCATGGCACCGCTGGCCAGGCTGACCGCATTGATCGCGCCAGCCGAGGTGCCGACGATCACCGGAAAGGGGTTGGCGGCACCCGCCGGCAGCAACTCGGCAATCGCCGCCAGCACCCCCACCTGATAAGCCGCACGGGCACCACCGCCAGACAGAATCAGACCTGTGACCGGTTCAACTGGGCTCATCGCAACACTCCGTCCGTGGCGTTCAAAGGGGCCTGAAAGAAATCAACTCAACCGCGTTTGGCGTAGAGCTTGGGCTCACCCGGCGGCCGGCTCTTGAAACGCCGGTGGGCCCAGAGGTATTGCTCCGGGCATTCACGCAAGGCGGCTTCGACCCACTGATTAATGCGCAGGCAGTCGGCCTCTTCGGTTTCACCGGGGAAGTCGCTGAGCGGCGGGTGGATCACCAACCGGTAGCCGCTGCCATCGGCCAGGCGTTGCTGAGTGAAAGGCACCACCAGCGCCCGGCCCAGGCGGGCGAACTTGCTGGTGGCGGTCACAGTGGCGGCCTGAATCCCGAAGAACGGTACGAAAATGCTCTGCTTGGCGCCGTAGTCCTGATCGGGTGCATACCAGATCGCCCGGCCCGCACGCAGCAGCTTGAGCATGCCACGCACGTCCTCGCGCTCGACCGCCAGGGAATCCAGGTTGTGCCGCTCGCGACCGCGACGCTGGATAAAGTCGAACAGCGGGTTTTTATGCTCGCGGTACATGCCGTCGATGGTGTGCTGCTGGCCAAGCAGAGCGGCGCCGATTTCCAGGGTGGTGAAGTGCAGGGCCATGAGAATCACGCCCTTGCCCTCGCGCTGCGCCTGCTTCAGGTGCTCCAGCCCTTCGACATGGGCCAGGCGTGCCAGGCGGGGCTTGGACCACCACCAGCTCATGGCCATCTCAAAGAAGGCGATACCGGTGGAGGCGAAGTTTTCCTTGAGCAGGCGCTTGCGCTCGGCCACTGACTTCTCGGGGAAACACAGCTCCAGATTGCGCTTGGCGATCCGCCGCCGGTCGCCGGCCACCCGATACATCAGCGACCCCAGGACACGGCCCAGGCGGACTATAAATGGATAAGGCAGCTGGACCACCAGCCACAACAGGCCTAGGCCCAGCCACAGCGGCCAGAAACGCGGGGATAAAAATGCAGCTCGAAAACGCGGGCGATCCATTACAGATTCCGGACAGACAACAAGGCCGCGCATTCTACATCGGTTCGACCCGGCTTGCGGCTCGCGGGCGTTCTCGTTATAAGTCTCGGCACTTTTAGTGACAAGCCGCTTTATGCCGACCATGAGCCAAACCGAATCGCTAGACCAAGATCCTGTGTTCCAGTTAAAGGGCAGCATGCTCGCCATCACGGTGCTGGAACTGGCCCGCAACGACCTTGAAGGCCTCGATCGCCAATTGGCCGCGAAGGTGGCACAGGCCCCGAATTTCTTCAGCAACGCCCCCCTGGTGCTGGCCCTGGACAAACTGCCGGCCAGCGAAGGTGCAGTCGATCTGCCGAGCCTGATGCGCGTCTGTCGCCAGCATGGCCTGCGCACCCTGGCGATCCGCGCCAATCGCATCGAAGACATTGCCGCCGCCATTGCCGTTGATCTGCCGGTGCTGCCGCCCTCCGGCGCCCGCGAACGGCCGCTTGACCCACAGGAAAACGAGCTGCGGAAAAAACCGGAAAAACCGCCGGAACCGACCATCAAGCCGACCCGTATCATCACTTCGCCAGTACGTGGCGGGCAGCAGATTTATGCCCAGGGTGGCGATCTGGTGGTGGTGTCCTCGGTCAGCCCGGGCGCGGAACTTCTCGCCGATGGCAACATCCATGTATACGGCCCCATGCGCGGTCGCGCACTGGCGGGCGTCAAGGGCGATACCAAGGCCAGGATTTTCTGTCAGCAGTTGAGCGCTGAACTGGTCTCCATCGCTGGCCAGTACAAGGTTTCCGAAGACCTGCGACGTGATCCGTTATGGGGTGCGGGCGTGCAGGTCAGCCTGTCGGGTGACGTGTTGAACATCACTCGTCTTTAACGGATACTGCCGCATTTTCCAAGCATCTCTAAAACGTAGCGAAAACGGCTCAAACGAAGTGGGAAATTGGCAATAGGTGGTGTTTACCGAGGGTAAATCCTGCTGCTGACCGAACTCCAGCCCAGGCTGTCCGACTGAAGTAGTTTTCAAGAGATGTTTTTCAGGGGCTAAAAGTCCTTTTTCCTTAGGGGTGAAACACCTTGGCCAAGATTCTCGTGGTTACATCCGGCAAGGGTGGTGTGGGTAAGACCACCACCAGCGCCGCTATCGGTACCGGCCTCGCTCTGCGCGGCCACAAAACAGTCATCGTCGACTTCGACGTCGGCCTGCGTAACCTCGACCTGATCATGGGCTGCGAACGCCGCGTGGTGTATGACTTCGTCAATGTAGTCAACGGCGAAGCCAACCTGCAGCAAGCGCTGATCAAAGACAAGCGCCTGGAAAACCTCTACGTACTGGCCGCCAGCCAGACCCGCGACAAAGACGCGCTGACCGTCGAAGGCGTGGAAAAAGTCCTGATGGAACTCAAGGAAACCTTCGAGTTCGTGGTTTGCGACTCCCCTGCCGGTATCGAGAAAGGCGCTCACCTGGCCATGTACTTCGCCGATGAAGCGATTGTCGTGACCAACCCTGAAGTGTCTTCGGTACGTGACTCCGATCGCATGCTGGGCCTGCTGGCCAGCAAATCGCGCCGCGCCGAAAAAGGCGAAGACCCGATCAAGGAACATTTGCTGCTCACCCGCTACAACCCCGAGCGCGTCAGTAACGGCGAAATGCTTGGCGTCGAAGACGTCAAGGAAATCCTCGCCGTGACCCTGCTGGGTGTCATTCCGGAATCTCAAGCGGTGCTCAAGGCCTCCAACCAGGGCGTACCGGTGATTCTCGACGACCAGAGCGACGCCGGTCAGGCGTACAGCGATGCCGTCGATCGTTTGCTGGGCAAAACCGTGGAACATCGGTTCCTTGATGTCGAGAAGAAGGGATTCTTCGAGCGCCTGTTTGGAGGTAGATAATGAATCTTTTTGACTTCTTTCGTGCCAATAAAAAGGTAAGTACCGCGTCGGTAGCGAAAGAGCGTCTGCAGATTATCGTGGCGCATGAACGCGGCCAGCGCAGCACCCCCGATTACTTGCCGGCCTTGCAGAAGGAACTGGTGGAAGTGATCCGCAAGTACGTCAATATCGGGTCCGATGATGTGCACGTCGCCCTGGAAAATCAGGGTAGCTGCTCGATTCTGGAACTCAATATCACCCTGCCGGATCGCTGATCGATCCCGCTGGAGCCACGGCGGCTCGGGACCTGGTGCACTGCATCAGGCTTCCGAGCCGCCGTTGGCGTTTGTTACGAGGCTGTTTTAATGCCGCTGTCGAATATCCGCATCATCCATCAGGACGCCGCCGTACTGGTGGTGAACAAGCCCACCCTGCTGCTCTCCGTGCCCGGCCGGGCCGATGACAACAAGGACTGCCTGATTACCCGCCTGCAGGAAAACGGCTACCCCGAGGCGCGAATCGTCCATCGCCTGGACTGGGAAACCTCCGGCATCATCCTCCTGGCTCGCGACCCCGATACCCATCGCGAACTGTCGCGCCAGTTTCATGACCGCGAAACGGAAAAAGCCTATACCGCACTCTGCTGGGGCCAGCCGGAACTGGACAGCGGCAGCATCGACCTGCCCCTGCGCTACGACCCGCCGACCAAACCACGGCATGTGGTCGATCACGAATTTGGCAAGAACGCCCTGACCTTCTGGCGCGTGCTGGAACGTTGCGGTGACTGGTGCCGGGTAGAGCTGACACCGATCACCGGGCGCTCGCACCAGCTGCGCGTGCACATGCTGTCCATCGGCCACCCCCTGCTCGGCGACGGCCTGTATGCGCACCCACAAGCCCTGGCCGCCTGGCCACGCCTGTGCCTGCACGCCAGCATGCTCAGCTTCACTCACCCGCAAAGCGGTGAACGCCTGCGCTTCGAGTGCCCGGCGCCGTTCTGATGCGTGCCGGTGTCAGCGCTCTTGCTCAAAAAGCCCCTGATCCCAGGGGCTTTTTTTTGAAACACCTTGTAGCGAAATAACCAAAAAAAAATGTAACTTAAATGTGAATTTTTTGTGAAATAATGTGAAAAGTTTCGGATCCAAAATTGAAGAAATAAAGGCGGGATGCCAGCGTGCTCAGCAGTATGAATCTTCACATTGATTACCCTTTCACGTTTTCCTTTCTGAACACCACCTTGCACCTTCGTGAGAAGCCCTCCAGCAAGGTCGCTCAAGCGCTCAAGAAACTCATCAAGCATCGCCACGAAAAAAAGCAGACTCGTGCCAGTGCCCCCCTGAGTACCACCGATACTTCACTGTTCGCCAAAGTCCAGCCTCTAGACAGTTTCAAGGCGAAAGTCCGCGTGACCCTGGGCAAGCCACAACGCAACGGGCGTTTCGACTGGCCCCTGGAAGAGTTGATCAACACTCAGGAAGCCCAGAGTCGCGGGGTCAACATGCCTCCACTGCAGGGCTATGGCTACACCAAGGGTCGCCTGGGACTGACCCAGGAATACTTCATCATCACCCACCTGCTGGAAGACCACATAAACGGCGTGGAGTGGCTGCAAAAGTACCCTGAGAGGATCGAGCAGTTCGTGCGCGACGCCTTCGTCCTGCTGGGTTCCCTGACCCAGAAAGAAATCATCCACATGGATTTCTGGGCCGGCAATATCATGCTGCCACCGACTGTCGACGCTCAGCTCAAAGTCATCGACTTCGAAAACTGCTTTGCCAGGCCTGCCCAACACCACAGCGAAACCCTGGGTTTCCAGCTGGGTTTTTTCTATCGCCGGGAAATCTACAAACTGATTACCGAAGCCGATTACGATCGCCTGGTCGATGAGTATGTGGGCCAGCAACAAAACGTCTCGTCAGAGCTGTTTCACGCGTTCTACCAGCCCAGCAAACATGAGCACGTGGGGCGCAAACAACGGCGCGACGTCTTTCTCAGCGGCCAACTGGTGGTTGGCTGAGGCGAGGGGGCAAGCGGACAACAATCGCCGCGTTGTCCCTGCAATGCCTTGGGCCAATACGTTAAACTCGCGCCACTGCTGTCTGGAGCTACTTATGCGCGAAGAGTTGAACCAAGGCCTGATCGATTTCCTCAAGGCCTCCCCTACCCCTTTCCATGCCACCGCCAGCCTTGTCCAGCGCCTGGAAGCGGCAGGTTTTCAACGTCTCGACGAGCGCGAGCCGTGGACCACCGAAGCCAACGGTCGCTACTACGTCACTCGCAATGACTCCTCGATTGTCGCGTTCAAGCTGGGCCGGCATTCGCCGCTGCAAGACGGGATCCGCCTGGTCGGCGCCCATACCGACAGCCCGTGCCTGCGGGTCAAGCCGCAGCCGGAGTTGCAGCGCCAGGGTTTCTGGCAGCTGGGTGTCGAAGTCTATGGCGGCGCGCTGCTGGCGCCGTGGTTCGACCGCGACCTGTCGCTGGCCGGGCGCGTCACCTTCCGTCGTGATGGCAAGGTTGAAAGCCAACTGATCGACTTCAAGGCGCCGATCGCGATCATTCCCAACCTGGCCATCCACCTCAACCGTGAGGCCAACCAGGGCTGGGCGATCAATGCCCAAACCGAATTGCCGCCGATCCTGGCTCAATTTGCCGGCGACGAGCGCGTTGATTTCCGTGCCGTACTCACCGATCAACTGGCCCGCGAGCATGGTTTGAACGCCGACGTGGTCCTGGACTACGAGCTGAGCTTCTACGACACCCAGAGCGCGGCGATCATCGGCCTGCATGGCGACTTTATCGCCGGTGCGCGCCTGGACAACCTGTTGTCCTGCTATGCCGGCCTGCAAGCCCTGCTTACCGCCGAGACCGATGAAACCTGCGTACTGGTGTGCAACGACCACGAAGAAGTCGGTTCCTGCTCGGCCTGCGGTGCCGATGGACCGATGCTGGAGCAGACCCTGCGCCGGCTGCTGCCGGAAGGTGATGAGTTCGTACGCACCATTCAGAAGTCGCTGCTGATCTCTGCAGACAATGCCCACGGCGTGCACCCCAACTATGCCGACAAGCACGATGCCAACCATGGCCCGAAACTCAACGCCGGCCCGGTAATCAAGGTCAACAGCAACCAGCGCTACGCCACCAACAGCGAAACCGCCGGCTTCTTCCGCCACCTGTGCATGGCCGAAGAAGTTCCGGTGCAGAGTTTTGTGGTGCGCAGCGACATGGGATGTGGTTCGACCATCGGCCCGATTACCGCCAGCCACCTGGGCGTGCGTACCGTGGATATCGGCTTGCCGACGTTCGCCATGCACTCGATTCGTGAACTGTGCGGCAGCCACGACCTGGCGCATCTGGTAAAAGTGCTGAGCGCGTTTTACGCCAGCCGCGAGTTGCCATAGTGCTGTAGCCGCTGCTGCGCTGGCTGGAGCGTCAGATGCGTTGATGTTGATGTATATGGCCAGCGCAGCCTGCGGCAGCGGCTACAGGTTAGTTTCTGATACACATCAATCCGGGTCGCAGTAAAGCGACCTAGACTTATTAGTACCCTCTCTGACAAGGCAGTCGCCATGATCTCGATGTCGTCGTTTCACTCCATGCTCATTCCGATCCTCACCGGGATGATCCTGCTGGCCATCGGCTTCAACTTCCGCGACAAAAACGCCGGAGTGTTCACTATGTGGGTGGGCATGCTGCTGATTCTCGGCACGGTGGTCTACAAGATCCTCGCCAAACTCGCCGAATAAATCAGCCCGCCAAGCTCGCATTGGCCAGGACTGCCTCGTACACTCGGCCGATCCGCTATTGTCCGAGGTTGCCCGCCCAGTGTTCGCTCGCCTGTTCCGCCTGCCCTACTGCCTGCTTGTCTGCCTGCTGACCCTGCTGCCGCTGACAGCGGCCCAGGCGGTCGGCCTGCCGGGGCTGCTCAATAACTCGAGCAAGACCCAGCCCCAGGCCGACCAGCCACTGGGGCAATCCCTGGATGAGGTGATCAAGTCACTGGAAAACGACCAGCAACGGGCAAAGCTGCTGGCCGATCTGAAAAAGCTGCGCGACACCACGAAAAAAGCCCAGCCGATCAGCGAGGAAGGCGTGCTCGGCCTGATAGGCGGCACCCTGGCGAGCCTGGAAAAACAGTTCTCCGGTGCCGACAGCCCGATCAACCGTTGGACCGTAGAGTTCGACCAGGCCAAGGACGAACTCTCGGCGCTGATGCTGCCCGCCAGCGAATGGCTGCCGATCATCTTTGCCTTTGCCATGATCCTGATGCTCTGGAGCCTGCTGGCCGCCGCGCTGATCTGGATCAGCCACCGGGTCCGGCTGCGCTTCGGCCTGACCGAAGAACTGCCGCAACACCCCAAGACCTGGGACATGCTGCGCTTTGCCCTGCGCAAGCTCGGTCCCTGGCTGATCGCACTGTTGATCACGGTGTACATGAGCTACGCCCTGCCTTCCTCCCTGGGCAAGGACCTGGCCATGGTCCTGGCGTATGCGCTGGTGGTCGGCACCTTCTTTTCGGCGATCTGTGTGGTGGCGTTTTCCGTGCTTGACGGCCCCCATCGCCACCGCGCGCTCTACATTCTGCGCCGTCAGGCATTCCGCCCGCTGTGGCTGATCGGCAGTTTTGCCGCCTTTGGCGAAGCCCTCAGCGACCCGCGCCTGGTGGCCAGCCTGGGCAGCCACCTGGCGCACACCGCCGCCACGCTCGCCAATGTCATGGCGGCGCTTTCCACAGCGGTGTTCATCCTGCGCTTCCGCCGCCCGATCGCCCACCTGATCCGTAACCAGCCACTGTCGCGGCGCCTGACCCGCCGTGCGCTGAGCGACACCATCGAGATCATCGGCACATTCTGGTACTTGCCAGCGCTGCTGCTGGTGGGCATCTCGCTGTTCGCCACCTTCGTTTCCGCCGGCGACACCAGCACCGCCCTGCGTCAGTCGCTGATCTGCACCGTGCTGCTGGTGCTGTGCATGGTGATCAACGGCCTGGTGCGACGCCATTCGCTCAAGCCCCTGCGCGGGCACAAGCGCCATGCGCTGTATTCCGAACGCCTGAAAAGCTTCTGCTACACCCTCGCCCACCTGCTGGTCTGGCTGGCGTTCATCGAGCTGGGGTTACGGGTCTGGGGCATGTCACTGATCCGCTTCACCGAAGGCGAGGGCCACGAAGTCAGCGTCAAACTGTTCAGCCTCGCCGGCACGCTGATTTTCGCCTGGCTGATCTGGATCCTTAGCGACACCGCCGTGCACCACGCCCTGACTCGCTCGCGTAAAGGCCTGGCCAATGCCCGCGCGCAGACCATGATGCCGCTGATCCGTAACGTGCTGTTCGTGGCCATCTTCATCATTGCCACCATCGTCGCCCTGGCCAACATGGGCATGAACGTCACGCCGCTGCTGGCCGGTGCCGGTGTGATCGGCCTGGCGATCGGTTTCGGTGCGCAGTCCCTGGTGGCCGACCTGATCACCGGCCTGTTCATCATCATCGAAGACTCCCTGGCCATCGATGACTACGTCGACGTCGGCGGCCACCTCGGCACCGTCGAGGGCCTGACCATTCGTACCGTGCGCCTGCGCGACATCGACGGCATCGTGCACACCATCCCCTTCAGTGAAATCAAGAGCATCAAGAACTACTCCCGGGAGTTCGGCTATGCGATTTTCCGCGTGGCCATCCCCTACAACATGGAGATCGACGACGCCATCAAGCTGATGCGCGATGTCGGCCAGAAGATGCGTTCCGACCCGCTGCAACGGCGCAATATCTGGTCGCCCCTTGAGATTCAGGGTGTAGAGAGCTTTGAATCCGGCAGCGCGGTGCTGCGCGCACGCTTCAAGACCGCGCCGATCAAGCAATGGGAAGTGTCACGGGCCTTCAACCTGTCGCTCAAGCGCCACCTCGACGCCGCAGGCCTGGACCTGGCGACCCCGCGCATGAGCATCCAGGTGATCACCGGCGCCGGTGGTGCAGAAAAAGACTAAGCCCCTCCCCTCCTGAACGCCGGTCACTTGGCCAGTGGCCGGTATCAGGCCACGTCGACCCCGACATGGATCGCATCGTGGCGCCAGAACTCCAGATCGCAATCGATCAGCCGCTCGTGCTGGTCGTAGTTGACCCGGGCAATACGCAACCCGGGGCTGCCCACCGACACCCGCAAGGCCGCCGCCGCCTCCACCTGCAACGAGGTTGGCACGATCTCGAAACGCACCCGCCCGTAATGCAGGTCGTAGTGCCGGGCGTAGAGTTCGGTGATCGACTGGTTCAGGTCAAGATCGAGAATCTTCGGAAAGTACTGCGGGTTCAGGTAGTGCTCGACATACAGCACCAGCCGCTCATCGATGCGTCGCGCCCGGCAGATCTGGATCACGCTGGATAACGCCGGCAGTTGCAGCCAGGCACAGACCGCCGCCGACGCCGGCTGCAAGCGTGCGGAAATCACCTCGGTGGAAGGCACCCGCCCCTGGGCACTGACCATGGCGTGGAAGTGGCTGCGCTGCATCAGGTTGTAGGCCAGCCGCGGCGGCGAGACAAACCAGCCGCGGCGCTCCTCGCGATAAATCTGGCCCTGGGCCTCCAGCTGCAGCAACGCCTCACGCACCGTGATACGGGTGGTGCCGAACAACTCACTGAGTTTGCGCTCGGCCGGCAACTTGCTGCCCGCCGCCAGCAGGCCATGGTCGATCTGTTCCTGCAGGACCTGGCCAATGGCGGTTACCGCCTTTGTTGCATCGATGCGCATCAACGTTACCTATCTGGACTAGACCAGCACTGTTACAGGGCAGCCAGCCTGGCAAACAAGGCCTCTGCAAGTCGCCCAAAGCCTAGGCAATACATATGACTGACAGATGACAAAGCCGCCGAACGGCTGCTGCAGACACCTGCAATTACTTCGCCAAGTCCTTTCATTTCAGCTGTTTAGCCATGGTCTACGCTTATCTCGCGGCGCCCAACCTGCGGCCATCAAAAACCTTGCAGGACTGATGCCGACATCAAAGTGTCATCCAGCGCGCCTAAATTGGCTCAGGTATTGCTGACCTAGACCAACCCAACCGCAAACGTCGATAAAAAACGCAGCGTTGAACACGCCCAAAGGAGCTTCGGATGAAACAGCTTTTCCTGGCATCACTGTTAGGCTCGACCATTGCCATGTGCACCGCAGCCATGGCGGCTGATACCGATTTGAAAACCCTGGAAGCCGCTGCAAAAGCGGAAGGTGCGGTCAACAGCGTCGGCATGCCCGATGACTGGGCCAACTGGAAAGGCACCTGGGACGACCTGGCCAAACTCTATGGCCTCAAACACATCGATACCGACATGAGCTCGGCCCAGGAAATCGCCAAGTTCGCGGCCGAAAAAGACAATGCCAGCGCCGACATCGGCGACGTCGGTGCCGCCTTCGGCCCGATCTCGGTCAAGCAGGGCGTGGTTCAGCCCTACAAGCCAAGCACCTGGGCCCAGGTCCCGGATTGGGCCAAGGACAAGGACGGCAACTGGGCCCTGGCCTATACCGGCACCATTGCCTTCATCATCAACAAGAAGTTGCTGCACGGCTCCGAAGCGCCGAAAAGCTGGGCCGACCTGGAGAAAGGCAAATACAAGGTTTCCATCGGTGACGTCAGCACCGCCGCCCAGGCCGCCAACGGCGTTCTGGCCGCGGCCATCGCCAAGGGCGGCGATGAAAAGAACATCCAGCCGGCGCTGCTGATGTTCGCCGAAATCGCCAAGCAGGGACGCCTGTCTCTGGCCAACCCGACCATCGCCACCATGGAAAAGGGTGAGGTCGAAGTCGGCGTGGTCTGGGACTTCAACGGCTTGAGCTATCGCAACAAGATGGTCAACAAGGACGACTACATCGTGCTGATCCCGTCGGACGGCTCGGTGATCTCCGGCTACACCACCATCATCAACAAATACGCCAAGCACCCGAACGCCGCCAAACTGGCTCGCGAATACATCTTCAGCGACGCCGGCCAGACCAACCTGGCACGGGGCAACGCCCGGCCGATCCGTGCCGAACACCTGACCCTGCCAGCCGAGGTCCAGGCCAACCTGCTGCCGAACGAGCAGTACAAACACGTTACGCCGATCAAGGACGCGGATGCCTGGGAGAAGACCTCCAAAGGCTTGCCGCAGAAGTGGCAGGAAGAAGTGATCATCAACATGCAGTAAGGCTGTAATCCCCAGGGGCCGGGTTGCCGGCTCCTGGCGGTTCAACGCTGTATCTGATCCGGAGTCCTGCAACCCATGAAGCACAACGTCATCCTGGTGGTGCTCGACGGCCTGAATTACCAGGTCGCCCGAGATGCCATGGGCCACCTTCAGGCTTACTGCGGTGCGGGGCGCGCAGCGCTGTACCAGCTCGAATGCGAACTGCCCGCCCTGTCCCGGCCGCTCTATGAATGCATCCTCAGCGGGGTGCCGCCGATCGACAGCGGCATCGTGCACAACAATGTCTCGCGGCTATCGACCCAACGCAGCATCTTCCATTACGCCCGGGATGCCGGGCTCAGTACCGCGGCGGCGGCCTATCACTGGGTCAGCGAGCTGTATAACCGGACGCCCTTTGTCGCGGCCCGGGATCGGCATACCGACAACCCGGAACTGCCGATCCAGCACGGACACTTCTACTGGAATGATCACTACCCGGATTCGCACCTGTTCGCCGACGCCGAGCACCTGCGCTTGCGCCACGCGCCGAACTTCCTGCTGGTGCACCCGATGAACATCGACGATGCCGGACACAAGCACGGCCTCGACACCGCGCAGTACCGCAACAGCGCACGTTCGGCCGACATCATCCTGGCCGACTACCTGCAAGGCTGGCTCGACGCCGGTTACCAGGTGCTGGTGACCGCCGACCACGGCATGAACAACGACCGCTCGCACAATGGCCTGTTGCCCGAAGAGCGCGAAGTGCCGCTGTTCGTGATCGGTGATGCGTTCAGTTTCAACCCTGACGCCGCGCCCACCCAGACCCAATTGTGCGGCACGGTCTGCGAGCTGCTCGGCGTCCCCCACGACAAACCTGCATGCCGGGAGCTGTTGAAGTGAATTCAGTCACCCGTGGTAAATGGCTGGCAATTCTGTGCCTGGTGCCTTTCGCCCTGTTCTTCATCGTGTTCCAGATCGCGCCACTGACCTGGGTCATGATCAACAGCCTGCGCTCGGAAGAGTTCGGCTGGGGCCTGGCCAACTTCAGCAAGATCTTCAGCTCCAGGTTCTACCTGCAATCGATCCAGTACAGCCTGGAGCTGGCGTTCTGGTCCAGCACCTTCGGCATCGTCATCGCGGTGCTCGGCAGTTACTCGCTACGGCGCGTGGATTCCAGGTTGCGCAACTTCGTGAACGCCTTCGCCAACATGACCAGCAACTTTTCCGGGGTGCCCCTGGCCTTCGCGTTCATCATCCTGCTGGGCTTTAACGGCACCATCACCCTGATGCTCAAGCAGTCGGGGATCATTCAAGACTTCAACCTGTACTCCAAGACCGGGTTGATCATTCTCTACACCTACTTCCAGATTCCCCTCGGCGTGCTGCTGCTGTATCCGGCGTTCGATGCCCTGCGCGAAGACTGGCGCGAGTCCGCGTCCCTGCTGGGGGCCAATGGCTGGCAGTTCTGGCGCCATATCGGCCTGCCCGTGCTGACCCCGGCCCTGCTCGGCACGTTCGTCATCCTCCTGGCCAATGCCCTGGGCGCCTACGCCACGGTATTTGCCCTGACCACCGGTAACTTCAACGTACTGCCGATCCGCATCGCGGCCATGGTGTCCGGGGATATTTCCCTGGACCCGAACATGGCCAGCGCCCTGGCCGTGGTGCTGGTGGTGCTGATGACCCTGGTGACCATCGTCCATCAGTTGCTGCTGAAGAGGAGCTACCATGTCTCGCGCTGAACAAGGCGGTGCCCACCTCTACCACCGGATAGTGGTCTACCTGCTGTTTGCGATCCTGTTGCTGCCCCTGGCCGGAACCCTGATCTACTCCCTTGCCAGCAGTTGGTCGGCGACCATCCTGCCCAGCGGTTTCACCTTCAAGTGGTTCGTGCAGCTGTGGAGCGACCCGCGTTTCCTGAACGCATTCGGCCAATCACTGCTGGTCTGCGTCGGCGCCTTGATCCTGTCGGTGGTGCTGATCCTGCCGTTGCTGTTTGTCGTGCATTACCACTTCCCCAAGCTCGACGCCCTGATGAATATCCTGATCCTGCTGCCCTTCGCCGTGCCGCCGGTAGTGTCGTCGGTGGGCCTGTTGCAGCTGTACGGTTCAGGCCCCTTCGCCATGGTCGGCACACCGTGGATCCTGATCGGCTGCTACTTCACCGTCGCCTTGCCGTTCATGTACCGGGCGATCACCAATAACCTGCAGGCGATCAACCTGCGCGACCTGATGGATGCGGCCCAATTGCTGGGCGCCAGTACCTGGCAGGCGGCGATCCTGGTGGTGCTGCCGAACCTGCGCAAAGGCCTGATGGTGGCGTTGTTGCTGTCGTTCTCGTTCCTGTTCGGCGAGTTTGTGTTCGCCAACATCCTGGTCGGCACCCGCTATGAAACCCTGCAGGTCTACCTCAACAACATGCGCAACAGCAGCGGCCACTTCACCAGTGCGCTGGTGATCTCGTACTTCCTCTTTGTCCTGGTCCTGACCTGGGCCGCCAACACCTTGAACAAGGACAAAAGCCAATGAGCTATGTCAGCGTCCAGCATCTGCAAAAAAGCTACGGGCAAAAAGGCGCCGCCGCCACGCCGGTATTCAGCGACATCAATTGCGAAATCGCCAAGGGCGAGTTCGTCACCCTGCTCGGCCCCTCCGGCTGCGGCAAATCCACCCTGCTGCGCTGCATCGCCGGGTTGACCCCGGTGGACGCTGGCAAAATCCTTCTGGAAGGCCAGGACATCGTGCCGCTGAGCCCGCAGAAACGCGGAATCGGCATGGTGTTCCAGAGCTACGCGCTGTTCCCCAACATGACCGTGGAGCAGAACGTCGCCTTCGGCCTGCGGATGCAGAAGGTCAACGCCGACGACAGCCACAAGCGCGTGCTCGAGGCCCTGCAATTGGTCGAACTCAATGAGTTTGCCGGGCGCTACCCGCATCAGTTGTCCGGCGGCCAATGCCAGCGCGTGGCCCTGGCCCGCTCCCTGGTGACCCGCCCGCGCCTGCTGCTGCTCGATGAGCCGCTGTCGGCCCTGGATGCGCGGATCCGCAAGCACCTGCGCGAGCAGATCCGGCAGATCCAGCGCGAGCTGGGCCTGACCACGATTTTCGTGACCCATGACCAGGAAGAAGCCCTGACCATGTCCGACCGGATCTTCCTGATGAACCAGGGGCGGATCGTCCAGAGCGGCGACGCCGAGACCCTCTACACCGCACCGGTGGATGCATTCGCTGCCGGGTTTATCGGCAACTACAACCTGCTGGACGCCGCGAGCGCGAGCCGCTTGCTGCAACGCACGATCAGCGGACGCATCGCGATTCGCCCGGAAGCCATCGAACTCAGTCGCAGCGGCGAGCCTGACGCCCTGGTGCGCAGCCACAGCCTGCTGGGCAATGTGATTCGCTATCGAGTGGAGGCCCGGGGCGTGGAATTGGTGGTCGATGTGCTCAACCGTTCGGCGGCCGACCTGCATGCCGACGGCCAGCGCCTGGCACTTTCCATCGATCCCTCGGCCCTGTGTGAGGTAGCCTGATGCCTTTGACAGCAACGCTTCTGAAGAGAGACCTGCACTGATGGCCCTGGCAATTTTTGATCTCGACGAAACCCTGATTCACGGCGACTGCGCCACCCTCTGGAGCGAGCAGATGGGGCGCCTGGGCTGGGTCGACAGCGAGTCGTTCATGCGCCGCAACCACGAGCTGATGGACGCCTACAGCCACGGCAAACTGGCGATGGAAGAGTTCATGAGCTTCAGCCTGGAACCCATGGCCGGGCGCACCCCGGAAGAAGTCGCTCACCTGGTGGGGCCCTGGGTCGAAGACGTGATCGAACCGATCATCTACAGCGACGCCTGCAAGGCCATCGCTGCCCATCGCCAGGCCGGCGACCGGATCCTGGTGATCTCGGCCTCGGGCACCCATCTGGTGAAGCCGATTGCCGAGCGCCTAGGTATCGATGAAGTGCTGGGGATCGAGCTGGAGGTCACCCACGGGGTCTACAGCGGTAATACCGTCGGCACACTGACCTACCGCGAGGGCAAGATCACCCGGCTCCTGCAATGGCTGGATGAAGAAGAGGAAAACCTCGAGGGCGCAAGCTTCTATTCCGACTCGCGCAACGATCTTCCGTTGCTGCTCAAGGTCGACCACCCCCACGCGGTCAACCCCGACCCGGTGCTGCGCGAACATGCCGAAAAGGCTGGGTGGCCGATTCATCACTGGAAGTAGCCCACTGATAATGCCGCGGCTACCCCTCCGTAGCCGCTGCCGAAGGCTGCGCTGTCCCTCGACAACGCCGCATTGCAATGGATATTTCCCACCGCCAGCACAGCCTCACCGCAGCGGCTACGAGTGATGGTCAAACCAAGGTGGGATCAATCACCAGCACCAGCTTGCCCGAGACCTGATTGGTCGCCAGTTCGGCAAATGCCGCTTCGGCATCCTTGATCGGGTAGGCCCTGGCCAGTTGCGGGCTCAGGCGCCCTTCGGCGAACAGCGGCCAGACGTGTTGGCTCAGGTCGCTGAACAGGTCTGCCTTGAATTGCTCGTCGCGGCTGCGCAAGGTCGAACCGAGCAACTGCACACGCTTGGCCAGCACCTGGGCCAGGTCCAACTTCGCCTCACGCCCCCCCATCAAGCCAATCAGTGCCCAACGCCCGTCACGGGCCAGCAGCTTGAGGTTGAGCGCAGCATAGTTGGCACCGACCGGGTCGAGAATCACATCGAACGGGGCGAAGTCATTCAGGCCTTCAAGGCCATCGGTGCGCACCACGCCCCCCTGCGCGCCCAGGGACTCACAGTACGCCAGGCGCTCGACCGAACCGACGCTGACCCAACAGGGATTGCCAAAGGCCTTGCACAGTTGGATCGCCGCCGAACCGACGCCACTGGCACCGGCGTGCAGCAGCACCTTTTCCCCAGGCTTGAGCGCCGCCAGCTGGAACAGATTCAACCACGCCGTGCTGTACACCTCCGGCAGGGCCGCGGCCTCGACCAGAGACAAGCCTTCCGGCACCGGCAATACATGACGGGCATCGACCACCACTTCCTCGGCCATGCCGCCGCCGGCCAACAGTGCACACACCCGGTCGCCGATCTGCCACGACGTCCCCGGCCCGACTTCACTGATCACTCCGGAGCATTCCAGCCCCAGCACCTGGCTCGCACCGGGCGGCGGCGGATAGAGCCCGGCCTTCTGCAGCAAATCGGCTCGATTCAGGCCGGCAGCGGCCACCCGAATGCGAACTTGACCTACATCACACGCAGGGCTCGGCTCTTCAACCCACTCCACTTGACCTTCAACGCCTTGCAATGCTTTCACAGTGCCTCCATAGTGAGTCCGGACTGAGCCCGATGCTGTAGCGCCGGGCTTTTTGCATTATGCGACCGGCCCTTATGGAACCGGCGACTTCAAAGACGGCCTAATATGCGTTATCAATTGCCCCCGCGTCGAATCAGCATGAAGCATTTGTTCCCCAGCACCGCCCTCGCTCTTTTCATTGGTATTGGCCTGTTGCCGATGTCGGCCAATACGTTCGCAGCCAATAGCTGGGACAAACTTCAGCCTGATCGCGAAGAGGTGATTGCCAGCCTTAGCGTCGTCGAGCTGCTCAAGCGCCACCATTACAGCAAGCCTCCGCTGGATGATGCGCGTTCGGTGATTATCTACGACAGCTATATCAAGCTGTTGGACCCTTCGCGCAGCTACTTCCTGGCCAGCGATATCGCCGAATTCGACAAATGGAAAACCCAGTTCGACGACTTCCTGAAAAGCGGCGACCTCAACGCCGGGTTCACCATCTACAAGCGCTACCTGGACCGGGTCAAAACCCGTCTCGACTTCGCCTTGGCAGAGCTGGACAAGGGCGTCGACAAATTCGATTTCACCACCAAGGAAACCTTGCTGATCGATCGCAAGGACGCTCCCTGGCTCAAGACCACCGCAGAACTCGACGACCTGTGGCGCAAACGCGTCAAGGATGAAGTCCTGCGCCTGAAGATCGCGGGCAAAGAGCCCAAGGCCATCCAGGAACTGCTGACCAAGCGCTACAAGAACCAGTTGGCGCGCCTGGACCAGACTCGTGCCGAAGATATCTTCCAGGCTTACATCAACACCTTCGCCATGTCCTACGATCCGCACACCAACTATCTGTCGCCAGATAACGCGGAAAACTTCGACATCAACATGAGCCTGTCGCTGGAAGGCATCGGCGCCGTGTTGCAGAGCGACAACGACCAGGTCAAGGTCGTACGCCTGGTGCCGGCTGGCCCGGCAGACAAGACCAAACAAGTGGCACCGGCAGACAAGATCATCGGTGTCGCCCAGGGCGACAAGGAAATGGTCGACGTGGTCGGCTGGCGCCTGGACGAAGTGGTCAAGCTGATCCGTGGCCCGAAAGGCACCCTGGTGCGCCTGGAAGTGATCCCGGCCAGCAATGCGCCGAACGATCAGACCAGCAAGATCGTGCCGATCACCCGCGAAGCGGTGAAGCTCGAAGATCAGGCGGTGAAGAAGTCGGTCCTCAACCTGAAACAGGACGGCAAGGACTACAAGCTCGGGGTGATCGAGATCCCGGCCTTCTACCTGGACTTCAAAGCCTTCCGTGCCGGCGATCCGGACTACAAGAGCACCACTCGCGATGTGAAGAAACTGCTGACCGAGTTGCAGAAGGAAAAAGTCGACGGCGTGGTCATCGACCTGCGTAACAACGGTGGCGGCTCGCTGCAGGAAGCCACCGAGCTGACCAGCCTGTTTATCGACAAAGGCCCGACCGTACTCGTGCGCAACGCTGATGGTCGCGTGGATGTGCTGGAAGATGAAAACCCGGGCGCCTTCTACAAAGGCCCGATGGCGCTGCTGGTCAACCGCCTCTCGGCGTCGGCCTCGGAGATTTTCGCCGGTGCGATGCAGGACTACCACCGCGCGTTGATCGTCGGCGGCCAGACCTTCGGCAAAGGCACGGTGCAAACCATTCAGCCGCTCAACCATGGCGAGCTGAAGCTGACCCTGGCCAAGTTCTACCGGGTTTCCGGGCAGAGCACCCAGCATCAGGGCGTACTGCCGGACGTCAACTTCCCGTCGATTATCGACACCAAGGAAATCGGCGAGAGCGCCCTGCCCGAAGCCATGCCGTGGGACACCATTCGTCCTTCGATCAAGCCTGCGGTAGACCCGTTCAAACCGTACCTGGCACAGCTCAAGTCGGAACATGAAGCACGTTCGGCCAAAGACGCGGAATTCGTCTTTATCCGCGACAAGCTGGCCCTGGCGCAGAAACTGATGGCCGAGAAGACCGTCAGCCTCAACGAAGTCGAACGCCGCGCCCAACATGCCGACATCGAAGCCAAGCAACTGGCCCTGGAAAACGCCCGCCGCAAGGCCAAGGGCGAGGACCCGCTGAAAGAGCTGAAGAAAGAGGACGAAGACGCACTGGCCGCCGCCGAACCGGACAAGACCAAACCGGAAGACGACGCCTACCTCAGCGAAACCGGGCGCATCCTGCTCGATTACCTGAAGCTCAACACCTCGGTCGCCAAGCACTGACAATGATGGCAATTTAATGCTGACGCTCCTCGGAGCGTCATCAAACAGTCATCATTCTGTCGTGAAATAAAGGACCGGGCGCTGCTCTTGAATCAAGGGCTCGCCCGGTCCTTTTTTTTTCGACAGAGATCGCCATGACCACGACCGAACAGCTGAGTGCCTTGAGTTCAATCCTGGCTCAAAGTGGTCTGCACAGCCTGTTCCAGCCCATCATCAGCTTCTCCGAACGTCGAATCTTGGGCTATGAAGCCTTGAGTCGCGGTCCCTCCAACAGCCCGCTGCACTCGCCGGTAGCGCTGTTCGCCGTGGCCCGCCAGGCCGGACGCCTCAGCGAACTGGAAATAGCCTGCCGTCACAGTGCCTGCAGGCGGTTCAGCGAGCAGCAACTGCCCGGCAAACTGTTCCTCAATGTCTCCCCCGAATCCCTGCTTGAAGCTGCCCACCAGCCTGGCCGTACTTTGCAACTGCTGGAGGACTTCGGTATCCCGCCGAGCCAGGTGGTCATCGAGCTGACCGAACAGACGCCAATCGATGATTTCGGCCTGCTGCAAAACGCCCTGCACCATTACCGCGACATGGGTTTCTCGATTGCCCTGGACGATTTGGGCGCCGGTTACTCAAGCCTGCGCCTGTGGTCGGAACTGCGCCCGGACTACGTGAAAATCGACCGCCACTTTATCGACGGCATTCATCAGGACGCGTTGAAGCGCGAATTCGTCGGCTCGATTCTGCAAATCGCCAGGGCCTCCCGGGCCCAGGTTATCGCCGAAGGCATCGAACTGGTGGAAGAGCTGACGGTGCTGACCGAGATGGGCGTCGATCTGATTCAGGGCTATCTGCTTTGCCGCCCGCAAGAGCAGCCCCCCCGAGACGCCCGCGTCATGCTGCCCAAGCATGAGAGCAGCACGGTGGCCTTGAGCGATGAAAGCCCCGACCTCAGCGCCCTGCTCAACGAGCAACCGGCAGTGGCGCGCAATACGCCGACCGCCACCGTACTCGAGGCCTTCCGCTCCCAGGCCAACCTGAATTCGCTGGCGGTGCTGGATGATCGCGGCCAGCCCTGTGGCATCGTGCACCGCCATTCGCTGTCCGATGCCCTGCTCAAGCCCTTCGCCACCGACCTGTTCGCGCGCAAACCCATCAGCCGGCTGATGAACGATGACTTCCTGGCCGTAGAGCTGAGTCAATCACTGCAGCAGGTCAGCCGGCTGATCACCAGCCGCGCACGACAACGCATCGAAGAAGACTTCATCATCACCCTCAACGGCGGTTACCTGGGCCTGGGGCGGGTAATCGATGTGCTGAAACTGATCACCGAGCTGAAAATTCAGCAGGCACGCTACGCCAACCCCCTGACCCTGCTGCCGGGTAATGTGCCGATCCAGCAATGCCTGACGCGCTTGCTGCAACAAGGGCGGGAGTCGGTGATCTGTTATGTGGATATCGACAGCTTCAAACCCTTCAACGACATCTACGGCTACGGCCGCGGCGATGAAGTGCTGCTGTGCCTGGCGCAATGCCTGAACGATCGTGTGGACCCCAGCCGCGACTTTGTCGGGCATATCGGCGGTGATGATTTTTTGCTGGTGCTGGGCCCCGAGGATTGGCGCAAGCGCTTGAGCCAGCTCCTGGATGATTTCCACAGCCAGTGCCGACGCTTCTACCGCGCCGAACACCTGGAAGCCGGGTGCTTTATCGCGCCCAACCGCCAGGGCGTGCGCCAGGAATTCGCCCTGCTGTCATTGTCGATCGGGGTGGTGCATCTGCATCCCGAGGCCTGTGGACAACTCGACTCCAGCCAGCTCGCCGAGCTGGCCTCACAGGCCAAGCACCACGCCAAGAATGTGTTGGGTTACAGCATCCATGTGATCGACAGCCTGGACCTGGCGGACACACTCAGCGCTGATGGAGTGCAGGATCCGGTGGATTCAGCTGCGCAAGCTTGAGTTCGGCCAACGGGTGCCCGGCCTTGGCCGCCATGCTCCACCAGCGCGCGGCTTCGGCCTGGTCAGGTGCCTTGCTGGCTGTGCCGGCGAGGCTGATTACCCCGACCTGATAAGCAGCCTTGCCGTCCCCGGCCAACGCCGCCAGACGCAACAGGCGCACCCCTTCCTCGCGAGCACCAAGCCCCTGGCCGCGAAAGGTCAGGATATGCCCGTAGAAGCTCTGGGCACCGACATCGCCGAGGTTGGCCATGCGCGCAAATTGCCCTTCCAGCCAGTGCCAACTGCGCGGTTGCCGCACCAGCCATGACCAATGAAACAACCGGCGCGCCAGCCAGTAGCCGAAACGCGCCTTGAGTCGCCAGAACATGTCAGGCCTCCGCCGATTCGGGGTACTCGTATTCGAACACCCGCACCACTTCCGAAGCATGCCAGGAGGCCGCCGCTACACCGTCAGACGGCCCGGAAAAACGCCCGAGACGCTCGACGCACTCAAAAAAGCCGGTGCGTGGCAGGCGACTGGCGCCCTGGCTGATGACCAGCGAACTGCGCAGCGGTTGTTCCGCGCGCGCGTCCATGGCCGCCAGGTGTTCGAGCGCGGCGGTCAGGGTCTGCATGGCGGGGCTGGGTAACTGCAGGCGCTCAAGGAGCGCACGATAAGTAAGAAGATGACGCTGTCGACGGGCCTGATCCAGTTCACCCAACAGCCCATCCCAATGCTGACGACTGATCCTTACACTCACGGCTGCTCCCTCCACCCCGGCACCGTCAGTTCCCAGGCCAGGCTGCGGCGAATCGCGGCGTCGGGTAGACGCTCGCCGCTTTCAATCAGGGCCAGGTAAGACGGGCTGATGCCTACTTTGCGGGCCAGCGCCTCGATGGCGATGCCCTTCCCTTCGCGCAAACTGCGTAGTTGATCCAGGCCAGGAAGAACCTGGCCTGGTGCGGCCGCGTGGATGACGGAGTCCGGGCGCGGCGATGGGTCGGTGATCCCTGCTGCTGTCAATAAAGCCTGATACTGAGCCCATGGCACAACCGCATATTCGGGCTCGCCATCGCGTGCAATTATCTGAATATCCATTACTACCCCGTAGGACAACGACACTTAGCGAGTCGGACTTTTCCCTTGAAGTGTAATCCTAACAGTCGCCAAGGTCGCGGGGAGCATCATTGTATGGATCCGTTGCGCAGGATTCAGTCTTTCTTCGGGGCCTCGAGCTGCAATTGCTCCGGGGTATCGGGCAAACGTTCAACCACGGCGAGCTTCTCCGGCAATTGGCGATTACGCCAGGCGCGGAAGGCATTGAGTTCATCGTCCAGGGTTTTCATCACCCAGGCCAGCACGGCAATGTCGTCGATCATGCCGAAAACCGGAATGAAGTCGGGAATCGCATCCAGTGGACTGAGGAAATACATCAGGCCGGCCACGATTGAAATCATCGACTTGGGGCTGATCGCCCGATATTCACCACGCCAGTAGGCCAGGCACAAGGCCTGGAGCAGGCGCAGATCGTCCTTGAGCTTGCCGAGGCGGTTGCCCTGGCTTGCGCCTTTGCTCGCCACGGCGAACAACAGGGTAGGCAGGCGACCACGGCTGAGCAGCCTTCCGGCGAGGGGCAGGAAGCGGGAAAAATTCCACGGCGCTTTCATCTTCACTCCCACTGAAATGTTATCCACACAAATTGTGGATAACCTTGTGAACAGAGCTATTTTTCACGGCTGAAAGCCCCGTTTCATAAGGGCTGAGCTCAGATCGGGCGTTTTTTACTCACATAAAAAAACCCATTATTTCATTGACTTGGCAGCCTTGTGCGGCTACCCACTGCTTACCTCTTGATCAGACTGCGCCTTGCAGCGTCCGTTCGCATTTTTTACCAGCATCAAGCGCCAGATGCGACAACGCCCCGTCAAGCGGGGCGTTGTTTCAAACTCAGACGCGTATTACTTGGCGGCGTCTTGCTTGGCTGGATCTTTGATACCCAGCAGTTCCAGCTCGAATACCAGCACCGAGTTGGCTGGAATCGCCGGACTCGGGCTTTGCGCGCCGTAAGCCAGGTCGCTAGGGATGTACAGCTTGTACTTCTCGCCAACGTGCATCAGTTGCAGGCCTTCGACCCAACCCGGAATCACGCCGCTTACCGGCAGATCGATCGGGCTGCCACGCTCGACGGAGCTGTCGAACACGGTGCCGTTGGTCAGGGTGCCGGTGTAGTGAACAGTCACTACGTCAGTCGGCTTGGGCTGAGCGCCGTCGGCCTTCTTCAGCACTTCATACTGCAGACCGGAAGCGGTGGTGGTCACACCCGACTTCTTGCCGTTCTCTTCGAGGAATTTCTTGCCGGCTGCCGCCGACTCTTCGCTGACCTTGGCCATGCGCTCTTCTGCACGTTTTTGCAGGGCAGCGAAGGCTTCGACCAACTCGTCATCTTTCAGCTTCTGTTCTTTCTTGCCGACGGCATCTTCGATGCCCTGGGCTACCGCTTTGGAATCCAGATCATCCATGCCTTCCTGGGCAAGGCTTTTGCCCATGTTCAGGCCAATACCGTAGGAAGCTTTTTGCGCCGGGGTTTTCAGCTCTACGCTGGTCTGCGAGTCACAACCCGCAAGTACCAGGCTAACCAGGGCCACCGCCGCCGCCAACCGATGCTGTTTCATGCTATTTCCTTGTTCATGCGCCAAAAGGGCAATCAAATAAAGCCGCGAGCTTATCAGGCGCCCACAACCAATGGCTACCGGCATGAGAGCAACAAACCCTGGATTAGTTCACGTCTTAAAGCGCATTTAATCAGCCTGCACAGACCAAGCCGGCACCCGCCGCCAAAGCCCGCGGGCGGCCTGATTACGTGATAATGGCGACTTGCCCAGCCTGGTGCCCTAGTGCATAAGGAAACAAAACTCGACAAGGATGTTTAACTTGCGCCTTTTCTACCGTGTATTGACCCTGATCGCACTGCTGCTAGGAATTATCCTGGCCGTCGTCCTCTACTACGTCGCCAACCCCAGATTGCCGGCCTATCAGCCGCCGCAACAGGTGCACTACCTGGAACAGTGGAGTGCTGCCGATCGCCAGACCTACTACTTCACCCCCCAGGGCACCCAGGTCAAAGGCCTGCGTTATGAGTGGTTCGGCGCCCTGGAGTTGCCGTTTTCCGAGCAGCGCTTCGCGGCGCCCGAGTACCTGGCGCGCTTCGGCTTCCTGGTGGACCCGGCGCAGAAAGCCACGCCGAACAACCCGGGCAATCTGCCGGTGGGCTTTGCCCGCCACCAGAACCCGGGCAACCCTGCGCAGTACTTGGACATCACCTGCGCCGCCTGCCACACCGGCGAGTTGCGTTTCAATAACCAGGCACTGCGCATCGACGGCGGTTCGGCCCAGCATGTGCTGCCCTCCAGCGTGCCGACCCTGCGCGGCGGCAGTTTTGGCCAGGCGCTGGTGGCCAGCCTGGCGGCCACCTATTACAACCCGTGGAAATTCGAGCGCTTCGCGCGCAACGTGCTGGGCGATGATTACGAGGCCCAGCACCAACAGTTGCGCAAAGACTTCAAGTTGTCGCTGAACAACTTCCTGCGCGTGGCCTGGAACGATACCCACCGGGGCCTCTATCCGACCGAAGAGGGACCGGGACGCACCGATGCCTTCGGCCGTATCGCCAATGCCAGCTTCGGCGATGCGATCACTCCCGATAACTACCGCGTAGCCAACGCCCCGGTGGATTACCCGCAACTGTGGGACATCTGGACCTTCGACTGGGTGCAGTGGAACGGCTCGGCCCAGCAGCCCATGGCGCGCAACATAGGCGAAGCCCTGGGGGTGGGCGCCACCCTGAATTTCTTCGACGCCAACGGCCAGCCGCTGCAGAACGAAGCACGCTACCCCTCAAGCGTCCGTGTGCGGGACCTGAACCTGATCGAAGAAACCCTGCAACGCCTCAAGCCACCGGTGTGGCCGCAGGAGCTGTTCGGCGCCATCGACCTGGCGCTGGCGGCCAAGGGTCGCGCGCTGTTTAGCGAGAACTGCGCCGGCTGCCACGTGCCCCCCGTGACCCAGGTCAACGGCCGCCCGGTCCAGCAATTGAGGATGCTGCCGGTCGCAGTGATCGGCACCGACCCCAACAGCGCCAACAACATCGCCGACCAGCGCTACGACCTCAGCGCCCTGAAGTGGGACGCCGCGCAACTGGCCGCGTCCAATGTGCAACTGCACCCGACGCCCACCGAGCCGCTGGACATGAGCCAGCTGTCGGTAGCCAAGGGCCTGGCCTACGTCACCGCCTTTGTCGAGGAGCGCGCCTACCGCGATGCCAAGGTCACCCCCGAAGAGCGGCCCCAGCTCGACGGTTTCGGCCTGCCGATCGGCGTGCGCGAACTGCGTGCCTACAAGGCCCGGCCGCTGGCGGGGGTGTGGGCCACGCCGCCGTTCCTGCATAACGGTTCGGTGCCAAGTATCTATCAGTTGCTGTCGCCTCAGGATGAGCGCGCCACCACCTTCTATAGAGGCACCTTCGACTACGACCCGCGCCACCTGGGCTATCGCACCGAGACGTTCGCCAATGGCTTTGTGTTCGACACCAAAATCAGCGGCAACCACAACAGCGGCCACGAGTTTCGCGCCGGGGCACGGGGCAACGGGGTCATCGGTCGCCTGCTGCAACCCGAGGAACGCTGGGCCCTGCTCGAATACCTGAAGGTCCTGGGCGGGCCGCTGGAACCACAACTGCCATGATGATCGACTTCGTTAAAAGGATTGCCCCATGCTGATAACCCTCTGGCTACGCGTTGGTGCCCTGCTGGGCAAGACCCTGCTCTGGCTGCTGGGCCTGGGGCTGCTCGGCTGGGCCCTGTCCAGCGCCTGGTTCGCCTGGCACCACAGCGGCGCGGTCTCGGCCCAGGAGCAGATTCCGCCGGGCGAGGCGGCCATGACCCAGGGCATCATCCAGACCGCCGTGCGCATCGTCGACCAGCACCGCGAAGGCACGCGCTACCTGCGCGATGCCCACGCCAAGGCCCACGGCTGCGTCAAGGCCGAGGTCCAGGTGCTGGAGCAACTGGCCCCCGAGTTGCGCCAAGGGGTCTTCGCCGAACCGGGCAAGACCTGGCAAGCGAGCATCCGCCTGTCCAACGGCAATGCCTACCCACAGTTCGACAGCATCCGCGATGCACGGGGCATGGCGATCAAGCTGCTGGACGTGGCGGGCCCGCAATTGCTCAAGGACCAGCCGCTGCGCACCGAGCAGGATTTTGTGATGTTCAACCATCCCAACTTCTTCGTCAGCGATGTGGCGGAATACGCGCAGAACGTCGCGGCCCAGGCCGACGGCAAGAAGGTCCTGGCGTTCTTCCCCGGCTGGGATCCGCGCAGTTGGCAGGTGCGTCATCTGTTTATCGCCCTGTCCACCCTGTCACCGGCGCCCGCCAGCCCGACCCAGACCACCTACTTCTCGGTATCGCCGTACAAGTTCGGCAGCGCCAACGCCAAATTCCGGGTCGCGCCGGATCCGGCGAGTTGCCCGAGCTACGAGCTGCCGGCGCAGAATCAGGACCTGCCCAACTTCCTGCGCAGCGCCCTGACCCAGCAACTGTCCACCGACCGGGTGGCGGCCTGCTTCGTGTTGCAGATCCAGCGCCAGGACCCAAGCAAGTACATGCCGCTGGAAGACACCAGCATCGAATGGCGCGAAAGCGATGCCCCGTTCGAGACCGTAGCCCGGGTCAGGATTGCGCCCCAGGATTTCGATACCCCGGCGCAGAACCTGGCCTGCGACAACCAGTCCTTCAACCCCTGGTTCGGCCTGGAAGAGCATCGCCCGATTGGCGGCATCAACCGCCTGCGCAAGGCGGTGTATGAAGCCGTCAGCGACTACCGCCACAGCCGCAACGCCGAGCAGTGATCAGTGCCGCGCAGCCCTCAGGGTTTACCCAGGACCTTGCTGAAAGTCTGCGCCGAGGGTTGCAGCCAGCGCGCCTGAACCAGCAGCGGGATGACGGCGGCATCCGGTTCAACCCGACCGTCCACCTGCACGCGCTGGCGTTGCAGGTCGGCCTCGACCTTGAAACCGTGTTCGCCAGGCAGCTGCAAGTCTGCCAACAGTTGCAGCCCATCCCGGCATTGCAGCTCGATGCGGGTGCTGCCCAAGTTGAGCTGCCACGGGCTCAGCAGCGCGAGCTCGCTGCCCAGTAATTCACCTTCAGCGCTGTGGCAGCGGCGCCCGCCGCCATTGACCTGGAGCCGCCCCTGCCAGTGCCCGTCCAGCACCCATGCCGTCGCTGGCATCGCGCTGGCCGCGCGCGGTGCCAACTGCGCCTGCCAGTTCCAGGGCCAGCCGCGGATCGAGCCCTCCCAGAACCGTTGTTGAAACCCCAGGCTCAACCGCACCTCCCGCGTCCAGGGCCGGACCTCCCACTGCAGCGGCCCCAGGCTTGCGAAGCGGGCCGCCCGGCCATGCCACACACTGCCCGAGACCCCGTCGGGCTGCCATTGCGCGGGCCAAGGCACCTGGCGGGCGACAAAGGCTGCCGGCAGTTCCAGCAACAGGGTCACGACAAACACCAGAGCGCCCCAGGCGATGCGGCGGTTCATGGCCCCTCAGCCCCGGCGGCCAGCTCCAGGCTGAAGGCGTAGCCTTGCGCGCCACGCACCAGGCTCCACTGCATCGGGCGCCCGCCCTGCTCCTGCACCGTGCGCAACAATTGCTGCAAGGCCTGGGGGCCAGGCAGTTCACCCTGCAACTGCCAGCGTTCGTCCTGGTGCTCGACATGGGTCAGGACCCACTGCCGCGAGGCGGCCAGGGCCTGCCAGTGTTCATTGGAAAACACCGGGCGCGGCGCCAGGGTGCGAGCCTGCTGGGCCAAAGCCTGCCACTGGCGCGCCTCTTGCCAGGCCGCCAGCAGGGGCCGGGTCAAGAGCACCAGCAGCAACAGCAGCACCAGGGCCCAGCCGACCAGCACGCCATAACGCCGGGCCGGGGCCAATTGCTTGAAGTTGTCCAGATACGCACGCATCCATACCCTCATGGCTGTTCCCCCAGATCAAAGCTCAACTGCAGATCAGCGCCAGGGCCCTGGGGCTCGGCACGCCATTGGGCCCCGGCCGCCTGGGCCATTGCCTGCCACTCAGCCGGCTCGGGCCGCACCCCGCTGCCACTGAGGCCCACGCGCCAGAGCCGGCCGTCAAAATGATTGCTCGATACCGACCAGCCCGGCGTTTGTTGCAGCCAGGTCGAGAGTGCCTGCTCCAGGGTGACGACCTGCTGCTGACGCACCCGCCAGTCGGTGTCCTGGTTCTGCAACCGCGTGAGCGCGCCCCGTGCCTGGAGCGGGCTGCCGGACGGCCCGGCCACGGCCTTGACCTGAGCCTTCCAGTCAGCGAGCTGCTGCCAGGTCTGCAGCAGATAAACCGTGCCCCAGCAGGCCGCCAGCAACGCGCAAGCAAGCAGCAAGCGGCGCTGCAACCCGGTCAGCCGCGCAGAGCGACGCCCGCGGCCAGGCAGCGGACGAGCGTCTTCCAGCACCCCGGGCAATTGTTCCAACGCCGCCAGGCGCGAGGGCCAGGTGCCTGCTAGCTGCTCCACGGGCAGCTCGCGCCAAGCCTGGGGCAAGGTCGCGCCCAGCACTTTTGGCCAGACCAGCCACTGCCCGGGCTGCGCCTGGCCACCGCGCTTGAGGCACAGCAACTGCTCGCGCTGCCAACACACGCCATGCCCGGGTTCGGGCTGCGGCACCAATTGCAGCTCGGCCCAGCCCTGGCTGATCTGCACCCCCAGCGCCGCGCATTCGGCCAGCCACTGCTGCACCTGCTGGCGCTGCATCACCAGCAGTTCGAGGTGCCCGCAATCCCGGGACAGACAACTGACCAGCAACTGCTCGGCAGGCTGTTGCCCATAGTCTTCGAACAATTGCGGCCACTCATGGCGCTTGAGCCCCGGGGGCGCCGGCAGGCAGAAGTGGCTGCAATCGAGCGCCGGAATGATCAAGGCCGCGGGCAGCTCCAGATAGGCGGCCGGCGGCGGCCAGTCACCGCTGGATCGAGGCTGCTGCGCGGCGTAGTGCAGCCATTGCCAGCCAGCGTCGGCGCTGGTCGGCGGGCGCACCAGCAGCCACTGTCGCGGCTTGGCCCGCAGACGCTCAAACATGCGGCGGCTCATGGCTGGGTGTCGGGCAAGGCGAAAGTACAGACATAGGGGGCTCCCTGGTGCTCGAATTCGATCCGCACGCCACGGTTGGGCTGGGCGGCGACGGTGGAAGGAAAGGCCAGCCAGCGCGTGCCCTGGTAAAAACTGAAGGTGGCCCGGTCGATGTTTTCCAGCGATTCACGCAGCTCCCAGCGCGGTATGCCGGCCGCATACAGGTCGGCCGAGGTCAGGAGGTTCAGGCGCCGTTGCCGGGGGTCGAACACCAGGCGCTGGCGCTGCACCCGCGATGTGGCGTCAGCCGCTGGCCAGGCGCCCAGTGCCACCCACTGCAAATGGCCGAGCCCGGGCTGCCAATCCAGCCAGGTCAGCCCCAGTGGCAGGCGTTGTTCATACAGCTGGCGCAGCACCAGGGCATCGAAACGCCGCTCCAGGGCTAGGCAGAACTCCAGCACCCGGGGCTCGCTGCCGGGTTCTTCAAGGCGCTCGCGGACCTTGATCCAGCCATTGACCAGGGCCGCCAGCAGCACCCCGAGCACCGCAGTCAATGCCATCGCCACCAGCAACTCGATCAGGGTCAAGCCGCGCTGCGCCGCCCTCATGGGCGCACCAGAAACAGGCTGAACCGGCCCAGGGGCTGGCGCTGCTCGGGGTCGGCGAACAGCATCAGCTCCCCGCGCCGCAGGCGGTTGACCCCGGTGTTGCCCAGCGCCAATTGCCAGTGGCAGGTGCTATGGCCCTGGCGCAGCTCGCCCCTCACCGCGTTGATCTGCGGCCAGTAGCGTTCCACGCCAAAGCGCGCCTCCAGCTCCCGGGCGCACAAACTGCCGACACGGTGTTGCGCCACCGCCTGGTGGGTGGCAATGCGCTGGCGCAACAGCTGGCTGACCATCACCGCCATCAGGGCGGCGATCCCCAGGGCGACTGTGACTTCGAGCAAGGTAAAACCTCGTTGGCGCTTCATGGCTGGATCGCAATCTCCAGGGTGTTGTCGGCGCGCCATTGCCAGCGCTGGCTGCCCTCGGGCCAGCGCCAGGTCAAGGCCACGGGGCGGGCCAGCCCGGAGGGGGTGAAAATCACCTGCGGCTCGGCGCTGCGAGGCCAGTCGGGCTGCAACTGCGCCGGCCAGGGCGTGGAACGCTCGCCCTCGACGCGCCAGGCTCCCCGGCCCTGCGCCACCTGCCAACGCACGAACTCCGGCTGCCGGCCGTTCCAGCGCAAGCCCAGCAGCTGTCCACCATGCCGGGCCTGGGCGGCTTGGGTCCGAGCGTCATTGGCCAATTGCGCCAGGGCCTGGCGCATCGGGGCCTGGCCGGCATCCAGCGAAGCCACGCCCAAGGCGCTGAACAACCCGACGATCAGCAAGACCACCAGCATTTCCAGGAGCGAGAAACCGTCGCAGCGCGGCATGCCTAGAGATCCCAGCTACCAATGTCGGCGTCGGTGCCTTCGCCCCCTTCCTGGCCGTCGGCTCCCAGGGAGAACACATCCACCCGACCATGCTGGCCCGGGGTGCGGTAGCGGTAGGCGTTGCCCCACGGGTCCTGGGGCAGGCGCCGGATATAGCCATCGGCGCGCCAGCTGCGGGGCAACGGCTCCACGCTCGGCTTGCTGGTCAGGGCCAGCAGCCCCTGCTCGGAACTGGGGAAGCGCAGGTTGTCCAGGCGGTACATGTCCAGCGCCTGCTCGAGGGTCGCCAGGTCCGCCAGGACCTTCTGGCGCATGGCTTTGTCCTGGCTGCCCAGGACGCTGGGGGCGACCACTGCGATCAGCAGGCCAATGATAAAAATCACCACCATGATTTCCATCAGGGTGAAACCGCGCTCGCGGCGCTTGAACACACGATTGCCAGGCATGGCATGGATCTCCTTTTTCAGAAAGTAAGGCCTTGGTTGAGCTGCATGATCGGCAGCAACACCGCCAGCACGATGAACAGCACCACCGCCCCCATCAGCAGAATCATCAGCGGTTCGAACAACGCCAGCAGCAGGTCGACCTGCCGCGCAAAACCGCGCTCCTGGTTGTCGGCAACCCGTTCGAGCATGTCGGGCAAGGTGCCGCTGGCCTCGCCGCTGGCCACCATGTTCAGCAGCATTGGCGGGAAATACCCGCTGGCGCTCAGCGCCCGGTACAGGGTCACGCCGCCTTCGACCTGCTCGCGCACGGCTTCCAGGGCCTGGTGAATCTGCCGGTTACCCACGGTGGCGGTCGCCACTTCCAGGGATTCGAGCAACGGCACACCGCTGCCCAGCAAAATCGCCAGGCTGCGCGAGACCCGGGCGCTTTCCAGCACCGACAACAGCGCCCCGACCCGTGGCAGGCGCAATGCCAGGCGGTCGCGGCGCAAGCGCCACGACGCCTGGCGCAACAACCATCGGCCGCCCAGCCCCAGCACCAGAGCCAGGGCCAACAACCAGGGGCCGAGCAGCACCAGGCCTTCGCTGGCGCCGATCAGCACGCGGGTAATCAGCGGCAGGCTCTGCCCGGTATGGCTGAACTGCTCGGTGAGCTTGGGCACGACAAAGGTCATGAGGCCGATCACCACCGCCAGCGACACCAGGATCAGCACCGCCGGGTACACCAGGGCGGTACGGGCCTTGTGCCGCTGCTTCTCCACCTGCTCCAGGTGCTCGGCCAGCCGCTCCAGCACCGGGGCCAATTTGCCGGAGCGCTCCCCGGCCTCGACCAGCGCGCAATACAGGGTGTTGAACTGCCCGCCCTGGCGACGCAGGCTCTGGGCCAGGCTCAAGCCTTCGCCCAGGGCACCGCGCACCGCCACCAGCAGGTTGCGAATCGCCGGCTCCGCAAGCTGGCGCTCCAGGGTCGCCAGGGCATCCACCAGGGGAATGCCGGCACTGAGCAAGGTCGCCAACTGCCGCGTCAGCTCGCACAGTTGCCCATGGTTCAAGCGTTGCCCGCGCGGGCTCGACAGGCTGCCGCGCTGCACTTGCAAGTCGCGGGCGAACAACCCCTGCTCGCGCAGCAACTGCCGGGCATGGCGCTCGCTTTCTGCCTGGATGCTGGCTTTGCGGCGGCGCCCGAGCAGGTCCAGGGCCTGGTAGCGATACGTCGGCATCAGTCACGCACCGCGCGCAGTACTTGCTCGAGGCTGGTCTGGCCCAGGCGCAGGCATTCGGTGGCCATGGCCGTGAGGCTCTGGCGCTTGTCTGCCAGGTAGTCGTGCATGGCCATTTCGCTGGCGCCGTCGTACAGCAGGCTGATCAGCCCGGCATCCAGGGTGATGAATTCGTAGAGCCCGATGCGTCCGTTGTAGCCACTGCCCTGGCAGTCTTCGCAACCCTGGGGGTGAAAGCTCTGCTCCAGCTGCGCCAGTTCTGGCCACAGCTGGCGCTCGGCAGCCTGCAACGGCACGGGGGTGGCGCAATGGCACAAGCGCCGCACCAGGCGCTGGGCCATGACGCCCTTGAGGCTGGAGGCAATCAGGAAGGGTTCGATGCCCATGTCGCGCAAGCGGGTCACGGCGCCCACCGCGCTGTTGGTGTGCAGGGTCGACAGCACCAGGTGCCCGGTGAGGCTGGCTTGCACCGCGATCTGCGCGGTCTCCTGGTCGCGGATTTCACCGAGCATGATCACGTCCGGGTCCTGGCGCAGAATCGCCCGCAGGCCACTGGCGAAGGTCATGCCGGCCCGGGGGTTGATCGCGGTCTGGCCGATGCCGGTGATCGCATATTCCACCGGGTCTTCGACGGTGAGGATGTTGCACGAACCGTCGTTCAGCGCATTGAGGCTGGCATAGAGGGTGGTGGTCTTGCCCGAGCCGGTGGGCCCGGTGCTGAGCAGAATACCGTTGGGCCGCGACAGGCAGGCACGCAGCGCACGCTCGACCTCGGCCGGCATGCCCAGGTTGTTCAGGTCCAGCAGGTTGGCCTGCTTGTCGAGCACCCGCATCACCACCCGTTCGCCATGGATGCCGGGCAAGGTCGAGACCCGGATATCCACCTCGCGACCGCCCGAGCGCAGGGTGATGCGCCCGTCCTGGGGCTGGCGCTTTTCGGCGATATCCAGGCGCGCCATGACCTTGATCCGCGACACCAGCATCGCCGACAGGGCCCGGGGCGGCCGCAGGATCTCGCGCAAATGGCCATCGACCCGCAGCCGCACCACCAGGCTCTGCTCGAAGGTTTCGATATGGATATCCGACGCCCGCAAACGCAGGCCCTCGGCGAACAGCCCGTTGATCAGGCGGATCACCGGCGCTTCGTTGTCGCTTTCGAGCAGGTCCTCGATCCGCGGCAACTCGCTGATCAGGCTGTCGAGGTCAACCTGTTCGCCAATCCCTTCGATCAAGGCCGCGGTGGCCGACTCCCCGGCCTGGTACAGGCTGCCCAGGCGCAATTCGTACTGGGCCGGGTCCAGGTGTTCGACCGCCAACGGCAGGCCATGGACCCGCAACACTTCCTGCAAGGCATCGGTGTCGACATCCTCGCGTAGCAAAAGGCTCCAGCCGTCCTGGCCCGGCACCCGCGCCAGGCCGGCCTGGCGTGCCAGCCGATAGGGCAACAGGCTGCTTACCATGTGCCGGCATCCAGGCGTTCGCGGCTGGCGGGGAACAACTGCAGCAAGGCATTGCTCTGCGAAAGCGCCGGCAAGGCCAGGGACGTGTTGACCTTGAGGTTGCGGTATTTTTCGCTGCTGAGTTGGGCCAGGGTCTCACCGTCACGCATGATGCGCGGGCGGATAAACACCATCAGGTTCTGCTTAGTGCGCTGGCTGGACGTGGAACGGAACAGCCGGCCCAAGCCCGGGATATCGCCCAGCCAGGGCACGCGCTGGTCGCCGGACTTGGCCTCGTCGCCGATCAGCCCGCCAAGCACCACCAGGCCGTTGTCCTCGACCATGACCTTGGTCTTGATCTCGCGCTTGTTGGTGATGACATCGCTGGCGCCGGCACTGTCGGCAATCGAAGACACTTCCTGGACGATGTCCAGGCGCACGGTGTTGTCGATATTGATCTGCGGTTTGATCCGCAGCTTGATCCCCACTTCCTTGCGCTCGATGGTCTGGTAGGGGTTGGTGTTGTTTTGCGTGACCGAACCGGTGACAAAGGGCACTTCCTGACCGACCAGGATCGACGCCTCGGCGTTGTCCAGGGTCAGCAGGGTCGGGGTCGACAGCAGGTTGAAGCCGCTTTCGCTTTTCAGCGCATTGAGCAGGGCCAGGAAGTTCAGCCCGCCACCGCTGAGGTTGCCGACCCCGGCCGTCACCCCCGGGACATTGGCCAGGAGCTTGCCCAGGCCGGCGGTGTCGTTGCTGGAGGCGGCGGCCGCCAGGCTGGTGATGCTGGCGCCGCTGCCGGTGAAGTTGACCGCGCCGCCACCGAAGGAGTCGCCCATAAACAGCCACTGCACCCCCAGCTCCTGGGCGCGGGTGTCGGAGACTTCGGCAATGATTGCTTCGACCACCACCTGGGCGCGGCGGATATCCAGCTGTTCGACGATGGTGCGGTAGGCAGCGATTTCACTGTCCGGGCCCACCATCACCACGGCGTTGGTGCCCTCCTCCGACTCCATGCGGATCCCCGAGGTGCTGACCGCCACCTGCTTCTGCTCGCCTTCGGCCGGTGGCGCGCCGGCCGCCGTGTCCTGGGTCAGGCCGCGCAGCACCTTGACCACCTCGGCCGCATTGGCGTGGCGCAGGTACATCACCACGGTGTTGGAACTGCGCAGCGCACTCTGGGGTTGATCCAGCTGCTTGAGCAGGGCCCGCACCCGCTGCCGGCTGTCGGCACTGCCGCGTACCAGCAAGGCGTTGCTGCGTGGGTCGGCAATCACTTGCGCGCTGTCGGCGCCCTGTTCCCGGGCCAGCAGGCGGGTCATCAACTGCGCGGTGTCGTTGGCGCTGGCGTTGACCAGGGGCAACACCTCCAGGGGTTCCTGACTGACCTGGTCGAGCTGCAACAGCAGGCTGTCGATGCGGTCCAGGTTGCTGCGCCAGTCGGTGATCACCAACAGGTTGGCCGAGGGATAGGGGGTAATCACCCCGACCCGGGGGTCGATCAGCGGCTTGAGGATGTTCAGCATCTGCTCGCTGGCGGCGTTGCGCACGCTGAACACCCGGGTCGCCATGCCGTCATTGACCTGCGGGTCCTGCCGCGAGGACTCCACCGGCACCGGCTCCAGGCGCGCCGCCTGGTCGGGCACGATCTTCACGCTGCCATTGGGCAGGTCGACCGCGGCAAAGCCCTGGGCCCGCAGTTGGGCGAGAAAGATGTCGTAGATCTCTTCGCTGCCGAGCATCTCGATGCTGCGCACCGTGACCTTGCCCTTGACCCGGGGGTCGATGATGAAGGTGGTGCTGGTGATGCGCGACACGCTGTCGATAAAGTCGGTCAGCTCGGTGTCGATGAAGTTGACCTCATACAAGGCCTCCTCTTCTTCGGCGCCGGCCGGAATAAAACTCAAGCTCAGGCACAAGGCCGTCAGGCCCAGGCATTTATTGATCATGTGCATAGTCGGTTCATTCCTGGCGCGTGAGGCCGATCACCGGCCGCCGGGGCGGCCACGGCAGGCGTTCGTGCTGCCCTTGATTGTCGAAAATCAGCCCGCGCTCATCGATGTCGTGCAAGACGATGCCCGGGGCCAGGCGCTGACCGAGGGTCAGCGTCCGTTCTTGTTGCTGGTAACGCAGCACCACCACCGTGGCGCGCAGCGGGCTGGCCTTGAGGCTGCCCAGGTAATCGACCTTGAGCGTGGTCAGCGGCAAGTCGCTGCCTGGCGCCTGGCGCGGTGCCCAATGCCGCTGGAGCAGGTCGGCCACCGGAGCCGGTTGCGGATACTGCGGCGGCGGTTGCGCGGCGCCGTGCCAGAGTTGCAGCACACAGCGCGCCGCCAGCCAGGCCAGCAGGGTCACCAGCACCAGGTTGAACAGGCCGCTGGCACGGCTCAACTGGCCAGGCTCCGGGGGTGCCATCCGGGGTGGCCCTGCACATAACGCACGTGCGGCAGTTGCAGCGGCGCCAGTTGCCAATCCGCCGGCCGCTCGCGCAACCAGCCTTCCAGGTGCTGCCACAGCGGTTGCCCGGCCTCGGCGTCAAAGCCCAGGCCGAAGGTCCGGCATTGGCCCTGCGGTTCGGCAAACTCGCTGACCCGCTTGCCGCTGGGGCTGTAAGTGACCTGCCAGGGCTGGCCAAGCCAGCGCGGCAGATCCTGGCTGTTATCCAGCAGCAACGGCTCGCCAAACAGTTGCTCGGCCGCGTTCTCCAGCACCTGGCGTACCTGTTGCGCCGGCACATCGACCACCGGCGCCGGGTAGCTGCCACTCAGGCTGATCAGGTGTTCACGGGTAATCATCTGGCCCCGCGCCAGGGGGCAGTCGTAGCGCAACCCCGGCAGCAGCACCGCGCTGTCGGGCTGGCTCGCCAATGCCTGGTGCAACAGGCGGTCCCAACTGCCGCCACGCACATCGCGGCGCCAGAGGTTTTCCGGGGCCCGGGCCAAGGGTTGATCGAGCCAGCCGGCGTGGGCCGCCCGCTGTTGTTGCAGGCTCTGGCGCAGGCGTTGGGCATGGGCTTGTCCGCCAGCGTCCAGGGCATTATTGAAGGCCGGGTAGAAGCGCGCCTCGAACCGCCACTGCCCGGCCTGGGCCTGGCAACGGATACGGAACGCGCCGCTGGCCCGGGCCCCGCCCAGCACCACCGGGACCCGCTTGCCTGAGCCTTGCAGGATCTCCACCGGTTGCGGCCACAGGTCCTGGCCCCGGGCACAGAGCACCAGATCGACCTGGCTCAGGCGCTCGGCCAGCCAGAAACCCGGACCGGTGCCGACGTCGGCCAGGGCCACCACCAGGTCGGCTTCGGCCCGGGCCTGAGTCAGCACCGGCTGCAGGCTGTGCAGCCATTGCTTCAGGGAAGCTTTCTGATCCCGGGCATAGGGGTCGGTGATCCCGACCACGGCGATGCGCACGCCGCCACGGCGGAACACACTCATGCCGGGGGTGGCCAGGCGTTGCGCGCTGTCGCTGGCCAGCCCGGCGCCCAGCACCGGATGGCCGAACTGTTGGTACAGCCCCTGGCATTGGTCCGGCCAGAGCACACGTTCATCGCTGCTGACTCGCACCTCGCTGCCAAGCAAGGCGCTGCCCTGGCCCCCGGAGACTCCGCGGGTCAGGTAGGCCAGGCCGCTGCCGTTCCAGCACTGGCCGTTTTCCAGGGTCAGGCTGTTGCCCTGGCCGGACTCCTCGCGCAAGCGTTGCAGCAGCGCGCCGAGTACCGCGTAGCCGCCGGTTTCCACGCCATCGCTCAAGGCCGCATCAAGCAGGCTATCGAGTGGGCTGCCGCCGGCTTGGGTTGAACGGGCATTGGCCCCGGTGATCCAGGGCGCCTGGCCGATACGGGTCGCCGGCCCCAGGCGAGTGGCGGGCACCACCGGGCGACCCGGCTGGCGGGCGTCGAGGGTATCGGCGACATACAACAGATCCACCGGCTGGCTGTCGCTCGGTCCCGTCGCCGCCCCCAGGCTGGAGCAGCCGGCGAGCCAGGGCGCACAGGCCCCGAGCGTCATCCATCCCAATACATCGCGCCGCACCATTGAAGCCATTGTTCTCTCACCCTGAGGCTAACTCTTCACAGGGGCGGCATAGTGGCGGGCAATTAATGACGGTTTAATGTCAGTTTTTTAACAGGGCTGAAATCTGCGGCCTTGTAACAAAAGGAAATAAAAGAAAGCGGCTTAAATCCGTTTTTAACAAAACCGCCAAAGAATCATCACACTCGGCTCTTACAGTCCCGGTTCCTTTCAAACCAACCGTGATCTACAAAAAGGACGTGATGAAATGAGTCGAGAGACTGGCGACAACCAGAATCGCAATCTGAGCCTCAACGAGCCGATGGAATCGGTACTCACTACCTACCTCAGCCGTCGCAGCGTGGTACGTGGCGGGCTCGGCGCCGCGATCGCGATGATTGCCGGCACCGGCCTGACCGGCTGCTTTGACAGCGACAGCGGCTCCGACAACGACAGCACGCCGCCACCGACCACCAAGCCAGCCCTGAAACTGGGCTTCAACTCGATCCCCGGCTCCCTGATCGACGCCTGCACCGTGGCCGCCGGCTACACCGCCCATGTCCTGGCGCCCTGGGGCACGCCGTTGAACAGCACCGCCGCCGCCTGGAAAAGCGACGGCAGCAACACCTCGACCGACCAGGCCAACTCGGTGGGCATGCACCACGACGGCATGCGGTTCTTCCCGATCAATGGCAGCTCCACCGACGGCCTGATCGCCATCAACCACGAATACATCGACCAGGCCGCCCTGCACCCGGCCGGTGCCACCCTGGTCGGCGGCATTCGCCCGGTCGAGGAAGTGCGCAAGGAAATCAACGCCCACGGCGCCGGCGTGATGCGCGTGACCAAGGTCAGCGGCCGCTGGCAGGTGATTGAAAACGACCCGCTGAACCGCCGCTTCACCACCGCCACGGTGATGGACCTGTCAGGCCCGATGAAAGGCACTGATCACGTCAAGACCAAGTTCTCGCCCACCGGCACCCAGACCCGCGGCACCAACAACAACTGCGGCAACGGTTACACGCCGTGGGGCACCTACCTCACCTGCGAGGAAAACTGGCCAGGGATTTTCATCAATAAAAGCGGCGCGCGGCCGGCGGACCAGGTGCGCATCGGCGTGGGCACCACCAACGGCAACTATCGCTGGGAAACCGCCGCTGGCGACCCGAGCGAAGTGGCCGAAGAGTTCAGCCGTTTCGACGTGACCCCCACTGGCGCCACGGCCACCGACGACTACCGCAACGAAGCCAGCACCTATGGCTATATCGTCGAGATCGACCCCTACAACTCCACCACCCGCGCGGTGAAACGCACCGCCCTCGGCCGCTTCCGCCATGAAGGCTGCTGGCCGGGCCTGACCACCGCCGGCAAACCGGTGGTGTTCTACAGCGGCGACGACTCGCAGAACGAGTACCTGTACAAGTTCGTCTCCACCGCCCTGTGGGACCCGGCCGACGCCACCCCCAGCGACCGCCTGGCCACCGGCAGCAAGTACATGGACAGCGGCAAACTGTACGTGGCGCGCTTCAATGCCGACGGCAGCGGCGACTGGCTGCTGCTCGACGTGGCCAGCGCCACCACCGACGGCAGCACCCTGGGGGCGAAATTCACCGACCTGCCGGGGATCATCCTCAACACCCGGGGCGCCGCCGACGCCGTGGGCGCCACGCCCATGGACCGCCCGGAATGGACCTCGGTCAACCCGCTCAATGGCGATGTCTATCTGACGCTCACCAACAACACCAGCCGCTCGGTGGCCAACGCCGCCAACCCGCGCGTCAACAACAAGCACGGGCACATCATTCGCTGGCACGACGCCGACAATCAGATCGCCTTCACCTGGGACATTTTTGTCTTCGGCGCCAACGCCGCCGGCACCCCGGACATCAACCGCTCCGGCCTGACCGTACTCAACCAGTTCGCCAGCCCGGACGGCATGAGCTTCGACAGCCGTGGGGTGATGTGGATCCAGACCGACAACGGCGAATCCACCCTCACCAGCTACACCAACGACCAGATGCTGGTGGTGATCCCCACCAACCTGGTCGATGCCCAGGGCAAACAGGTGCCAGTCAACGCCCAGAACCAGGTCGACCTGCGGCGCTTCTTCGTCGGGCCTAACGGCTGCGAAGTGACCGGCGTGACCTTCACCCCCGACAACAAAACCGTGTTCGTCAACATCCAGCACCCGGGCAACTGGCCGTCCACCGATGTGGCTACTGATGTCACGGTCGGCACCGTGCGCCCGCGCGCATCGACGGTGGTGATCCAGCGCAGCGATGGGGGTGAACTGGCGATCTGACAACCGCCCCGCCACCACAGAAGCCCCGACTGGTTCGGGGCTTTTGCCGTCTATCTATAAAGGCAGCGGTTCGCGCGAGCGCAGCAGCATGCCCTGGGCCGGCACCCGGGCATGCCACTTGACCACGCCCTGGGCCTCGACCCGGTATTGGCTGCGAAACAGCTGGCCGTCCAGATCGATCTCCAGTTGCAGCAGAAAGTGATCGCCATTGAGCTGCAAGCCTTCACTGATCCGCTCGAACGTCGGGTCATCCAGCGCCCCCAGGGCCTGGCGCAGATCGCCGGCATCGCGATACCCCCCGGCGGGGCGTGCGCTGACCAGGCGTGTCAGCAGCGAGCGCGACACCTCGCCTTCATACAGCGCGTCCAGCAGCGGCAGCATATCCAGGCTCAAGGCATTGGCGTTCAGGCGCCAGCCCGAGGTTTCGGCCAGGGCGCACAATTGCGGGTAACGCAGGGCACGACCGGCATCGGCGGTCAGTAGCAGGTTCAACTCGCTGATATCGCCCATCAACTGATTGGCCGCCAGGCGCGGCGGCAACTGGCGCAGGTATTCATTGCTCTCCGCACCTTGCAGGCGCGTCTGCTGGTCGGCGTCGAGCCAGTCGGCCAGGGTCTGCGCCAGGCGTTCGGCGGCCATGTCAGCCCCCAGCAACTGCACCAGCTGGCGTTGCGCACGCTCGGCTTCGGGGCCAATCAGCGCATTGACGTTGAAACAGCTGTGCAGGTCGCGAATCCGAATGCTCGCCTTGCCGCCCTTGAAGTCATAACTCAGCGGCTGCCCGCGCAGGGCCTGCCAGAACAGCGGGCTGGCGCGCCATAACGGGTCCTGGAGCGCCTGTTCGGTGAAGGCCAGCGCCGCCCGTTCGATAGCCCGCGCCTGCACCCGTTGCTGGATCAGCCGCACACTGTCGACCTCCTGCCGTCCCTGCTCGACCATCCACGCCATGCCTCCCGCCAGCATTGCCAGGGCCACCAGGACCATCAACAACGCTGCCCCTTGCTGCCGCTTTCCGAACATCGCCACGCCGCCTTTATTGAACAACAGGCGACAGTCAACACAGTGGATGTTTCAGCCAGGTGGCAGGCTCACACAAATCCCCCGAAAACGTCACCGCAGCGTCACAAAGCCTCGGCAAACTGCGCCTTTACATTTCAAATCAATGGCTTGGAGCGTCGATATGGGTGGTATAGGGATTTGGCAACTGGTCATCGTGCTGCTGATCGTGATGATGCTGTTCGGCACCAAACGCTTGAAAGGGCTGGGCAGCGATGTGGGCGAGGCGATCAAAGGGTTCCGCTCATCGATGGGCAACGAGCCCGGTGCCCAGCAGGACCCGGCCAAAACCGGGCTTGAGGTGGACGCCGCGCACAATCGATCCGCAGACAGCAAACACTGATGTTCGATATCGGCTTCAGCGAACTGCTGCTGGTCGGCCTGGTGGCCCTGTTGGTGCTGGGCCCGGAGCGCCTGCCGGTCGCCGCGCGCAACGCCGGCTTGTGGCTGGGCCGGGCCAAGCGCGCGATGAATACGCTCAAGGCCCAGGTGACCCAGGAGCTGGATAACGAGCACCTGCTCCAGGGCCTCGACCAGGCGCCGCTGCGGCAACTGGAACAGCAACTGCGCGACGGCATCCGCCTGGAGGCCCCACCCACGGGGGCATCGCAGCCCGAGAGTGCCACCCCATCAGGACATCCCACCCCATGAACCACCTGCCCTTGCCTGCCCGACGCCTGTCGGTGACCGGGCACCTGGCTCAATTGCGCTCGCGCCTGCTGCGTTGCGCCCTGGCCATCACCCTGGTGTTCTGCGCGTTGTTTCCTTTCGCCCAGACCCTGTACAGCTTCGTCTCGCAGCCGCTGCGCGAATTCCTGCCCGCCGGCGCCAGCATGATCGCCACCGGCGTGACCTCGCCGTTTCTGGCACCGCTCAAACTGACGATGATGATTGCCCTGTTCATCAGCATGCCGCTGCTGCTGCATCAGGTTTGGGGGTTGATCGCACCGGCGGTGTATCGCCAGGAACGGCGGATTGCCGCGTGGTTGCTGGCCGTCAGCGTGCTGCTGTTTTACGGCGGCATGGCGTTTGCGTTTTTCCTGGTGTTCCCGATGATGTTCGGCTTCTTTACCAGCGTCACGCCGGACGGCGTGGCAATGATGACCGACATCGCGCTGTACCTGGATTTCATTCTCGCGCTGCTGCTGGCGTTCGGCCTGGCCTTTGAAATTCCCGTGGCGACCTTCCTGGTGATCTGGGCCGGCATCACCGACGTGCAGACCCTGCAAAAAAGCCGGCCGTACGTGATAGTCGGCTGCTTTGTGGTCGGCATGCTGCTGACGCCGCCGGACGTGTTTTCGCAAACCATGCTGGCGGTGCCGATGTGGATGCTGTTCGAGGTGGGCCTGCTGGCCAGTCGCTCGGTGAGCAAGCCACGCAGCCACGAATCGTCATCCCGCGTCGCAGGTTGAGCAGGGCAAAATCCGGGCACAAAAAAAGCGACCCTAAGGTCGCTTTCTTTGGCGCTTCCAAGCGTTCAAGGGGCTTGGAAGCTGAATAATGGCGCAGCGGACGGGACTCGAACCCGCGACCCCCGGCGTGACAGGCCGGTATTCTAACCGACTGAACTACCGCTGCGCGTAGCGTTGAAAGTAAGTGGTGGGTGATGACGGGATCGAACCGCCGACCCTCTGCTTGTAAGGCAGATGCTCTCCCAGCTGAGCTAATCACCCTTTACCTTCGTTGCGGGGCGCATTCTCTCACAAAAATTCATAACGTGCTGATTTAAATAAACAATTTATTAAAAAAAGCAGAAATAATTGCCAGACAACGTGCACCCGCAAAATACAGGCACAAAAAAACCCGCGTTAGCGGGCTTTCCGTGGTGACCTGGCGTTCAGCGTTCCAGGTAACCGAATATGGCGCAGCGGACGGGACTCGAACCCGCGACCCCCGGCGTGACAGGCCGGTATTCTAACCGACTGAACTACCGCTGCGCGTAGCGTTGAAAGTAAGTGGTGGGTGATGACGGGATCGAACCGCCGACCCTCTGCTTGTAAGGCAGATGCTCTCCCAGCTGAGCTAATCACCCTTCACTTTCGGTGTGGCGCGCATTCTACGGAGCGACCCGAACTCTGGCAAGCACTTTTTATAATAATTTTTTCATGCCTTCCAAAGGCTTAGCGAAGGGTTGGCCTGAGCAGCCGCGAAGAGAATAATGCCCTCCTTTGTATAAAGGAGAGATTCACCCCATGTGGTTCAAAAACCTGCTTATCTATCGCCTGACCCAAGATCTGCCCTTTGATGCTGAGGCGCTGGAAACCGCACTGGCCACCAAACTGGCGCGTCCATGTGCAAGCCAGGAGTTGACCACCTACGGTTTCGTCGCGCCGTTCGGCAAAGGCGAAGATGCGCCCCTGGTCCACGTCAGCCAGGATTTCCTGCTGGTTGCCGCACGCAAGGAAGAACGCATCCTGCCTGGCAGCGTTGTACGCGACGCCCTGAAGGAAAAGGTCGAAGAGATCGAAGCCGAACAAATGCGCAAGGTCTATAAAAAGGAGCGCGACCAGATCAAGGATGAAATCATCCAGGCCTTCCTGCCCCGTGCCTTTATTCGTCGTTCCTCGACCTTTGCCGCCATCGCGCCGAAACAGGGCCTGATCCTGGTCAACTCGGCCAGCCCGAAACGCGCTGAAGATCTGCTCTCCACCCTGCGCGAAGTGCTCGGCACCCTGCCGGTGCGTCCGCTGACCGTCAAGACTGCACCGACCGCAATCATGACCGACTGGGTCAAGACCCAGGAAACCGCGGCCGACTTCTTCGTGCTCGACGAGTGCGAACTGCGCGACACCCATGAAGATGGCGGCATCGTGCGCTGCAAGCGCCAGGACCTGACCAGCGAAGAGATCCAGCTGCACCTGAGCACTGGCAAAGTGGTCACCCAGTTGTCCCTGGCCTGGCAGGACAAGCTGTCCTTCATGCTCGACGACAAAATGACCGTCAAGCGCCTGAAGTTCGAAGACCTGCTGCAAGACCAGGCGGAACAGGACGGCGGCGAAGAAGCCCTCGGCCAGCTGGACGCCAGCTTCACCCTGATGATGCTGACCTTCGGCGAGTTCCTGCCGGCGTTGGTCGAAGCCTTGGGTGGCGAAGAAATCCCACAAGGCATCTGACCCTTGCAGGACCCGGCTTGGCCGCAGCCGCAACGCCGCAGCCAAGCCAGCCACTGTTTATAGACGCCACCGCCCGGGTGGCGTTTTCACATAATAAGGAACAGGCCATGCGCGCACTGGCTGCATTGAGTCGTTTTGTCGGCAATACCTTCGCTTACTGGGTCCTGATTTTCGCCGTGGTCGCGTTCCTGCAACCCGGCTGGTTCATCGGCCTCAAGGGCGCCATCGTGCCACTGCTGGGGCTGGTGATGTTCGGCATGGGCCTGACCCTCAAGCTCGATGACTTCGCTGAAGTCGCGCGCCATCCATGGCGGGTGGCGCTAGGGGTGGTCGCGCATTTCGTGATCATGCCGGGGGTGGCCTGGCTGCTGTGCCAGGTGTTCCATCTGCCCGCAGAAATCGCGGTCGGGGTGATCCTGGTGGGCTGCTGCCCGAGCGGCACCTCCTCCAACGTAATGACCTGGCTGGCCCGGGGCGACCTGGCGTTGTCCGTGGCCATCGCCGCCGTCACCACCCTCCTCGCCCCGCTGCTGACCCCGGCGCTGATCTGGTTGCTGGCCTCGGCCTGGCTGCCGGTGTCGTTCATGGAGCTGTTCTGGTCGATCCTGCAGGTGGTGTTGCTGCCGATCGTGCTGGGCGTGGCGGCCCAGCGCTTGCTGGGTGATCGGGTGCGGCACGCGGTGGAGGTCTTGCCCCTGGTGTCGGTGATCAGCATCGTGATTATCGTGACCGCCGTGGTCGCCGCCAGTCAGGCGAAGATCGCCGAATCGGGCCTGCTGATCATGGCCGTGGTCATGCTGCACAACAGCTTCGGCTACCTGCTGGGCTACTTCACCGGCAAGCTGTTCAAGCTGCCGCTGGCCCAGCGCAAATCCCTGGCACTGGAAGTCGGCATGCAGAACTCCGGCCTGGGCGCGGCCCTGGCCAGCGCGCACTTTTCACCCCTGGCGGCAGTGCCCAGCGCGCTGTTCAGTGTCTGGCACAATATTTCCGGAGCGCTGCTCTCGACCTATTTCCGCCGCATGAGTGAAAAGGAAGACCGCAAGCAAGCCGCGCAACCCACAGCCGAGTAAGCGCGGACTTGATCGAGGGTTTATTAATGGGCACTATACTGCGCATCGCGGGGACGACCTCGCGGCTCGATCGAGTTATCCATCTGGGGACGGCCCCATCAATCGATGGAGGTGTTCATGTCCTGGATCATTCTGTTTTTTGCCGGCCTGTTTGAAGTCGGCTGGGCCGTCGGCCTGAAATACACCGACGGTTTCAGCCGCCCGCTGCCCACCGCCCTGACCGTGATCGCCATGGCCATCAGCCTGGGCCTGCTGGGCCTGGCCATGAAGGAGTTGCCCCTGGGCACCGCCTATGCGATCTGGACCGGGGTCGGCGCAGTCGGCACGGTCATCGCCGGGATCATTCTGTTTGGCGAATCCATGGCCCTGGTCCGACTGCTGAGTGTCGGCCTGATCATCGCCGGGCTGGTCGGTCTCAAGGTCAGCGCCAGCTGACGGCAAGAAATCCTGCACAAATAAAAACGCCCGCAATCATGCGGGCGTTTTTTTGCCTGGCTGAAACTAGCGCACGCTGCCGCGCAACTGTCCCACCAGCGTCTGCAAGTGGGCCGGTTCGGCGGCCTCCACGGCCACCGGCGGACCGGCCACCAGGGTCACGTGCGACCAGAGCCGGCGAAACAGCCCCTTGCCCGGATCGCGGCTGAAGAAGCTGCCCCACAACCCTTGCAGCGCCAACGGAATCACCGGCACCGGGGTCTCCTGCAGAATCCGCGTCAAGCCGCCCTTGAACTCATTAAGCTCACCATCGGCGGTCAGCTTGCCTTCCGGGAAGATGCACACCAACTCACCGTCCTTCAGGTACTCGGCAATCCTCTTGAAGGCCTTTTCGTAGATCTGCAGGTCTTCGTGACGCCCGGCGATGGGAATGGTCCCGGCCGTGCGGAAGATAAAGTTCAGCACCGGCAGGTTGTAGATTTTGTAATACATCACAAAGCGAATCGGCCGACGCACCGCACCGCCGATCAACAAGGCATCGACGAACGAAACGTGGTTGCACACCAGCAGCGCGGCGCCTTCGTCGGGGATCAAGTCCAGGTTGCGATGCTCGACGCGGTACATGGAGTGGCTCAGCAGCCAGATCATGAAGCGCATGCTGAACTCGGGCACGATCTTGAAGATGTAGCCGTTGACCAGAATGTTCAGCAGCGACACCACCAGGAACAGATGCGGAATCGACAGCTTGGCCACACTCAGCAACACAATGGAGACCAGCGCCGAGACCACCATGAACAAGGCATTGAGAATATTGTTGGCGGCAATCACCCGCGCCCGCTCCTTCTCCGGCGTGCGCGACTGGATCAAGGCGTACAGCGGCACGATATAGAAGCCACCGAACACACCGAGCCCGAGGATATCGAGCAACACCCACCAGCTCTGGCCAAACCCGAGCACCGCCAGCCAACTGTGCCCTTCAGGGTTGGCACTCAGGGGAATGCCCCCCGAATGCCACCACAGCAACAGGCCGAAAATCGTCAGGCCCAAGGAGCCGAAAGGCACCAGGCCGATCTCGACTTTGCGCCCGGAAAGCTTCTCGCACAGCATGGAACCGAGCGCGATACCCACCGAGAACACGGTCAGGATCAGCGTGACCACGGTCTCGTCGCCGTGCATCCACTCCTTGGCGTAGGCCGGAATCTGCGTCAGGTAGATCGCCCCGACAAACCAGAACCACGAGTTGCCGACAATCGAGCGCGACACTGCCGGCGTCTGCCCCAGGCCCAGGCGCAGGGTGGCCCAGGACTGGCTGAAGATATTCCAGTTCAGGCGCATTTCCGGACTGGACGCAGCGGCCCGCGGAATGCTGCGGCTGGCCAGATAACCCAGGACCGCGACCCCGATCATGGCCGTGGAGACGATGGGTGCGTAATGCGCCGAGGACATCATGATCCCGGCGCCAATGGTCCCGGCCAGGATCGCGAGGAAGGTGCCCATTTCCACCAGGCCGTTGCCCCCCACCAGCTCTTCTTCGCGCAGGGCCTGGGGCAGGATCGAATACTTCACCGGACCAAACAGTGCCGAGTGAGTGCCCATGGCGAACAGCGCCACCAGCATCAGCGACAGATGATCGAAGGCAAAACCCACGGCGCCGACCACCATGATGGCGATTTCACCGAGCTTGATCAGACGGATCAGCGAGTCCTTGGCGAACTTTTCGCCAAACTGCCCGGCCAGTGCCGAAAACAGAAAGAACGGCAGGATAAACAACAAGGCGCACAGGTTGACCCAGACCGAGCGATCGCCCTCGATGGTCAGCTTGTAGAGAATGGCAAGAATCAGCGACTGCTTGAAGATGTTGTCGTTGAATGCACCAAGGGACTGCGTGATGAAAAACGGCAAGAAGCGCCGCTTGCGGAGCAAGGTGAACTGCGAAGGGTGACTCATCTTCCATGTCCCTGAGTGGCGTGGATGCTGGTTATTGGAATGTCGATCTTTGATCCAGGCCACAACCTTACCTAATCCTGAGCAATTATTTCGCTAATCCTGCGATGCAGGGCGAAACAAACAGCTCGCCTTTATAGGCCCCTTGCACGGTGCGCTTGGCCACGATCAGCCACATGATCGCCAGCGTCAGCACCAGCACGCTGCCAAAGACACTGAAGAAGGTCAGGTTCAAGGTGCTCGCCAATTTCAGAGTGGCCAGCGCGTACACCCCCAAGGGAAAGGTAAAGCCCCACCACCCGAGGTTGAACGGGATGCCGGCACGCAGGTAGCGCCGGGTGATCAAGACCGCCATCAACATCCACCACAAGCCGAAGCCCCACAGTGTGACCCCGGCGACCAGCCCCAGCCCGGCCGCGATTTCGCCGATGCCTGGCAAGCCATTGGCGGCGAAGATCGCCGGCGCGTCGCTGCCCAGCAGCAACATGCCCAGGGCCCCGGTGCCGATCGGCCCGAGGGCCAGCCAGCTCGAGGCGGCCATGCTCTCGTGGGGCAATTTGTGCAAGGCCATGCGCAGCATGAGGATGGTCAGGATGCTGAAGGCCACGGGCAACGAAAACGCCCACAGCACGTAACTGGTCACCAGCACTACCCACTGCGAGTGCGCCTCCAGCAGGTGGGGGGCAAGCAGGCCGCCACTGGCCGCCGCCACTTCCGCGGCCACCACCGGCAACAGCCAGACGGCCGTCATCTGGTCGATGCTGTGCTCCTGGCGGGTAAACATCATGTAGGGAATCAACACCCCGCAGGCCAGCGACAGGGCCACATCCAGCCACCACAAGACCTCGGCCAGTTGCACCACGCCCTGGCCCCAACGCGGAACGCCAAATAGCAGGAAGCCATTGATGATGGTCGCCAGCCCCATGGGAATGGTGCCGAAAAACATCGAGACCGTGGAATGGCCGAAGATCCGCCGCGCTTCATCGAAAAACAGAATCCAGCGCGCCGCATAGGCCGCGCTGAACAACAGAAACAGAAAAATAGTGAACCACCACAAGCCTTCGGCCAACAGCTGCAAACCCGGGACTTGCAGCGGCAACTGGGCCAGGGCCAACGCCAGGACACCGGTGCCCATGGTGGCGGCGAACCAGTTGGGGGTGAATTGCCGAATGGCTTCCCGTGGGTGCTGCAACTGGCTCAGCGGACGGCGCTGGCGGGTGGGAGTGTTAGAGCATTGCATGGCGTGCCTCCTGTCCTCTGATGAGGTGGAGCCCATGATAGAAGCGAATCGAATATCTATATAACGGGTAATTTCTCTATCTGTTATCTGTTTTACAGATATAAATCAGACACTGCCTTCGCTTTCGATCACCAGGATGCGCGCGGCGCCTTGTGGATGAGCCACATGCTCGGTGCCGACATCCGCATAGAAGATATCGCCCACCTCCAACTGCACCGCCTTTTCAACGCCCGCCTCCCGGTAACGCATCTGCACGCAGCCATCGAGCACCACAAACACTTCCTGGCCATCGTTGATGTGCCATTTATAGGGCTGGTCGGTCCAGTGCAGGCGGGTGGTGATGCCGTTCATGGTGGCGATATCCAGCGCCGCCCAGGCGCGCTCACCGGTGAAGGATTTGCTGCGAATAATCGTGGTCACGGCGTGCTGCTCCATAACGGGGTCCATGCGCCCTGGCGCTTCAGGAGCGCAAGCCTAACCCAAGGCGAGAGGCAATCGGCGGTTGTTTTATCACCGGCCATTAGCCGCGCAGGCTTTGGCCGAACCCTGGCGCACCAGGGCCAACAAGGCGCCGAGGGCCAGCGCGATCAAGACCACGCCATAGCCGTCGGTGGTGGCGATCAGGCCGAAGGTCCGGGTCAGGTTACCGGCCAACAGCGACGGCAGGCAGAACGCCAGGTAACTCAGCACATAAAACGCCGACATCAACCCCGCCCGCTCATGGGGCAAGGCCAGGGGCACCACACTGCGCAGCGCCCCGAGAAAGCCGGCGCCAAAGCCGCTACCGGCCACCAGAGTGCCGAAGAAAAACAGCGCCAGGCTGGCGCTGTGCACCGCACACAGAATCAACATGACCCCGGCGGCCAGCAGCCCGGCGCCCAGGCGCAGCACGTTGTCGGCCGGGCGATTGCGCAAGCTGAAAATCATCAGCGCACCGCTCAGGGTCAAGACGGCAACCAGGCCACCGCCGATCAGGTTCGAAGTGGACCCGGTGGCCGCCCGCACCAGGGAAGGCGCCAACGACAGGTAAAAACCGCCCATGGCCCAGACCGCTATATCCACCGGCAGCGCCAGCCACAAGGCACGTCGCGCCTGGGGCGGCACATGCAGCGTCGGACGCAGCGAAGCCCAGGCGCCTGGCTGGGGGCTGACACTTTCCGGCAAGCGCCAGACGTACAACGCCTGCGCCACGAACAACAGCAACAGAATCCAGTAGGCCAACTGCAGCGGCAGCGGCGCGAACTCCACCAGCAACCCCGTGCCCATGGCGCCGCAGGCCATACCCAGCAACGGCGCCACGCTATTGACCAACGGCCCCTGCTGGCGATCCGTATCGAGCAGGGCCGCGCCCAGCACGCTGGTGGCCATCCCGGTGGCAAAGCCCTGCATCACCCGCGCAGCCACCAGCCACGCCACGCTGTGGCCATTGATAAACAGCAACATCGCCAGAATATCCAGGAGCAAGGCGATAAAGATCACCGGCTTGCGCCCCAGGTAGTCCGACAACGAACCCACCGTCAGCAGGGCGGCCAGCAGGCTCAGGGCATAGACGCCGAAAATCAGGGTCAGGGTGGCCGGGGAAAACCCCATGGCCTCCTGGTACAGGTGATACAGCGGGGTTGGCGCGCTGGAGGCGGCGAGGAAGCTGAGCAAGGTGATCGCCAAAAACACCAGGCTGGGACGGTTTGACACCGGGGTGTCGGCAAGGCTGGACATGGGCACGCTCCGCTAAAGCTAATATTTTGCTTTTGCGCAGTGTGCTACCGGCTCGAGCTTAAAGCAAATTCTTTGTGTTAAGGTGCCGCCCATGGCTATTAAAGAAGGTTTACGCCCAGGCGGCCGTAGCGCCCGGGTTCAGGAATCCATCCACTCGGCAGTCCGCGACCTCCTGGAACAACAGGAGCGCGCGACCCTGACCGTGCCGCAGATCGCCGCACGCGCCGGGGTCACGCCGTCGACCATCTACCGGCGCTGGGGCGATTTGTCGGCGCTGCTGGCAGATGTCGCCCTGGCCCGCATGCAGCCCGACAGCGAGCCGGCCAACACCGGCAGCCTGCGCGGCGACCTGCGCGCCTGGGCCGAACAGTACCTGGATGAAATGAGCTCGGAGCCCGGGCGCAACATGATGCGTGACGTGCAGTGCAGCGCCACTCCCGGCTACTGCGTGACCATCCTCGGCGGCCAGTTGCAGACCATCCTCGCTCGCTACCCGTCTGCCGACACGCCGCCCAGCGTCGACCGCCTGCTCAACCTGGTGGTGGCGCCGAGCGTGTTCCGCATCCTGTTTTCAGCCACGCCGCTGACGGTTCCAGAGCTGCATGAACTGATCGAACTGGCGCTTGGGCAATAAGCCCGACGCCCGTTCGAAACGCCCCAGAACGCCACTTCCCCAGCCTGCCAACCCATGCCGAAAACGGCCCGCAAGCCCTGCGACACCAGGCCACGCCAATACCATGGTCGACACTGACTAACCCCGGACATCGTGCGAGACTGTCGGGCCGGGCTGGAGTGCCCGGATGCCTTTTTGTCCGGAGTTCCCATGTCGCTGTCCAGCGGGCTGATCGCCGCCGTCGCCCTGGCCTATATGGCCATCATGTTCGCCATCGCCTTCTACGGCGACCGCCGCAGCGCGCCGTTGCCGCCGCGGGTGCGTGCCTGGGTGTACAGCCTGTCCCTGGCGGTGTACTGCACCAGCTGGACCTTCTTCGGCGCCGTGGGCCAGGCGGCGGAACAACTCTGGTCATTCCTGCCGATCTACCTGGGACCGATCCTGCTCCTGGTGCTCGCGCCCTGGGTCCTGCAAAAGATGGTGCTGATCAGCAAGCAGGAAAACATCACCTCAATCGCCGACTTCATTGCCGCTCGTTATGGCAAATCCCAGTCCCTGGCGGTGGTGGTGGCGCTGATCTGCCTGGTCGGCGTCCTGCCTTACATCGCCTTGCAGCTCAAGGGCATCGTGCTCGGGGTCAACCTGCTGATCGGCGCCGGGGCCGATGCCATGGGCACTCGCGCGCAAGACACGGCGCTGATCGTGTCGCTGATCCTGGCCTTGTTCACCATCGTTTTCGGCACCCGCAACCTCGACGCCACCGAGCACCACCGGGGCATGGTGCTGGCGATTGCCTTCGAATCCCTGGTCAAGCTGTTTGCCTTCCTCGCCGTCGGTGCCTTCGTCACTTTCGGCCTCTATGACGGTTTCGACGACCTGTTCAACCAGGCCATGCTCGCCCCGCGCCTGGAGCAATACTGGAAAGAAACCATCAATTGGCCGTCGATGGTGGTCCAGACCGGTGTCGCGATGATGGCGATCATCTGCCTGCCCCGGCAGTTCCACGTCACCGTGGTGGAGAACATCGAACCCCAGGACCTGCGCCTGGCCAAGTGGGTGTTCCCGGCCTACCTGGCCCTGGCCGCGTTGTTTGTGGTGCCGATTGCCCTCGCCGGGCAGATGCTCCTGCCCAGCTCGGTACTGCCCGACTCCTTCGTGATCAGCCTGCCCCTGGCCCAGGCCCACCCTGCCCTGGCCCTGCTGGCGTTTATCGGTGGCGCCTCGGCGGCCACCGGCATGGTGATCGTGGCCAGCGTCGCGCTGTCGACCATGGTCTCCAACGACATGCTGCTGCCCTGGCTGCTGCGGCGCAAAAACGCCGAGCGGCCGTTCGAAGTGTTTCGCCATTGGATGCTTTCGGTGCGCCGGGTCAGCATCGTCGTGATTCTGCTGCTGGCCTACGTCAGCTATCGCCTGCTGGGCTCCACCGCGAGCCTGGCGACCATCGGCCAGATCGCCTTTGCCGCTGTGACCCAACTGGCGCCGGCCATGCTCGGCGCGCTGTACTGGAAACAGGCCAACCGCCGTGGCGTATTCGCTGGCCTGGCCGCTGGTACTTTCCTGTGGTTCTACACCCTGATCCTGCCGATTGCTGCCCACAGCCTGGGCTGGTCCCTGAGCAGCTTTCCGGGCCTGGCCTGGCTGCACAGCAACCCGCTGGGGCTGCCGATCACCCCGCTGACCCAAGGCGTGGTGCTGTCGCTGGCGGGCAACTTCACCCTGTTTGCCTGGGTCTCGGTGCTGTCGCGCACCCGGGTTTCCGAGCACTGGCAGGCCGGACGCTTTATCGGCCAGGAAATCAGCGGCCGTCCCAACTCGCGTTCCATGCTCTCGGTACAGATCGATGACCTGCTGAAACTCGCTGCACGTTTTGTCGGTGAAGAACGCGCACGCCAGAGCTTTATCCGCTTCGCCTATCGCCAGGGCAAAGGGTTCAACCCCAACCAGAATGCCGATGGCGAATGGATCGCCCACACCGAGCGCCTGCTGGCGGGCGTGCTCGGCGCCTCCTCGACCCGCGCGGTGGTCAAGGCCGCCATCGAGGGCCGGGAGATGCAGCTTGAAGACGTGGTGCGCATCGCCGACGAAGCCTCTGAAGTCTTGCAGTTCAACCGCGCGCTGCTACAGGGCGCCATCGAGAACATCACCCAGGGCATCAGCGTGGTCGACCAGTCGCTGAAACTGGTGGCCTGGAACCGACGCTATCTGGAGTTGTTCAACTACCCGGAGGGGTTGATCAGCGTCGGCCGGCCGATCGCCGACATCATTCGCTACAACGCCGAGCGCGGCTTGTGCGGTGCGGGCGAGGCCGAGGTCCACGTGGCGCGGCGCCTGCACTGGATGCGCCAGGGCCGCGCCCACACGTCCGAACGGCTGTTCCCCAATGGCAGGGTCATCGAGCTGATCGGCAACCCGATGCCCGGTGGCGGTTTCGTCATGAGCTTCACCGACATCACCCCGTTCCGCGAAGCCGAACAGGCGCTGACCGAGGCCAACGAAGGCCTGGAGCAGCGGGTGGCCGAACGCACCCACGAACTGTCGCAACTCAACGCCGCGCTGACGGAAGCCAAGGGCACCGCCGAGTCGGCCAACCAATCCAAGACCCGCTTCCTGGCAGCCGTCAGTCATGACCTGATGCAGCCGCTGAACGCCGCTCGCCTGTTCTCCGCGGCCCTGTCTCACCAGGACGACGGCCTGTCCACCGAAGCCCAGCAACTGGTGCAGCACCTGGACAGCTCTCTGCGCTCCGCCGAAGACCTGATCAGTGACCTGCTGGACATCTCGCGCCTGGAAAACGGCAAGATCAATCCCGACCGCAAGCCGTTCGTACTCAATGAACTGTTCGACACCCTCGGCGCCGAATTCAAGGCTCTGGCTCAGGAACAGGGCCTGAAATTCCGCCTGCGCGGCAGCCGCCTGCGGGTCGACAGCGATATCAAGCTCTTGCGGCGCATCCTGCAGAATTTCCTGACCAACGCCTTCCGCTATGCCAAGGGCCCGGTGCTGCTGGGCGTGCGCCGTCGCGGCGATCAGCTGTGCCTGGAAGTCTGGGACCGCGGCCCGGGGATTCCACAGGACAAGCAACAAGTGATTTTCGAGGAGTTCAAACGCCTGGACAGCCACCAGACCCGCGCCGAAAAAGGCCTGGGGCTGGGCCTGGCGATCGCCGATGGCCTGTGCCGGGTGCTCAACCATGGCCTGCAAGTCAGATCCTGGCCGGGCCAGGGCAGCGTGTTCAGTGTCAGCGTGCCCCTGGCCCGTACGCCTGCCGCCGCACCCGGCAAGATTGCCGAGTTCAACGGCACGCTGCCCAGCGGCGCCCAGGTGCTGTGCATCGACAACGAAGACAGCATCCTGATTGGCATGAACAGCCTGCTCAGCCGCTGGGGCTGCCAGGTGTGGACCGCGCGCAACCGCGAAGAATGCGCCGCGCTGCTCAGCGATGGCATTCGCCCGCAACTGGCCCTGGTCGACTATCACCTGGACGACGGCGAAACCGGAACCGAACTCATGGCGTGGCTGCGCACCCAGCTTGGCGAGCCGGTACCCGGGGTGGTGATCAGCGCGGACGGCCGCCCGGAAATGGTGGCCGAGGTGCATGCCGCGGGCCTCGACTACCTGGCCAAACCGGTGAAGCCGGCCGCCTTGAGGGCGCTGCTCAGCCGCCACCTGCCGCTCTGAGCCAGACTGTCTTGGGGCCAGACCCGGCCCGGGACGAGGCGTGTGCGGTTACTCGGGCAGTTCGAGCAACTCGCCATTGGCGTCGGTCATCGCCCGCTCCAGCAGGTCTGCCGGCAGGCTCTTGCTGGCACGGGCGCCGAGCAGCTTGAGTTGTTCGCTGCGGCTGACGAGGTTGCCGCGCCCTTCTGTAAGTTTGTTTCGCGCCGCACTGTAGGCCTTGTCCAGTTGCTGCAGTCGATTGCCGACTTCATCCAGGTCCTGAATAAACAGCACGAATTTGTCGTACAGCCACCCGGCCCGCTCGGCAATTTCCCGGGCGTTCTGGCTTTGCCGCTCCTGTTTCCACAGGCTGTCGATTACCCGTAGGGTGGCCAGCAGAGTGGTCGGGCTGACAATCACGATATTGCGGTCAAAGGCTTCCTGGAACAGGTTCGGCTCGGCCTGCAAGGCTGCGGAAAAAGCCGCTTCGATCGGCACGAACAGCAGCACGAAATCCAGGCTGTGCAGCCCTTCAAGGCGCTTGTAATCCTTGCCGGCCAAGCCTTTGACGTGATTGCGCAAGGACAGTACGTGCTGCTTGAGCGCCGCCTGGCCAATCACCTCATCATCGGCGGCGACGTACTGCTGATAGGCGGTCAGGCTGACCTTGGAATCCACCACCACCTGCTTGTCGCCCGGCAACATGATCAGCACATCGGGCTGGAAGCGCTCGCCGTCCGGGCCCTTGAGGCTGACCTGGGTCTGATACTCGCGACCCTTTTCCAGCCCGGCGTGCTCCAGCACTCGCTCCAGAATCAGCTCGCCCCAGTTGCCCTGGGTTTTCTGGCCCTTGAGGGCGCGGGTCAGGTTGGTCGCCTCGTCGCTCAGGCGCAGGTTCAACTGCTGCAGGCGCTCCAGCTCCTTGGCCAGGGAGAAACGCTCGCGGGCCTCGGCCTGGTAACTTTCCTCGACCCGCTTCTCGAACGACTGGATGCGTTCCTTCAATGGGTCGAGCAATTGCCCGAGGCGCTGCTGGCTGTTCTCGGCAAAGCGCTGCTCGCGCTCATCGAAGATTTTCCCGGCCAGCTCGGCAAATTGCGCCCGCAATTCATCTCGCGAGCCCTGCAAATCGCTCAGGCGCTGTTGATGGCTTTCCTGTTGTTCCCGCAGTTCGGCCTGCAGCGAGGCAGCCTGGGCATCGAGCCGGCGCAGCTCGGTCTCTTTGCCGGCACGTTCGAGGTTCCAGGCGTGGGCCGCGTCGCGGGCGTTGTCGCGCTCGATCTGCAGCAGCTCGACCTCACGGCGCACCGCCGCCAGATCGGCCTGCTTGGCGCCGTTGGCCTGGCTCAAGTCACTGATTTCGTCGCGACAGGCATCCAGTTGCGCCGCCAGGCCCTCCTGGGCCAGTTGCGCAGTGGCCAGGCGCTCTTCGAGCAATGACAGTTCAGTCTGGCGGCTGCTGGCACGTCGTTGCAGTTGCCAGGCCAGCGCCAGCAGCGGTACCGCCGCCGCTGCCAGGCCGAGCAAGAGGCTGGTCAAGTCCATCGCCATAGCGGCTCCCGCCCTTGAAATAAAGCCTGAAGGTTAACCAAGGCGCAGGTCCTTGGACAGCTCAGTCGTCGATCTGACCCAGCTCGCGCTGTGCACGGCGATCACCCGCGCGCGCCGCCTGGCGCAGCAGGTCCTGGCCGATCCGACGATCTCGGGCATTGCCGCACTCGCGGCACATCAATTGGCCCAGCCGGCTTTGCGCGGCCACGACGCCTTCCCGGGCCGGCTGCTTGAGCAGGCGTCCGGCGAAATGTTTGACGTTGGGGTTGTCGCCCAGGCGTGGGCTGTCGAGCAGCCACAAGGCCACGCGCATGGAAAAGCGCTTGGGGGCGGTAACACTCGCAGGTGCGGCGGTAACAGCAGGTGATACTGAGCGAAACTTCATAAAACACTGTGGGGCAGATCGGAAGGCGCGCCACTCTACTCCTTTTTTCGCAGGGGTAAAGCTTAAAAAAGCCTGCATGCCCGTGCTAGAGCAAGCGCTTGGGACAATCCACAGAAGCTGTGGATAAGTCAGTGGACAACCCCTCCACAACTCGCCGAAAGCCCCATGGGACGGGGCTCACGCTCAAACTGACGATTTTTTCACCAGTAAAAAAAACCGATGTTTTTCATTGACTTAAATTTTCATCACAGGCAATGGCCGGCCCAACGGCCCAGGTGACAGCGCGGTGACAGGCTGCGCAACTAATGTGCACAAGTACCTTGTTCGGGGTTATATCGCCGCACCAGACCCGGGCACACCTGTGGAGAAAAGTGGCTACAACGCACCGGCACCTGTGTGACGGCCCTGCATCCCCCGGCCTGAGCCCTATTGCTGGCCATGGAAGATATTTTTCCTAACACACTTGCATCCACGCATTCAACACGATACTATCCGCGGCGTTAGTACCAAGCTGAAAGTCAATTCTGGTCGAACAAGTCCCCCGGTATCGCTGCCCTCAAGTGCAGTTGCCACCGACAACATGGGATCGACCACCTCGATGGTTTCCAGGTAAAACTTACGACGACACGGCCTTTGAACCGAAAGCAAAGGGTGTCGCGAAGCACATTTACTCTGACCGAACCAACCTGCAAATTGATCAGGATCTTCACCCCGGGCCCAGAACCTTTGCCCTTGTTGTGTTGCCTGCCCTCCTAAGTACCTACCTGCCAGCCTTAGCGCATTCATATCAAAAGCGCTTGCAACTGGCTGCTTTGTTCCAGTCGGGTTCGTCGTTCGACCAATGGTGGTCGACGTTACTGGAACGTTTTAACGTTGCACGGTTCTTAACCGTGTCATTTGTAGGAACACCTAATAACTATGTCTACTCAAATCCAGACTCAGGATGCCATTCGCACCCTAACCAACGCCTTCGCACCAATGAACTGCCTGATCATGGCCGCTCGCAAAGGCTGCTTCAGCTTCACCCTGGTCAACGAACACGGCATCGCTCGTCACAGCGAACGCCTGTACCCCGATCAATACTCCAGCGCAGAACCGCTGCAGGCAGTGATCGAGCGTACCCGTCAGGCACTGGTTGCCTGAAACGCCAGAACGTCGCAACCCCAAAAGCCTCGCCTTAACGCGGGGCTTTTTATTGCCTGTTGTTTCTATTTACCCCCGGCCGATTAAAGTACGAATAGATATAACGGTTATAACGGGAAGCCGAAAATATTTTAAAAACAGTCCTTTACATCAAACATATGACACTACACTTCAACTCAAGCGGCATGATCCGCTTCCGGCGAACCTGACCCGATCCACTGCTGCCAAGCCCGATGTCAGGCATCGCCGACCAATAACAAACCGGAGTGTCGAGGGCGTTATGGGGATTGCGGCCAGGGAACTGCGTCTGTATGTGATTCGTCCGACCCTGCAGTATCTGGGTCGCCACAGTCCATGCGCAGAATCGCTGTTGCTGGGCATCGCTGCCAGCCAATCGGACCTGGGCTCAGCCCTGCACGACCGCCGAGGCCATGGGCTCTACTGCATCGCCGAACGCCGCCACGCGGCACTCTGGGACCTGTACCTGGCCCTCGACCCCGAACTCGCCAGCCGGGTCCGAGGCCTGGCCAGCCAGCACGCTTTCCTGAGCAGCCCTCACCTGGAACTCACGGTAAACCTGCGCTATGCCACGGCCATTGCCTGGCTGCTGATCGAACAACAACAAACCGCATTGCCGGCTGCCGACGACCTGCTCGGCATGGCCCGCCTCTGGAGACAGACTTTCCAACCTCAAGGACGCTTGCGGGATTTCACCTGCGCCTGGAAAACCCATGTCTCCCCGATGAACCTCCTCCCCTGCTGATCGCGCTTTTTGCACGATCGGCGAAGAAACGCCATTTTTGGTCGGATTGTCCTACAAAACCGCTCTAAATCAAGGCATACAGCCTATAGCGCTAGGACGAAAATGTTGGTAATTTTCGCCCCGGTGATCACCAGGAGTTCTAATAATGAAAAAAGTAATGCTCAAAACAACCATCAGCCTTGCAGTTGCCATGGCATCCAGCCAACTTTTCGCGAGTGGCTTTGCCCTCAACGAACAGAGCATCAGCGGGATGGGTACTGGTTTCGCAGGTCGCTCTTCTTCTGCCGATGATGCAAGCACTGTATTTGGTAACCCTGCCGGCATGTCGCGCCTCAAGCGCCAGCAAGTCACCGGCGGGATGGCCGCTATCGATGCCTCGACCGACATCAAGGACACCAGCGGCAGCCGCAGCGGCACCAACAAAGGCGACATGGTGCCTTTCACCGCCGTGCCAATGGGTTTCTACGTCAAGCCAATCGATGACCAGTGGGCTTTTGGCCTGGGCGTGTACGCTCCGTTCGGCCTGATCACTGACTACGAAAACTCCTTCCAGGGCCGTAACTTCGGCAGCAAAAGTGAAGTCAAGGTGGTGACCTTCCAGCCAACCGTCAGCTACGCCTTCAATGACAAGGTGTCGATCGGTTTCGGTCCAACCATCAACCGCATTTCCGGTGTACTGGAATCCACACTCAACACGCCGTTCACCGCGACCGATGGCCAAGTGCAGATCAAAGGCGACGATATCGGCTACGGCTACAACATTGGCGTTCTGGTTCAAGCCACTGACACCACCCGTGTCGGCCTGACTTACCACTCCAAGGTTGATTACAAGCTTGAAGGCCACACTACGGTCTCTCCAGGCGCAGGCACTCCGACTCCGGTCATGAAAGGCGCACGCTACGACGCGTCTCTGAAAATCCAGACGCCGGAATCCCTCGACCTGTCCGTGACCCAGGAACTCAACGACGCCTGGACCCTGTACGCAGGTACCACCTGGACTCGCTGGAGCCGTTTGAAAGACATCACCGTGAATAACGAAGGTGTAACCGTAGCTGCTGGCGGCGGCGCAGCCCCAGGCGCCTTCACCACCATCAAGGAAGACCAGAACTGGCACGACACCTGGGCCTACGCAATCGGCACTTCGTACCAGTTGAACAAGCAATGGGTCCTGCGCACCGGTCTGACCTTCGACCAGTCGCCAACCAACAACACCGATCGCTCGCCACGTATTCCTACCGGCGACCGGACGATTTTCAGCCTCGGTGCTGGCTGGTCGCCAACCGAAGACCTGACCATCGATGTGGCCTACTCCTACCTCAAGGAAGAAAAGGTCAACATCAACCGCAGCAACAGCAGCCCGACCGCTTCGCCATTGGCACGCAGCTACAACGCCGAATACGAAAACAGCGCCAACGGTTTCGGTGTAGGTGCTACCTACCGCTTCTAAGCATCACCGCTCGGGCCAATCCCCGCGCCGAGAAACGAAAAAGCCCCGCATCCAACAGGATCCGGGGCTTTTTTACTCAGTGCGTTGAACTCAGGGTTGGGAAGCCAGGGCTTTTTCCACCGCCTCGATCAACTCCGGGCTGTCAGGCTTGGTCAAGCTGGAAAAGCTGGCAATCACCCGCCCCTGGCGGTCGACCACATACTTGTAGAAATTCCATTTGGGTGCGCTGCTCTGCTCGGCCAGGACCTTGAACAGGTGCACGGCATCCGGACCCCGGACTTTCTGCGGCTCGCTCATGGTGAAAGTCACGCCGTAGTTGACGTAGCAGACCTTGGCGGTTTCCGCGCCGTCCTTGGCCTCCTGCTTGAAGTCATTGGAGGGCACGCCCAGAACCTCCAGCCCTTGCTCCTTGTAACGCTGATACAAGGCTTCCAGGCCTTTGAACTGTGGGGCAAAACCGCAGAAGCTCGCGGTGTTGACCACTATCAACGGCTTGCCGGCAAAGCGCTGGCACAGGTCGATGGACTCCTTGGCGTGGAGTTTGGGCAACGAGCCTTGCAACAGGGATGGGCAGTCTGCGGCCCAGGCCGAACTCCCCAGGGCAACGAATAGAGCTGGAACCGCAAGCCAGCGCATCAACATATTCTGCGTCCTTGATCAAATCGTCAGACTGCGACGTTACTCGCCTGCCGTCGCCCCTAGCAAGCGCCCATGCCCAACTCCATCAGCGCCAGCCCACCGCGCTGCCAGCCCCACCAGGCCAGCAGCACCAGAGCGGTTCCGAGCACCAGGCCCACCCCAAGCAAGGCTATGCGGTTCACACCGCGCCTGCCTGGGCTTGCAGGCGCGCCACCGGGCGCTCGCGCACTGGCCAATTGAGAGCGGCCGCCAACAGACTCAAGAGAATCGACACCTGCCAGATCACGTCATAACTCCCGGTTCGGTCATACACCACGCCTCCCAGCCAGCCACCCAGGAACGACCCCAACTGGTGGAAGAGAAACACAATGCCGCCGAGCATGGACAAGTTGCGCACGCCGAACAAGGTCGCCACCGTGCCATTGGTCAAGGGCACGGTCGACAGCCAGAGAAAGCCCATGGCCATGCCGAACAGGTAGGCACTGGTCTGGGTCACCGGCAGCCACAGGAACAACCCAATGACCACCGCCCGCAGCAGATAGAGCCCGGTCAGCAAGCGCGGCTTGGACATCCGCCCGCCGAGCCAGCCGGCGGTATAAGTACCGAAGATATTGAACAGCCCGATCAGCGCCAGCACCGTGGTGCCGACCGTGGCCGGCAGGTGCTGATCCACCAGGTAGGCCGGCAAGTGCACGCCGATAAACACCACCTGGAAGCCACAGACGAAAAAGCCGAAGGCCAGCAGCCAGAACCCGGAATGTCCGCACGCCTCGCGCAGCGCCTGGCCCAGGCTCTGCTCATGGCCGAGCACCGGCAATGGCTTGTCCTTGAGCATGCTCACCAGCGGCACGATCAGCGCCACCAGCAGGCCCAGGACCAGCAGCGCCGAGGACCAGCCCAGCCAGCCGATCAGCCCCAGGGTGCCCGGCAACATGGCGAACTGGCCAAACGAACCGGCGGCACTGGCGACCCCCATACCCATGCTGCGTTTTTCCGCCGGCAAGGCACGGCCGACAACGCCGAGGATCACTGAAAACGAGGTCCCCGACAGGCCGATGCCGATCAGCAGACCGGCGCTCAGGGACAGCGACAGCGGCGAATCCGAGAGCCCCATGCACACCAGGCCGATGGCATAGAGCACGCCGCCGATCAGCACCACCTTGGCCGCGCCAAAGCGGTCAGCCAAGGCGCCGGTGAAGGGCTGCGCCAGGCCCCAGATCAGGTTCTGCAAGGCGATGGCAAAGGCGAACACCTCACGCCCCCAGCCAAACTGCGCGCTCATGGGCGGCAAAAACAGGCCAAAGCCGTGACGCACCCCGAGGGACAGCGCCAGAATCAACGCACTGCCCAGAAGCACCCAACCGCTGGTACGCCACATCGATGACATTTTTATTCTCCAAATTACGGGTATCTACCCGCTTATAAGCGAACGAATGGCGTTCAAGCCAATTCGTTGAGCAAGGCCAACAAGGTTTCGCGCTTCTCTGCACCCAGGCGATCGATCAAACGCTGCTGCGCCGCTTCCCAGGCCGGCAGCGCCGCCAGCAGGCGCTCACAGCCGGCTTCGGTCAGCAACACCAGGCGATTGCGCTGGTCTTCGCCCTCCACCAGCGTCACCAGGCCCTCGCCTTCCAGGACCCGCAAATTGCGCCCCAGGGTGCTGCGATCCAGGCCCATGGCTTCGGCCAGGCTGGAAATACTCGGCTGATCCAGGCGCTGCAGATTGCACAGCAAAGAATACTGGGCAACGTTGATCCCGAAGCCGTCGAGGGCGCCGTCGTAGTACCTGCTGACGCCACGGGCGGCACGACGCAGGTTGGTGCACAAACATTGAGAAGGAAGCATGGTGCGTGTATATACCCGCGATTCACGTAAAGCAAGAATTTTGCATTCAAGGCCCGGCTCAGAACAACGCCAGGCCCACCAGCACCGCCACTTCCAATAATTCCAGCATGGCCCCCGCGGTGTCACCCGTGGTGCCACCCAGGCGGCGCAGCATCAGCTGGCGCAGCCAGAAAAACAACACCGCCGACAGCAGCAGTGCAAACACCCCGAGGTAACCGGCAAGCAGCACGCAACCCAGTGCCACCACCGCCAGCACCTGGCGCCCGGCACGCCGTGGCAGATGATCGGCCAGCGCCTGCCCCAGCCCCCCGGGACGCACATAAGGCGTGCACAGGAACAGACCCAGCAGCGAGGCACGACCGATCAGCGGCGCCAGCAACAGAGCCACGCCGTGCTGCTGCTCGATCAACGCCACCAGCGCGACGAACTTGAGCAACAACACCAACACCAGGGTCACCACCGCGATCGGCCCGCTGCGCGGGTCCTTCATGATGGTCAGCGTCCGCTCACGATCGCCAAAGCCGCCGAGCCAGGCATCGGCGCTATCCGCTAATCCATCCAAGTGCAGGCCGCCGCTGAGCAGCACCCAGGCACTGAGCAGCAAGGCCCCATGCAGCAGCAACGGCGTACCGTCGAGCAGCCCGTTGAGCCCCCACAACACAACGCCAAACAGCAACCCCACCAAGGGGTAGAACAGCAGCGAACGCCCCAGCTCCTGGGGTTGCGGCATGCCGGGCAGGCGAATCGGCAAGCTGCTGAGAAACTGCAAGGCGATCCAGAACGGCAGCATGTTCAGCGACCCTCGCTCAGGCGCCGATCCGCCTCGACCCGCAGCGAAAACAAGGCGCCGTGAGCCACCTCGACATTCAACAACTGCTCGCGGGGCAACCCCCGGGCCTGGGCCAGCAGCAGTCGCATCACCCCGCCATGGCTGATCAGCAACACACGCTGCCCGGCGTACGCCCCGTGCAGACGCTCGACAGCCGCCAATACACGCTCGGAAAACGCCCGCACCGGCTCGCCCGCAGGCGGCGTGAAGCGGTAAGGGTCAGCCCAGAACTGCCCCAGGGCCTCGGCGTCGGTCTCCATCAACGCGGCGGCGCTCTGGCCCTCCCAGGCGCCGAAATGCAGCTCCTGCAAGTCTTTCTCCAGGGTCACCGGCAACCCCAGGCGAGCCCCCAGCTCTTCGGCAAACCGCGCACAGCGCTGCAACGGCGAACTGACCAGCCGATCCCAGGGCCCCTGGGCCTCGACCGCCAGGCGCATCTGCTGCCAGCCCTTGGCAGTCAGGGCGTCATCCAGGCTGCCGCGCAAGCCGCCACCGAGTTCGGTTTCGCCATGGCGCAGCAGGTCAAGGTGCAAGGTCATGCCGGACGATCCGCCACGGCGGCTTCGGCAAAGGTCGCCATCTGCCCGTGCAGGTCACAGGCCAGGCGCAACAGCGGCACCGCCAGCGCGGCACCACTGCCTTCACCCAAACGCAGGCCCAGTTCGAGCAGCGGCTCGGCGCCAAGGATGTCGAGGATATGCCGATGCCCCGGCTCGGCACCGCGATGACCGAACAACAGCCACGGCCGGCACCCCGGGTTGAGGCGTACCGCCACCAGGGCGGCCACGCTGCAGATAAAACCATCCACCAGGACCGCGATCCCTTCCTGGGCACATGCCAGGTAGGCCCCGACCAGGGCCGCCACTTCAAAACCACCGAGGTTGAACAGGGTCTGCAAGACGTCCTCACGTTGGGTGCCATGCAGCTGCAAGGCGCGCTCGATCACCTGCGCCTTGTGGCTGACACCCGCCGCATCGAGCCCGGTGCCGGGGCCGGCGAGATCCGCCACCGGGATCTCCAGCAGCGCGCAGGCAATGGCACTGGCCGAGGTGGTGTTGCCGATGCCCATTTCGCCACCGATAAACAACTGGCTGCCTGCGGCCAGGGCCCGTCGCGCGCTATCGCGACCGGCCTGCAAGGCTTGCTCACCATGGGCTCGGGTCATGGCGGGGCCCTGCACGAAGTTATGGGTGCCGGGGCCGAGGTTGAGGTGGCGCACGCCCGGCAGATCCAGGCCCGGGTTGATGGTGCCCAGATCGACCACTTCCAGCTGCGCACCCAGTTGCCGCGCCAGCACGCTGATCGCCGCACCGCCGCTGACAAAATTGAGCAGCATCTGCCCGGTGACGGCCTGCGGATAAGCCGAAACCCCTTCGGCCACCACCCCGTGATCACCGGCAAAAATGGCGATCCACAGCTGGCTCAACTCGGGCTTGACCCGCCCTTGCAGCCCGGCCAGCTGCACCGCTGCCTGCTCCAGGCGGCCCAGAGAACCGGCCGGCTTGGTCAGCTGCTGCTGGCGGGCTTGTGCCTGTTCCAGGGCCTGGGCGTCCAGCGCTTTGCACGGTTGCAGCCACCAGGAGTCATTCATAACGCAGTTCCTTTCAAAGTCAGGGGCAGACCGGCGACCGTCAGGATCACTCGCTGACAACGCTCGGCCAGGGCTTGATGCAACCAACCGGCTTCATCGACATAGCGGCGAGTCAATTCGCCCAGCGGCACGACACCCATACCGGTCTCGTTGCTGACAAAAATAATCTGCCCGGGCAATGCCTCCAGGCACTGCAACAGCGCTTCGCGCTCGGCCGCCAGGCGTTCGGCGTCATCGAGCAGCAGCAGGTTGGTCAGCCACAGGGTCAGGCAATCCACCAACAGGCAACGCTCGGGCGCGGCGTTTTCCCGCAGCACCCGGGCCAGGGCCAGGGGTTCTTCGATCAATGCCCAGTGCGCCGGACGCCGCTCGCGGTGATGCAGGATGCGCTGGTTCATTTCGCCATCCAGCGGCTGGCTGGTGGCGATATAGGTCACAGCCAGGGCGCTGTCGGCGGCGAGCTTTTCAGCCAGGCGGCTTTTACCGGAACGGGCACCGCCGAGTATCAGTTGCAGCATGCTTGGACACCTTAGAGGTTGAAGGGCGAACCGGGTCGCCGGTTAAAGCCCGCAGAGTTCACGCAGGTAGGCGGTGTCCAGGTGTTGCTCCACCAGGTCGGCCAGGCGCTCGATATCGCGCTCGCGCAGGGCGTGGTAATCGACTTCCTGCACGTCCGCCAGGCCCGCCCAGCGCAGCAGCGCCGTGCAAGCCGCCGGGGCCTCGAACAGGCCGTGCAGGTAGCTGCCGAGAATCTGCCCGTCAGCGCTGCAGGCGCCATCGCTGCGGCCGTCATCCAGCAGCACCGCCGCCCGCTCCAGGGCCGGCCCGGTGGTGACTCCGGCATGGATTTCATAGCCGCTGACGGCGGCGTTCTCCAGGGTCAGGTGGCCACGCACATTGCGCAGTTGCTTGTGCGCCTCAAGCTCGGTGGCGAATGCCAGCAAACCCAGGCCCGGGCTCGAACCCGGCGGCCCTTCGAGGCCCAGCGGGTCATGGACCTGCTCGCCGAGCATCTGCAAACCACCGCAAATGCCCAGCAGCTTGCCGCCGTAACGCAGGTGCCGGGCGATGGCCTCCTCCCAACCATTGGCCCGCAGGTACGCCAGGTCGCTGCGCACGCTTTTCGAGCCGGGGAGGATGATCAGGTCGGCCGGCGGAATCGCCTGGCCCGGCCCGACGAACTGCAGATCGACCTGAGGATGCAGGCGCAAGGGGTCGAAATCGGTGTGGTTGCTGATCCGTGGCAACACCGGCACCACAACCTTCAATACGTGCTCGACCTTGACCGCCTGACGCTGGTCGATGCCGTCCTCGGCCTCCAGGTGCAGGTCCATCACATACGGCAGGACCCCGACCACCGGTTTGCCGGTGCGCGCCTCGAGCCAGTCCAGGCCCGGTTGCAGCAAGGCGATATCGCCGCGAAAACGATTGATGATGAAGCCCTTGACCCGCGCCTGCTCAGTGGCCGACAGCAGCTCCAGAGTGCCCACCAGATGGGCAAAGACCCCGCCGCGGTTGATGTCGGCAATCAACAGCACCGGACAGTCCACCGCTTCGGCAAACCCCATATTGGCGATATCGCCGGCCCGCAGGTTGATCTCCGCCGGCGACCCGGCGCCCTCCACCATCACCACCGGATAAGCCGCGCTCAGCCGTTGGTGGGACGCCAGCACCGCCTGCATGGCGATAGCCTTGTAGTCGTGATAGGCCACCGCATTCATGCTGGTGACGGCGCGCCCATGAATGATGACCTGGGCGCCTGTATCGCTGTTGGGCTTGAGCAGCACCGGGTTCATGTCAGTGTGCGGTTCGAGGTTGGCCGCCTGGGCCTGGACCGCCTGGGCCCGACCGATTTCGCCGCCATCGGCGGTGACCGCGCTGTTGAGCGCCATGTTCTGCGGTTTGAACGGCACCACGCCGACACCCTGGCGGATCAGCCAGCGGCACAGGGCAGTGACCAGGGTACTTTTACCGGCATCCGATGTGGTGCCTTGCACCATCAAGGTGGTCATGGGGTGTCCTTGGAATAGGCCTGCAGCGCTTGCTCCAGGCGCGACCAGTCGGCTTCATCGGCCGGCAGGCCAAAACGCAGGCTGCTGTTGTGCACGAACAGCCGCAGGAGGATGCCGCGCCGCGCCATGAACTCGTAGAGGTTCTCGGCGTCGGCCACGATCAACCATTGAAACAGCGCGCAGCCGCCCTGCGGCTTGAGGCCGTGGCGCTCAAGAATGGCCGCCAGGCGCAGGCTGGCCGCGTCGCACCGCAAACGCTGGCGGGCATGCCCCGGGGCATCCTGCAGGCAGGCCTGGCCCACCACTCGGGTCGGGCCGCTCACGGCCCACGGGCCCACCTGTTCGGCCAGCAGTTTGAGCAGCTTGCGTTCGGCCAGGACAAAACCCAGGCGCACACCGGCCAGGCCGAAGAACTTGCCAAACGAACGCAACACAATCAGCCCCACCTGGTGCGCGTGGGCCGCCAGGCTCAGTTGCGGGGTGGTGTCCATAAAGGCTTCATCCACCACCAGCCAGCCACCGCGCTGGGCCAGGCGCCCATGCCAGTCGAGCAGGCGCTCCGGAGTCAGGCTCAGGCCGGTGGGGTTGTTCGGGTTGACCACCACCAGCACATCGAGGCTGTCGAGGAAGAAGTCGACTTCCTGCTCCAGCACCTCGCGCACGATATAGCCGCTGCGGCGCCAGGCCTCGGCGTGCTCGGCGTAGCACGGCGACAACACCCCGACCTTGCCGGCGCGGCGCAAACGCGGCAGCAACTGGATCGCCGCTTGCGACCCGGCGACCGGCAATACTTCGCTGGCGCCGTAGTAGTCACACGCCGCGCGCTCCAGGCCGTCATCGGTTTCCGGCAGGCGTGCCCAGGCGCGCAAGGGGATCTCCGGGATCGGAAATGGCCAGGGAGCCAGGCCGCTGGACAGATCCAACCAGGCGTTCTCCGCGATGCCGTATTGCGCCGCGGCCTTGCGCAGCCGTCCGCCGTGCTCAAGCATAAAACTCAGCCCCCACACACAGAATCAATAGCCATAACCACACCCCGCGCTGCACCAACTGCCAGCCGCGATCGATGGAGTCGGCGTCCGCCGGCACGCCCTCACCCAGCGGCGGACGCTGGTGCAATTCACCGTGATAGATCGCCGCGCCGCCCAGTTCCACCCCCAGGGCTCCGGCGCCCGCCGCCATCACCGGGCCGGCATTCGGGCTGTCCCAGGTCGGGCCCTGGCGCCGCCAGCACTTGAGCGCCAGGCGGGTCTTGCCCAGCAGCGCGTAGGTCAGGGCCACCAGCCGCGCCGGAATGTAATTGAGCACATCGTCGATTTTTGCCGCCGCCCAGCCGAAGCGTTCGAAGCGTTCATTACGATAGCCCCACATCGCGTCCAGGGTGTTGCTCAGGCGATAGAGCACCACCCCCGGCGCGCCTGCCACGGCAAACCAGAACAACGCCGCGAACACCGCATCGCTGCCATTTTCCAGCACCGATTCGGTGGCGGCGCGAGCCACGGCGGTGGCGTCCAGCTCGCTGGTCTCACGACTGACCAGGTAACCGACCCGCTGCCGCGCCTGCTCCAGGTCATCGCTGCGCAACGCCTGGGCCACCGGCTCGACATGCTCACCCAGGCTGCGCAAGCCCAGGGCGCAATACAACGCCAGAATCTCCACCAGCCAGCCGATATACGGCAGCCATGACAGCGCCGTGGCCAGCAGGGTCAGCGGCAGCACCGCCAGTACCCAGGCCGTCACCCCATGGCTGCGCCAGCCGCGTCCGGCGGAATTGAAACGTTGCTCGATGCGATCGGCAAAACGGCCGAACGCCACCAGCGGATGCCAGCGCTTGGGCTCGCCCAGCAGCGCATCCAGCGCAACCCCGGCGACACTCAGCAACGCCACACTCATTGACTCACTCCCCAGAAATTTTCATACAGCAATTCACTCAGCGGACGCGGTTGCGCCCAGCCTTCCAGTGCCAGCATCGGCGCCGGGTAAAACTCGGTGACCGGCCCCAGGCACAGCACTGCCAGGGGCTTGGCGCCGGGCGGCAACCCCAGCAGGTCAGCCAGGGCCTGGGGTTCGAACAGCGATACCCAGCCCATGCCCAGGCCCTCGGCCCGCGCCGCCAGCCACAGGTTCTGGATCGCGCAGGACAGCGAGGCCATGTCCATTTCCGGCAGCGTACGGCGGCCGAAGATGTGCCGCTCACGCCCGTCCATCAAGGCCGCCACCAGCACCTCGGCACAATCGTTGATGCCCTCGACCTTGAGTTTCATGAACTCATCGGAGCGCTCGCCCAGGGCCTCGGCGGTGCGCACCCGCTCTTCTTCCACCAACTGCTGGATATTGCCGCGCAGCTCAGGGTTGCTGATGCGGATAAAACGCCACGGCTGCATCAGGCCGACACTGGGCGCCTGGTGCGCGGCCTCGAGCAGGCGCTGCAACAGCACCGGCTCGACGCTGCCACCGGCGAAGTGGCGCATATCACGCCGCTCGGCAATGGCCCGATAGACCGCGGCCCGTTCGACAGCCGAAAAAGCATTGTCGGTCATGAAAGTTCAGCTACCGCTGGCGCCGGCTTGCCGACAGTCGCCAGCAACGGCTGCGGGGCGAACAGCGCCGCCACCGCCGCCGGGTTGGACGGGAAATAGAAGTGCACATACGAGGCGGTCATCCGCCCATCGCGATACACCGCCTCGGCGCCACGCCCGCCATTGGGGCTCACGCCACGGGCAATCGGCGTCAGTTCGGTATTGGTCAGCGAATGGTGGTAGGTGTGGCCGCGCAAGGTGCCTTCCGGCAACTGCACGTCCTGCAGGGCCAGGGCCGCCAGGCGCTTTTGCATCACCGCGTCACCGGGCAGCAGCCCCAGCAGACGGGCACTGTGGCCCTCGACATCAGTCAGGGAATCGAGCAGGTAGAGCATGCCGCCACATTCGGCGAGCAAGGGTTTGCCGGCGCCGTGGTGGGCGCGGATCGCCGCGAGCATCGCGCTGTTTTCGGCCAGGGCCTGGTGATGCAGTTCCGGGTAGCCACCGGGCAGGTACAGGCTGTCGGCAGGCGGCAGCTCGCGGTCGTGGATCGGCGAAAAGAATGACAACTCGGCGCCCATCGCCCGCAGCAGGTCCAGGCTCGCGCCATAGGTGAAGGCAAAGGCCTCGTCCCGGGCCACGGCGATGCGCACTCCAGCCAGCAACGGCTCGGCGTTCACTCGCTCGGGGGCGGCGAAGGTGACCGCTGGCGGCAGCGCCACTTCGCAGCTGCCGGCCAGGGCCTGCGCCGCCGCGTCCAGGCGCAGGTCGAGGTCGTTGAGTTCTCGGGCCTGCACCAGCCCCAGGTGACGACTCGGCAGTTCGATACCGGTCTCCCGGGACAAAGCGCCATACCAGCGCAAGCCTTCGGTCAGGCTGCCTTCGAGCAACTGGGCATGGCGCAGGGTGCCGACCCGATTGGCCAGCACGCCGGCGAATGGCAAGTCCGGCTGGTAGCGCGCCAGCCCCAGAGCCAGGGCGCCGAAGGTCTGGGCCATGGCCGTGCCGTCGATCACCGCCAGCACCGGCACGCCAAAATGCCGCGCCAGGTCGGCGCTGGACGGCGTGCCGTCGAACAGGCCCATGACCCCTTCGATCAGAATCAGGTCCGCCTCGGCGGCGGCCTCCCACAACAGGCGACGGCTCTCTTGCTCGCCGACCATCCACATATCCAGTTGGTACACCGGCGCGCCGCTGGCACGCTCGAGGATCATCGGGTCGAGAAAGTCCGGGCCGCACTTGAACACCCGGACCTTGCGCCCCTGGTTGCGGTGCAGGCGCGCCAGGGCGGCGGTCACGGTGGTTTTGCCCTGGCCGGACGCCGGGGCGGCGATCAATACCGCCGGGCAATGACGAGCATCACTCATGCTCGGGCACTCACAGTTCCACCCCTTTCTGCGCCTTGATCCCGGCCTGGAACGCATGTTTGACCACGCCCATTTCGGTGACGGTGTCCGCCAGTTCGATCATTTCCGGCTTGGCGCCGCGACCGGTGACCACCACGTGCTGCATCGGTGGACGGGCCTGCAGGTCGCTGAGCACCTGGTCCAGGTCGAGGTAACCGTGCTTGAGGGCGATGTTCAGCTCATCGAGCACCACCAGGCCGATGGCCGGGTCGCGCAGTAACTGACGGGACACTTCCCAGGCAGCCTCGGCAGCGGCGATATCGCGCTGGCGGTCCTGGGTCTCCCAGGTGAAGCCCTCGCCCATCACATGAAAACGCACCTGTTCCGGGAAGCGCCGGAAAAACAACTCTTCCCCGGTGCTGTTGCGGCCCTTGATGAATTGCACCACGCCGCATTGCATGCCGTGGCCCATGGAGCGGGCGAGCATGCCAAAGGCCGAGCTGCTCTTGCCTTTGCCATTGCCGGTCAGCACCAGCAGCAGCCCGCACTCGTTCGGCGAGTTGGCGATGCGTTCATCGATCACGGCTTTTTTGCGCAACATGCGCGCCAGATGGCGCTCGTCACGATCGGGGGATTGGGTCATGGGGCAGCTCTCCGTTGGGGCTGGATAACGGGGGGCAGGAATAGAAATAGAAGGCGCAAGCCTGGCATCGCCCACCGTGATGCCGTTGGATGGATCAGGCCGGTCTCCGGGCTTGTGAGCAGCACTAATGCCGAACCGCGCGCCTTCCCATGTCAGTTCGACACAGTGGCACCAAGCGCGGTCTTGACTCACTTACCGTTGCGGGGGCAGCGCCGGAATCGTCGCCCGTTCCTGTTCGGAACACGCACTCACCGGCTTCCCTGTTTCACCCTGTCGACCCATGGCCACAGAGCACCTGAAACAAGTCGCGAAGGTTAGAGGGTTGGGGGTGGAGCGTCAATTAAAGCCGGCCGTCGGCGAGCGCGAAGCACTGCACCAGATCAATAAAATGACGCCAATCTTGTGCCACACTGCAAGCAGTGATATCAAATAGCCACAATCTGGCTACCCAAATCTATCTGACAAAAACAAGGGTGAGTTCAATGCAAGGCATGATCATCAGCAATCCGAAACTGGAGTTTCTGCGCCCGATGCTGGAGCGCTGGTTTGATTGCATTGACCGCTACAACGAGGTGCGCGGCGACAACGAATGCCCGTACTGGTTTGATGAACAGGCCAACCTCGGCCTGCTGTCGGCCGCCGCCTGGATGGCAGAAATGGTCACCTTGCAGCACAGCCCGAGCAAAAAGCAGCTCGAAGAAGGCAATCGCAATGGCCGCGCCGACCTGTACCTGGCCACCCGCGAGGAACGCGCTTTCCTCAAGGTCAGCCAGCGCTGGCCACGGGTCAACAACCTGCAACTGACCCAGGCCCTGCTGGATGTCAGCAGTGATGCCAGAACCATCGCCTACCCCAATGAGCTGCGGCTGGGCTGCCTGTTTATCGCCCCACTCAAGGCCCAGCACAGCGCCACACCGGAAGAACTCCAGGACATGCTCGACGACCTGCAAAAGGAACACACCTGCGCCGTTGCCTGGTACTTCCCCTACGCCTACCGCAAGCTGCACAACGACAGCGGCAACTACCACCCCGGGGTCGCCGTGCTGTTCAAAGAGGCCCGCTGATCAGGTTGAACCATCGACTGGCTATGCTCCTCTATGAATACAACGACTCCAGTGCATTCATAGGGACATCGGCATGCTCATCAAGCCCCAAATCGCTCTTCTGATCGCCGTCGCCGCGGGCCTTGCCGGCTGCGGCGAAACCTCCACCCTGCAAGTGTCGGACGGCACCGGCCCGTCACCGCAATTGCCGGAGCCGAATAAAACCCTGATCCCCACGGTGAATATCGCGCCAGCCATCGGCTGGCCCGAGGGCGCCACGCCCATCGCCGCGCCAGGCACCCGGGTCGCGGCATTCGCCGAAAAACTCGATCACCCACGCTGGCTCTATGTGCTGCCCAATGGCGACGTGCTGGTGGCCGAGACCAACGCCCCGCCCAAGCCCGATGACAGCAAAGGCATCCGTGGCTGGGTCATGGAGAAGGTCATGGGTCGGGCCGGCGCCGGCGTGCCGAGCGCCAACCGCATCACCTTGCTGCGCGACCAGGACCACGACGGAGTGGCGGAAACCCGCACCGTATTCCTCGAGAACCTGAACTCACCGTTCGGCATGGCCCTGGTCGGCAACGACCTGTACGTGGCCGATACCGATCAGTTGCTGCGCTTCCCCTATAAAGACGGTGAAACCTCCATCAGCGCACCGCCGACCAAAGTCGTCGACCTGCCGGGCGGCCCCCTCAACCACCACTGGACCAAGAACGTGATTGCCAGCAAGGACGGCAGCAAGCTTTACGTTACGGTCGGCTCCAACAGCAACGTCGGTGAAAACGGCCTGGACCAGGAGCAGGGACGGGCAGCGATCTGGGAAGTGGATCGCGCCACGGGCAATCATCGGATCTTCGCCTCGGGCCTGCGCAACCCCAACGGCCTGGCCTGGGAGCCCCACAGCGGGCAACTCTGGACCGCGGTCAACGAGCGCGATGAAATCGGCAGCGACCTGGTGCCGGACTACATTACTTCGGTCAAGGACGGCGCCTTCTATGGCTGGCCATTCAGCTACTACGGGCAGCACGTGGATGTGCGGGTCTCGCCACAGAATCTCGACCTGGTGGCCAAGGCCATCGCTCCGGATTATGCCGTCGGGCCGCACACCGCCTCACTCGGCCTGACCTTTGCCGAAGGCAGCAAGTTGCCAGCCTTCACCCAGGGCGCGTTTATCGGCCAGCACGGCTCATGGAACCGCAAGCCCCACAGTGGCTACAAAGTGATTTTCGTCCCGTTCAGCGACGGCAGGCCTCAGGGACAACCGGTGGATGTGCTCACGGGCTTTCTCAGCGACGACGAAAAAGCCATGGGCCGCCCGGTCGGGGTAGTGATCGATCAGCAGGGCAGCCTGTTAGTGGCTGACGATGTCGGCAACAAGATCTGGCGCGTGTCGCCAGCCAAGGCGCAATGACCTCAGCGCTTGCGGCACAAGGTCAGACCATCCCCCAGGGGTAACAGCGACAGATCGACACGCGGGTCATCCTTCAAGGCGCGATTGAGTGCCTGGATGGCCTGGGTGTCGGCGCTGTCCGGCTCGACCTGCAGCACCCTGCCGCTCCACAAGGTGTTATCAAACACCGCCAGCCCGCCCACTCGCAGGAGGCTCAGCGCACTTTCCAGGTAAGCCGGATAATTGGCCTTGTCGGCATCGATAAAGATCAGGTCAAAGCTGCCCTGTTGCCCCGCCCCCTGCAGTTGAACGAGGGTTTCCAGGGCCGGCGCCAGCCGCAGTTCGATGCGCCCCGCCAAACCGGCTTCCTGCCAGTAGCGGATCGCGGTGGCGTTGTAGTCACCGGGGATATCGCAACAGATCAGCGAGCCATCGTCCGGCAGTGCCGCCGCCATGCATAACGCGCTATAGCCGGTGAAGGTGCCCACCTCCAGCAGACGCCGTGCGCCCATCAGGCGTACCAATAACGCAAGGAACTGACCCTGCTCCGGCGCCACCTGCCAGCGCGCCGTGGGCAGGGCCTGGGTTTCTTCGCGCAGACGGCGCAGCAGGGGCGTCTCGCGCAAGGAGACGTCCAGCAGATAGTGATAGAGGGCGTCGTCGAGATTGAGGCTACGGGCAGTCATCAACACCTCGACGCAGGCAGGAAACTAAGGATTGTGGGCCAGTTGCCCGGGTTGCAGGACGCGCTTGGCGCTGAGGTAGGCCTTTTGCCAATAGGCCTTGGACAGGCTGTCCAGCTTGACCGTACCGCCGGTGGCCGGGGCATGGACAAAACGCCCCTCGCCGACATAGATCCCGGCATGACTGACCTGGGAGCCGCCATTGGTGGCGAAAAAGATCAGGTCACCGGTTTGCAGCGAATCCTTGCTGATATCCGGGGCGCGCATGCCGATCATCTCGCGCGTCGAACGCGGCAGGGAAATACCCGCGGCGTCACGATAGACGTAGCCGATCAGGCCACTGCAATCGAAACCGGCATCAGGGGTATTACCACCCCAGCGATACGGCGTACCCACCAGGCCCAAAGCACGAAACAGCACATCTTCGGCAGCAGGGGAAAAGGTCTGGGTGGTATTGAAGACCGGGGCGCGTACTACCGGCGCAGGCGGTGGAGTACGGCTGGCGCAGGCGCTGAGCAGCGCTGCGAGAACAATGAGGGTGAGGCGGGCCGACGTCGACATAAGCAGAACAACCCTGATCCGGATGCGGCTTTCTCTGCCGTGAGGCTGAAAACAAAACCGCGTAAGCAGGGCTTACGCGGTTAGTCATCAACAATAGATCAGGATTCTAGCGGCTACGCGCCAAACTTCAAGTAAGACTTTAAGTTCGCCTTACAAAAAGTACGTTTACTTGCGAGCAGTGACCGTGGTCGGCGCCATGGCGAGTGCACGCTTGGCTTCGATAAAGGTTTTGCTCCAGTAGCGATCACCCAGGCTATCGACTCGAACACCACCGCTGCGGCGGCTGCTGGAGTGGATGAACTGGTCATCGCCCAGGTAGATCCCGGCATGGCTGACACGGCCACGACCATTGGTGCTGAAGAACAGCAGATCACCAGGCTTGAGGTTGTTGCGAGCGACCAGAGGGGCATTCACGTTGATCATTTCGCGAGTGGAGCGCGGCAGGTTCATGCCGGCCTCTTCACGAAACAGATAACCGATAAAACCGCTGCAATCGAAACCGGCTTCAGAGGTGCCGCCGAAACGGTAACGGGTACCGATCAGGGACATGCCGCGTTCAAGGATGCTGTCGGCCAGAACAGGCAGCTGATAAGGCTTGCTATCAGCGAACTCGGCCAGTTCTTTTTCGGTGGCCAGCTCTTCCTGGTAAACAACGGAAGACTGAGCCTTAACAGAGTGTTGAACCTGCTGCACTTGTTGCTGCTGGGTCACTGGAGAGTGAGCGGCGCAACCAAACAACAGGGTGACGAGTGCGAGAGGCACGAGGGGTGCGAAGCGATTTAGCATGGGCACGACCGTGGCTGAAGTTGTAAAGAAGCCGAGACTATGCCCTCTATCGTCCTCATTTGCAAATTCAATCGATCCAAATGTGACTTATGGGTTTCTCCTTTACATCTAAGGCCTTAAGCCCAATTTAAAAGCTGCGCGCGTCCTGAAGCGTTTCAGGAAGCGATTTTTTTGGCGCCTGGAATATGCCAAAACCCGCTACAGGCCGCAGTTTTACCAGCCCAGGGTTTCTTTGAGGAAGGGGATTGTGAGCTTGCGCTGGGCCTGCAAAGAGGCCTGATCGAGACGTTCAAGCAGCTCGAACAAGGCGCTCATGCTGCGGGTACCGCGGGTCAGAATAAAATGCCCGACTTCGTCGGTCAGGTGCAGTCCGCGACGAGAAGCGCGCAACTGCAAAGCGCGCAATTTGTCCTCATCGGACAAAGGCCGCATCTGGAAAATCAGCGCCAGGGTCAGGCGCGACTTCAAGTCCGCCAGCTTGACCGGCAATTCACGAGGCGAGGTCGAGGCCGCGATCAGCAATCGCCGACCACTGTCACGCAAGCGATTGAACAGGTGGAACAGCGCCTCTTCCCAATCCGCCTTGCCCGCGACCGCCTGCAGGTCATCCAGGCACACCAGCTCGTATTGCTCAAGGTTGTCGAGGATCTCGATACCGCGATAGAGCAGCTCCGCCAATGGCAGGTAGACCGCCGGCTCACCCATTTGCTCGAAACGCAGGCAGGCCGCCTGCAACAGATGCGTACGCCCTACCCCATCCTTGCCCCACAGGTAGATCAGACTTTCGGTCCAGCCGGCGTCGGCTTCGCAAAGCCGCTCGACATAGCCGAGTGCAGCGGCATTGGCGCCTGGGTAGTAATTGATGAAGGTGGCGTCATCACGCAGACGCACACCTAGGGGCAGCTGAATCGGTTTCATGCTGACTGAACAGTTCGAAATGAACCGTTAGTGGCCTCTGTGTAAAGTTTGCAAAGTTTATACCCGTGACGCCGGCCGCACAATGCAACAGACCACAAGCAAAATCAAAGGTTTGCGTTAATCGGAGGGAATCAGGGGCGTGGCTTTGACGGCAAATGTGACAGCCAGAACAATCGCCAGGGCGGGCCCGATCCTGCCGGGCCCGCCCTGGCGCTGTCCCATGAGTGGCTACAGATCCGGGTCTTCGACACCACTGTAGATGTCAGAGTCCTTGTACAAGTCGTGCATATGGCGCACCAGCACCATGATCACCGCCGCCACCGGCAAGGCCAGCAGCACCCCGGTAAAGCCGAACAGCTCGCCACCCGCCAGGATCGCGAAGATCACCGCCACCGGATGCAGGCCTATGCGATCACCCACCAGCAGCGGCGTCAGGACCATACCCTCAAGCGCCTGGCCGACCATAAACACCGCGACGATGCCGATCATGGGATACAGGTCGCCGCCAAACTGGAACAAGCCGGCAATCAACGCCGCGCCAATACCGATGACGAACCCCATATAAGGCACGATGGCCGCCAGGCCGGCAATCAGGCCGATCAACAGCCCCAGCTCCAGCCCGACCAGCATCAGGCCGGCAGCGTAGATCACCCCCAGCGCCAGCATCACCAGCAGTTGCCCGCGGACAAACGCCCCCAGCACCTCATGGCACTCGCCGGCCAGGGCCACCACGCGCTCTTCGCGATCGCGGGGCAGCAGGCTGCGGATCTTGGCCATCATCAGGTCCCAGTCACGCAACAGATAGAAGCTGACAACCGGGATCAGCACCAGGTTGGCCAGCCAGCCAATCAACGCCAGGCCCGACGCGGTCGCCTGGCTCAGTACCAAGCTGACGATGTCGGTGGTCTGGCCCATATGCTCGCTGATCGCGGCCTTGACCTTGTCGAACTTCCAGAAGCCGTCGGCCAGCCCGAGTTTGGACTGCACCCACGGCATAGCCGTGTGCTGCAACCAATCGAGCATCTGCGGCGCCAGCTCGTACAGGCGCAACAGTTGCTTGGCCAGCATCGGCACCAGGATCAGCAACAGCGCCATGACGATCAGCGTAAATAGCGCGAACACCGCCACCACGCCCCAGGTGCGCGAGAGGCCATGTTTTTCCAGGCGATCCACCAGCGGGTCGAACAGATACGCCAGCAACAGGGCCACCAGGAACGGCGTCAGGATCGGATGCAACAGGTACACAAACGCACACAGCAGGGCCAACCCGCCCAACCAGACCCAACGACGCGAATCGGCCATGAACCACTCCATCTTCTATATAAGGAAAGAACTGCTTACCAACGAAAGCGCAACTGCGGAATCGGTGCCGCCACAGCGCCTTCAACCGCCGGCTGAGCCGGGGCCTGGGCCTCGCCAGGCGACACCTCCGCCAGCTTGGCCAGGGACAACTGCGCCCGCACCTGCTCCGGGCTGCCATTGACCCGGTACACCACACGATCACCCTCGACGCTCTGCAACTGCGCGCCAAAAGGCTCCAACAAATGTTCCAGCGCCGCGTAGCGCTCCAGGTTCATGCCCTGTACCTCAAGCAACTGCTCGCTGGCCGTTCCCGGCTTGCTGACAAAACGCGGCGCCAGGCGCTGGCTGACCGCCAGCAACACGGCATCGGCCAGAGCCGCGGTATCGGCCCCCTGGACGCTGCCCTGCTCTTTTTGATCTCCCAGCCACAAGCGCCATTTGGCCTGCCACTGACCGCCCTCCTCCCGGGCATGCACGGCCAGCAAGGCATCGGCCCCATAACGTTCGGATGCCGCGCGCAACGGCGCCGGATCCGCCCCTTCCAGGTTCGGCGCAGTGGCCACCAGTTGCTCTTCCAGATCGCCCAGGGGCAGGCGCAGTGGCAAACCGCGATGCTGCGCCGCACGCCGCAGCGGCAAGGCGCTGGCCTGGCCATCACCCACCAGGCTCGAACCCTCGACCGAGTCGCTCAACCACCAGCCAAGAATGGAGGGGCGATTGGTGCCCCACAACGACAAACCGGCCTGGCGCAGCGCGCGATCAGTGCTCACCGGGTCGAAATCGACCTGCAGACTCTCTGGTGGCCCGGCGTCATAACCGTACTGGCTGATGATCTGCTGCGGATCCTTGCGCACCGCCGCCAGCCCGGGGCCCTGGGCCGCCTTGGCGTCGCCGGTCAAACGCAGCACCAGGGTCTCCAGCGCACGCTGGGTGGCCTGCTCACGCTCTTCCGGAGTCTGGCTGCTGACCGGTTCGCGAACTTGATAAAGGCCATTGAGGGTTTCGGCATGACTCGCCAGGCTGACCAACGACAAACAGCCCACAAAAAGAAATTTACACAAACGCATGGAAGATTCCCGACGACAAAAAACGGTTGAAACAGAACCTGTGAAGCAGATCGCGCAAGGCTGTGACCACTGACTCCGGCAAAACATTCACAGGTCCCGGGTAAGTTTTCGTACTGCCATAACGATAGCCGCTTAGAGGCTATACCTTATACAGCCATGTACACGGCCACCAACATGCGCCGTAATGGTTTTTTTAACGCGATATACCCCTGCCCGTCGGCCCGAGGATGGCCGCTGCCTCTCAAGCCTGATAAAATCGCGCGCCTTCGCAGACCGGCTATAGCTGGGCACCCTGAAATACTCCGACGGCAAACCCGCTCGCAGTGTCTTGGCGGTCTCACTGGACTCGGTCGACACCCCTGAATCCCCTAAAGGCCTGGATCATGAGCAAGCAACCCTCCCTGAGCTACAAGGACGCCGGTGTAGACATCGACGCCGGTGAAGCATTGGTCGAACGCATCAAGAGCGTCGCCAAGCGCACTGCGCGCCCGGAAGTCATGGGCGGCCTGGGCGGTTTCGGCGCCCTCTGCGAAATCCCGGCCGGCTACAAACAGCCCGTGCTGGTCTCCGGCACCGACGGCGTGGGCACCAAATTGCGCCTGGCGCTGAACCTGAACAAGCACGACAGCATCGGCATCGACCTGGTAGCCATGTGCGTCAACGACCTGGTGGTGTGTGGCGCCGAGCCGCTGTTCTTCCTCGACTACTACGCCACCGGCAAGCTCAACGTTGAAACCGCGACCCAAGTGGTCACCGGTATCGGCGCTGGCTGCGAACTGTCCGGCTGCTCCCTGGTCGGCGGCGAAACCGCTGAAATGCCTGGCATGTACGAAGGCGAAGACTACGACCTGGCCGGCTTCTGCGTCGGCGTCGTGGAAAAATCCGAAATCATCGACGGCTCCAAAGTCGCTGCCGGCGACGCCCTGCTCGCCCTGCCATCGTCCGGCCCGCACTCCAACGGCTACTCGCTGATCCGCAAGATCATCGAAGTGTCGGGTGCCGACATCGAAAACATCCAGCTCGACGGCAAACCGCTGACCGACCTGCTGATGGCTCCGACCCGCATCTACGTCAAACCGCTGCTCAAGCTGATCAAGGACACTGGCGCAGTCAAGGCCATGGCCCACATCACCGGTGGCGGCCTGCTGGACAACATTCCGCGCGTCCTGCCAAAAGGCGCCCAGGCGATTGTCGACGTGGCCAGCTGGCAGCGTCCTGCGGTATTCGACTGGCTGCAAGAGAAAGGCAACGTCAATGAAACCGAAATGCACCGCGTGCTGAACTGCGGCGTGGGCATGGTCATCTGCGTGGCTCAAGAGCACGTTGAAACTGCGCTGAACGTACTGCGTGAAGCCGGCGAGCAGCCTTGGGTCATCGGCCAGATCGCCACCGCCCCTGAAGGCGCGGCTCAGGTTGAACTGAAGAACCTTAAGGCGCACTGATGCCTGCAACCTGTGATGTCGTGGTGCTGCTCTCCGGCACCGGCAGTAACTTGCAGGCCCTGATCGACAGCACGCGCACCGGCGACAGCCCGGTGCGCATCGCTGCGGTGATCTCCAACCGCGCCGACGCCTACGGCCTGCAACGCGCCAAGGATGCGGGTATCGCGACCCGCGCCCTGGATCACAAGGCCTTCGAAGGCCGCGAAGCCTTCGATGCCGCGCTGATCGAACTGATCGACGCCTTCCACCCCAAACTGGTGGTACTGGCCGGCTTCATGCGCATTCTCAGCGCGGACTTCGTGCGTCACTACCAGGGCCGCCTGCTCAATATCCACCCCTCGCTGCTCCCCAAATACAAAGGGTTACATACTCACCAGCGCGCGCTGGAGGCCGCAGACACTGAGCACGGCTGCAGCGTGCACTTTGTCACCGAGGAACTCGATGGCGGACCTCTGGTCGTACAGGCAGTGATCCCGGTAGAGTTGGACGACTCGCCGCACAGCCTGGCGCAGCGAGTACATGCCCAGGAACACCAGATCTACCCGCTGGCCGTGCGCTGGTTTGCCGAAGGTCGGCTGACGCTCGGCGAACAGGGTGCTTTACTGGATGGTCAGCTACTTGCCGCCAGCGGCTATTTGATTCGAACCTAGGAGATTTTATGCGTCGTGCCCTGCTCTTCGCTTGCGCTCTGCTCGCCCTGCCCGTTGTGCAGGCGGCGGACCTTCAACCTTTCTCCGCCAGCTATACCGCCGACTGGAAACAGCTTCCAATGAGCGGTACCGCTGAACGCAGCCTTGAAAAAACCAGCAATGGCGCCTGGAAGCTGAGCTTCAAGGCCTCCATGATGATTGCCAGCCTGACCGAAGAAAGCACCCTGACCCTGGACAAGGACACCTTGCTGCCCCAGTCCTACCACTTCGAACGTGGCGGCTTGGGCAAAGCCAAAAAGGCTGACCTGGACTTCGACTGGACTGCCAAGATGGTCACCGGCACCGACCGTGGCGATCCGGTCAAGCTGTCGCTCAACCGCGGCATGGTCGACAAGTCCACCTATCAGTTGGCCCTGCAGCACGATGTAGCCGCCGGCAAGAAGAGCATGAGCTACCAGGTCGTCGATGGTGGCGAAGTCGACACCTATGACTTCCGTGTCCTGGGCGCCGAGAAGGTCGATACCAAGGCCGGCCAGATCGAAGCGATCAAGGTCGAGCGCGTGCGTGATCCGACGCAAAGCAAGCGCACCACGGTGATGTGGTTCGCCAAGGACTGGGACTACCTGCTGGTCCGTCTGCAGCAGGTTGAAACCGACGGCAAGGAGTACAACATCATGCTCCTCAACGGCACCGTCAACGGCAAGGCTGTCAAAGGCAGCTGATCCGTCTCCAGCCGATAAAAAGCCTCGCTCATGCGAGGCTTTTTTTCGCCTGCCGTTCCGGAGATCAGCCTTCGACAGGCCCAATCCGCAAGCCGGCGAAGATGAAACTTTTGTCATAAAACTCAGCGGCCTGCGGCGAAATGTCACGGTTTCCGCGGCCTGCAGGACTTTTGCCGATTCTGCAAATATCTGTTGCAGCTCAAGAGCGTTTACTTAGCAAGCTAACAAAATATATAACAAAGGCCTGCACACGCCTTGCTGCAGATCAACAGAGATTGGAGCTAGCAGATGACTGTAAAAGTAACTGAACGCGACGATTCACATATGTCCCATGAAGGCGTAGCCGCAGGTATACGGATCTGGGACGTGCATCAACAAGACATGCTGGTGGGGATGTTTCATTCCGAAACCGACGCCCACAGCTATAAAGCCGAACTTGAAAAGCAAGAGCAGGGCCGAACGACTCAGGCCTCCTGACCGACTTGAAAAACGACAAACCCCGCCATGAGCGGGGTTTGTCATTTACTGCGGCCTTACCACATCAGATCGTCAGGGATCTGGTAGGCGGCGTACGGATCGTCCTCATCCGGCGCCTCGGTCGGCGTATTGAGCTGGACGATGCGCTGCGGATCGCGCTCCTGGATCTTCAGCGCCGCCTCACGAGGGATCACCTCGTAGCCGCCGCCGTGGTGCACGATGGCCAACGAACCACTGCTCAACTTGTTGCGCATCAGCGCGTTCACCGACAAGCGCTTGACCTTCTTGTCGTCGACGAAGTTGTAGTAATCCTCGGTGGTCAGCTTGGGCAGGCGTGACACCTCGATCAATTGCTTGACCTGGGCCGCACGGGCCTTCTGCTCGGCCTTCTCCTGCTGCTGACGGTTCAGCTCCTGGTCACGCTTGACCTTTTCGGCCATCGCTTCCTGGGCCGCACGTTGCTGCGAATCGTCCAGTTCAATCTGGCCTTTATGGGCCAGGCGTTGCTGCTTCTGCTTGTCTTTGCCGACCTGTTTGGCCTGCTTTTGGTTGACCAGCCCTGCTTTGAGCAACTGGTCGCGAAGGGAAAGGCTCATGGTGCTTACTCACTTAGGCAACAGCCTCAGCCACAGCTGGGCAAATTCTTTTCCTGACGTTTGGCTTCGCCCCACAAGGCGTCCAACTCTTCGAGGGTGCAATCTTCCATGGGACGGTGGGTCTCGCGCAATGCCTGCTCGATAAATCGGAAGCGTCGCTCGAACTTGGCATTGGCACCGCGCAAGGCGGTTTCAGGGTCGACCTTCAGATGCCGGGCCAGGTTGACCGCGGCAAACAGCAGGTCGCCGATTTCATCGGTGATCGCCGCCGGGTCGTTGTCGACCATGGCTTCGAGCACCTCATCGAGCTCTTCACGGACCTTGTCCACCACCGGCAGCGCGTCCGGCCAATCGAAGCCGACCTGGGCCGCGCGCTTTTGCAACTTGGCGGAGCGCGACAACGCCGGCAAAACTGCCGGCACATCATCGAGCAGGGACAGCTGCAACGGGGCCGCCGATTGCTCGGCGCGCTCCTGGGCCTTGATCTCTTCCCAGCGGCGCTTGACCTGCTCTTCATCGAGCCGTGGCGTGTCAAGCGGCGCGTACAGGTCGCCGGTGGGGAATACGTGGGGATGACGCCGGATCAACTTGCGGGTGATGCTATCGACCACGCCGTCGAATTCAAAACGCCCCTCCTCCCGCGCCAGCTGGCTGTAATACACCACCTGGAACAGCAGGTCGCCCAATTCACCCTGCAGGTGATCGAAGTCGCCACGCTCGATGGCGTCGGCCACTTCATAGGCTTCTTCGAGGGTATGCGGGACGATGCTGGCGTAGGTCTGCTTGGTATCCCAGGGGCAACCGTATTGCGGGTCGCGCAGCCGGGCCATCAGGTGCAACAAATCTTCAAGGCTGTACATCAATTTATCCATTTCACACAGGCCATGGCCGCCGCCGGTCGCAACCGGCGACGGCGACAGGTCATGGGGTCCGGTTGCGGCGGGTTTCGATGATGTTCGGCAGCTGGGAAATCCGCCCCAGCAACCGCCCCAGCGCGTCCAAGCCCGGGATCTCGATGGTCAGGGACATCAACGCCGTGTTGTCCTCTTTGTTCGAGCGGGTGTTGACCGCCAGCACGTTGATCCGCTCGTTGAGCAGCACCTGGGAAACATCACGCAGCAAACCGGAGCGGTCGTAGGCACGGATGATGATGTCGACCGGGTAGGTCAACACCGGCACCGGGCCCCAGCTGACCTGGATGATCCGCTCCGGCTCGCGCCCGGACAGTTGCAGCACCGAGGCGCAATCCTGGCGGTGAATGCTCACTCCACGGCCCTGGGTGATGTAACCGACGATCGCATCCCCGGGCAGCGGCTGGCAGCAGCCGGCCATCTGGGTCATCAGGTTGCCCACGCCCTGGATCTGGATATCGCCGCGCTTGCCCGGTTTGTAGCCCGTGGCTTTGCGCGGGATCAGCTCCAGTTGCTCGTTGCCGCGCTCCGGCTCCACCAGTTGCTGGGCCAGGTTGACCAGTTGCGCCAGGCGCAGGTCGCCAGCCCCGAGCGCGGCAAACATGTCCTCGGCGATTTTCATGTTGGCCTTTTCGGCCAGCTTGTCGAAATCCACCTGGGGCAGGCCGAGGCGATTGAGTTCGCGCTCGAGCAAGGTCTTGCCGGCGGCGACGTTCTGATCGCGAGCCTGCAACTTGAACCAGTGCACGATCTTCGCCCGCGCCCGGGACGTGGTCACGTAGCCCAGGTTCGGGTTCAGCCAGTCACGGCTTGGCGTACCGTGCTTGCTGGTGATGATCTCCACCTGCTCGCCGGTCTGCAGGCTGTAGTTGAGCGGAACGATGCGCCCGTTGATCTTCGCGCCACGGCAGTTGTGGCCGATTTCGGTGTGCACCCGGTAGGCGAAGTCCAGCGGCGTCGCGCCCTTGGGCAGATCGATGGCGTGACCGTCCGGGGTGAAGATATACACTCGGTCCGGTTCGATATCGACCCGCAACTGCTCGGCCAGGCCGCCGATATCCCCCAGCTCCTCATGCCATTCGAGGACCTGGCGCAACCAGGAAATCTTCTCTTCGTAATGGTTCGAGCCGGATTTGACGTCAGTGCCCTTGTAGCGCCAGTGGGCACAGACCCCCAGCTCCGCCTCCTCATGCATCGAGTGGGTACGGATCTGCACTTCCAGCACCTTGCCCTCGGGCCCGATCACTGCGGTGTGCAGGGAGCGGTAGCCGTTTTCCTTGGGGTTGGCGATGTAGTCGTCGAACTCTTTGGGAATGTGCCGCCACAGGGTGTGGACGATCCCCAGCGCGGTGTAGCAGTCGCGCATTTCCGGGACCAGTACCCGCACCGCGCGCACGTCGTAGATCTGGCTGAATTCCAGACCCTTGCGCTGCATTTTGCGCCAGATCGAATAGATGTGCTTGGCCCGGCCGCTGATGTCGGCATCGACGCCGGTGGCCTGCAATTCAATCTGCAACTGGTTCATCACGTCGGAGATGAACCGCTCGCGATCCAGACGCCGCTCATGGAGCAGGGTCGCGATCTGCTTGTATTGCTCGGGCTCCAGGTAACGGAACGACAGGTCTTCGAGTTCCCACTTGATATGGCCGATACCGAGTCGGTGAGCCAGGGGCGCATAGATATCGAAGACTTCGCGGGCAACCCGGTTGCGTTTTTCATCGTCAGCGGTTTTAACCGCACGAATCGCGCAGGTGCGTTCGGCCAACTTGATCAGGGCCACGCGCACGTCGTCGACCATGGCCACCAGCATCTTGCGCAGGTTCTCGACCTGCGCCTGGGTGCCCAGCACCAGGGACTGGCGCGGGCTCAGGCTGGCGCTGATCGCCGCCATGCGCAGCACGCCGTCAATCAGCTTGGCCACGACCGGGCCGAAGCGCTGGCTGACCGCAGGCAACTGGATCTGGCCTTCGCGCACGCCACGATAAAGTATCGCCGCCACCAGCGAATCCTGGTCCAGCTTGAGGTCGGCGAGGATCTCGGCGATCTCAAGGCCGGTGCGAAAACTCGAGGTGCCTTCGGCCCACAGGTTCTTCGCCGCATTGTGTTGTTGCTCGGCCTCGCGAGCGTACTCGCAGGCTTCTTTCAAGGCTTCACGGTCAAGTGCCAGATCGACGCTGACCGCATGATCGAGCCATGCCTCGAGATTGATACTGCCGTCGGTGTTGATCGGCTGGTGCGCTCTCACCTGTACCATCTTGCTTTACCTTCCCTACGACGCACATTCAATGCGTCAAATCGCTGACCTTAGGTGCCAGGGCCTGCTCGCAGGGCCAGCGAGCGGTGCCTGGCGGCCAGTCGGATTAGACGAGCCATCCTAGCTCGCTTCAAATAACGCCATGGCTTCGACATGCGCCGTCTGAGGAAACATATCGAGGATCCCGGCACGTTTTAACCGATAGCCCTGTTTGACCAATTCGACCGTGTCACGCGCCAAAGTTGCAGGGTTGCATGACACATAGACCAACCGTTGGGCGCCGAGGCTCGCAAGCTTGCGGACCACCTCGAAAGCACCGTCACGGGGTGGGTCCAAGAGTACCGCAGAAAAGCCCTCTTCCGCCCACTCGACAGCACCCAGAGGCTGCGATAAATCGGCCTGAAAAAACTGCGTGTTATGCAAATTGTTGCTGGCTGCGTTTTCCGCCGCGCGAGCCACCATGCTCGCCACGCCTTCAACCGCCACCACCTGGCGAACCTGCTGCGCCAGGGGCAAGGCAAAATTGCCCAGGCCGCAGAACAGGTCCAGGACCCGCTCATCCGCCTTCGGTGCCAGCCACTCAAGGGCCTGGGCCACCATCGCCTCGTTGACGCCGGCATTGACCTGGACAAAATCCCCTGGTCGATACGCCAGGTGCAAATCCCAGGACTCCAGGCGAAAGCCCAGGGCCTGGTTCGGCTCCAGGGGCTGTGGATCGCCTTCGCCATGCAACCACAACTGGGCGTCATGGAAGGTGCAGAATTCCTTGAGAATGCTCAGGTCAGCCTCGGACAACGGGGCCATGTGCCGCAGCAGCACGGCAATCGCCGAACCGCTGAACAGCTCCACATGCCCCAGGGCCTGAGGCTTGCTCAAGCGCTGCAACATGGCCGGCAAGCGGCTCATGATCGGTTGCAAGGGCTGTACCAGCACCGGGCACTCGCTGATGGCGACGATGTCCTGGCTGCCGGCGGCGCGGAAACCCACTTCAAGTTTTTTCGCCTTGGCATCCCAGCGCACGGCAATCCGCGCGCGACGCCGATAGCCAAACTCGGGACCGCTCAGTGGCGCCGCCCATTCATCGGGCTGCACGCCGGCAACCCGCGACAATTGTTCGGCGAGCATGCGCTGTTTCAGAGCCAACTGTTCGTCGTGGGGCAGGTGCTGGACACTGCAACCGCCACAGCGGCCGGCATGGGCGCACGGCATCGGCCGACGCAGCTCGCTGGCCTGGAACACACGCTCGGTGCGCGCTTCCACGACCTTGCCGTGAGCACCCAGCACTCGCGCCTCGACCTCCTCCCCCGCCAACGCCCCGGTGACAAACCAGGTGCGTCCGTCGAGAAAGGCAATCCCCCGGCCGTCATTGGCCAGGCGCTCGATGCTCAGGCGCTGCTTTTTACCGGTCGGTATCTGTGGGGCCCGGCTACCGCCAGTGGGCTGGAAGCGCAGGCCTCTCTCGTGCTTGGCCATCAGTTGGGCGCATCGAAGATGCCGGTCGACAGGTAACGATCGCCACGGTCACAAATGATCGCGACCATCACCGCGTTTTCCACTTCCCGGGACAGGCGCAACATCGCCGCCACCGCACCGCCTGAAGAGACGCCGCAGAAGATGCCCTCTTCACGGGCCAGGCGCCGGGTCACGTCTTCGGCTTCGCTCTGGGCCATGTCGACGATGCGGTCGACGCGGCTGGCCTGGTAGATCTTCGGCAGGTATTCCTGGGGCCAGCGGCGAATGCCGGGGATGGCCGAGCCTTCCATCGGCTGCAGGCCGATGATCTGCACATTGGGGTTCTGTTCTTTCAGGTAGCGCGAGGTGCCCATGATGGTACCGGTGGTGCCCATGGAGCTGATGAAGTGGGTGATCCCGCCCTCGGTCTGACGCCAGATTTCCGGACCGGTGCCGGTGTAGTGCGCCTCGGGGTTGTCGCCGTTGGCGAACTGGTCGAGCACCTTGCCACGGCCTTCGGCCTGCATCCGCTCAGCGAGATCGCGCGCGCCTTCCATGCCCTCTTCCTGGCTGACCAGGATCAGCTCGGCACCGTAGGCCGTCATCGCGGCCTTGCGCTCGGCACTGGAGTTGTCGGGCATGATCAGGATCATTTTGTAACCCTTGATCGCCGCCGCCATGGCCAGGGCAATCCCGGTGTTGCCGGAGGTCGCTTCGATCAGGGTGTCGCCCGAGTGGATCTGCCCGCGCAACTCGGCGCGAGTGATCATCGACAGCGCCGGACGATCCTTGACCGAGCCGGCCGGGTTATTACCCTCAAGCTTGAGCAGCAGGGTGTTGCTGGTGGCTCCGGGCAGGCGCTGCAGGCGCACCAGCGGGGTGTTGCCGACGCAATCGGCGATGGTTGGGTACTGCAAGGTCATGACGTATTCGCAATCCAGACTGCGGGGGCGCCTATCATACCGGCAAACGTGCGCAGGCCATATCACGCAAAGTGCGGGGCTTATGGCTTAAAGGCATAAGCCCCACTCAGGCCCATCGCGACCTTGCCGCCTATACGCTGGCAGCCAGCAGGCGCATGTGCAGGCGCAAGCCGCGCGCGGTGTTTTCCGCCCAGATCTGGCCGCCCTGGCGCTGCACCGCATTGCGCGCGATGCTCAGGCCCAGGCCGAATCCACCGTTGCCAGGCCGCGAACCGTCGAGTCGGGTAAAGGGCGCGAAAATCCGCTCCAGGTCCGCTTCGTCCACCCCACCGCCCTGGTCTTCCAGCCACAGGTGCCAGTATTCCCCCTCGCGGCAGCCATCAAGGCTGACCACCGCACCAAACGGCGAATGGCGGATGGCATTGCGCAGGACATTTTCCAGGGCCTGGGCCAGGGTATTGAGGTTACCGCGCACCCAGCACGCTGCCGTCAGCTCGCATTGCAACTGCTGCGCCGACCAGCCACTTTCAAAGCAAGCATTTTCCGTGAGCATTTCCCACAACGCCTGCACCTGGATTTCTTCCGCCGCCAGGGGCGCCCGTTCGGTGTCGAGCCAGGCCAGTTGCAGGCTGTCTTCCACCAAGCGCTGCATGCCGTCGACTTCCCGAGACAAACGTTCGCGCAGGGCCGCCAGGCTGTGTTCGCTGTCGCACGCCACGCGCAGGCGACTCAGCGGCGTGCGCAGTTCATGGGAAAGGTCGCGCAGCAGCTGTTGCTGGAGGGACACCGTGCCTTGCAGGCGTTCGGACATTTGATCGAAGGCCCGGCCCAGTTCGCCCAATTCATCCTGGCGGCTGGTGGTCTGGCTGGAGACACGTGCATTCAATTGATCGGCGTTCCAGGCGTTGGCCTGTTCCCGCAACTGGTTCAGGGGCACCACCAACAACCGGTACAGACCGACGCACAGCAACAGGGTGAACAAACCGGGGATCACGCCATTGGTCAGCACCCGCCACAGCAACCGGTACTGCCCGGGCATGAAACGCTGCGGCAACTCGATCACCAGGCTGCCGGCATCCGGATCGCCGGGAAAGGCAATCCTCAACCAGGGCAAGCCACGGGTGTGCAGGCTCACCGGCCAATCAAGGCCGCGCAGAAAGGTCAGGCGCTGGTTTTCCCGGGAGCTCAGGGGCTTGCTGCTCAGTGACTGCAAGTCCTCGCCTATGACCCCGATCCAGGTCGACTCACGCGTGCCCATGTCCTGCAGCCAGGCATCGACCCCTTCGCTCTGCCCCTGGGCCCAGGCCTGCTCGGCCTGGGCGGCATACTCCAGCAAAGTGCTGCGCGCCTCATGGGAGAGGAACAGGTTCTTCTGTTCCATATAGCGGCCCCAGGACCAACTGAGCCAGATCATCAGCAGGCAGAAGGCCACCAACAACAACGTCAACTTCCAGAACAGTGAGTGCCGACCCGGTACGTCAGACCACTTCATCGACGGCACTCAGTACATAGCCCTTGCCCCAGACCGTGCGCACTTCGCGCTCGGCGTAGCCGATGGCCTTGAGCTTGCGGCGGATCTGGCTGACGTGCATGTCCAGGCTGCGGTCATGGGGGGCATAGCCGCGCTGCAGGACATGCTGATAAAGGAAGGCTTTGCTGAGGACTTCATCGGCGCTGCGGTGCAGGGTCTCCAGCAGCCGGTACTCGCTGCGGGTGAACCCGGCCCATTGCTGGCCAAAATACACATCGCACAGTTCATCGTCGAACCGCAGGCTGTGGCTGTCGCGGTTCAAAAGAATAGCCACCGGGCGCCGGTCGAGGGCCACGCGCCGCAGGATGGCTTCGATGCGCACCCGCAACTCGGCCATGCTGAACGGCTTGGGCAGGTAGTCGTCAGCCCCCAGGCGAAAGCCGCTGATGCGATCGGCCTCGGCGCCCAGGGCCGACATCAGCACCACGGGGGTCGAGTGGCTCTGGCGCAGGTGGGTCAGCACCGACAAGCCGTCCATGCCGGGCAGCAGAATATCCATCAACACCACGTCAAATGAACGCTCGCGCGCCATCTCCAGGCCTTCCCAGCCATTCTGGCACCAGGTCACCTCGAAACCGGAACGGCCCAGTTGCTCGTGCACGTAAGCGCCGAGCACAAGATCATCTTCAATCGCCAGGATGCGCGGTTGGCCAACAGATACGGGAGTCATTAGCTTCTGCAAGTAATTCTCAATCATGCAATTATTCAAGATTGCCCGGCCACGAGCAACCAATGCCTGGATCCAGGTCCGATAAACGCCCAACGGTTGTTTCGGAGCCCGCGCAATTTGCCAAGATCGCTGACTCGCAAATCGCTACACTGCGCGAGTGGCGCCTCACGGAAGTGCGCGTCGTTCATTCAAAACAACAGGTTGGCAGGAGAGTCAGGTGCTTAAGAAACTGGGAATCAAAGGTCGCGTACTGCTGCTGACCTTGTTACCGACGAGCCTGATGGCCCTGGTGCTGGGTGGGTATTTCACCTGGATGCAGCAAGCGGACCTGCAAACCCAACTCCTGCAACGTGGCGAAATGATCGCCGAGCAGTTGGCGCCCCTGGTGGCCCCGGCCATGGGACACAAGGACAACGACCTGCTGGAGCGCATCGCCACCCAGTCCCTGGAACAGTCGGATGTACGCGCGGTGTCGTTTCTCGCCCCGGATCGCACGCTCCTGGCCCACGCCGGCCCGAGCATGCTCAACCAGCCGCCGATCGGTAACAGCAACCACATGCTGCAACGCACCGGCAACGATGCGACCCGCTACCTGCTGCCCGTCTTCGGGCGCCACCGCAACCTCGCCGGCGACCTGATACCCGATGAAGCCGACCGCCTGCTGGGCTGGGTCGAACTGGAGCTGTCCCACAGCGGCATGCTGCTGCGCGGTTACCGCAGCCTGTTCGCCAGCCTGCTGTTGATTGCCGCGGGCCTGGCCGGCACCACGCTGCTGGCCCTGCGCATGAGCCGCACCATCAACACCCCGCTGAGCCAGATCAAGCAGGCCGTGGCCCAGCTCAAGGACGGCAACCTGGAAACCCGCCTGCCACCCCTGGGCAGCCAGGAACTGGACGAACTGGCTTCGGGCATCAATCGCATGGCCAGCACCCTGCAGAACGCTCAGGAAGAATTGCAGCACAGCATCGACCAGGCCACCGAAGACGTGCGCCAGAACCTGGAAACCATCGAGATCCAGAACATCGAGCTGGACCTGGCCCGCAAGGAGGCCCTGGAGGCCAGCCGGATCAAATCCGAGTTCCTGGCCAACATGAGCCACGAGATCCGCACCCCGCTCAACGGCATCCTGGGTTTCACCCATTTGCTGCAGAAAAGCGAACTGACCCCACGTCAGCTGGATTACCTGGGGACCATCGAAAAATCCGCCGACAGCCTGTTGGGCATCATCAACGAAATTCTCGACTTCTCGAAAATCGAGGCCGGCAAGCTGGTGCTCGACAGCATTCCGTTCAACCTGCGGGACTTGCTGCAAGACACCCTGACCATCCTCGCCCCGGCGGCCCACGCCAAACAGCTGGAGCTGGTCAGCCTGGTCTACCGCGATACGCCCCTGGCGCTGCTCGGCGATCCGCTGCGGCTCAAGCAGATCCTCACCAACCTGGTGAGCAACGCGATCAAGTTCACCCGCGAAGGCACCATCGTCGCCCGCGCCATGCTTGAAGAGGAACACGAAGACAGCGTGCAGTTGCGGATCAGCATCCAGGACACCGGCATCGGCTTGTCGAACCAGGATGTGCGGGCGTTGTTCCAGGCCTTCAGCCAGGCCGACAACTCGCTGTCGCGGCAACCCGGCGGCACTGGCCTGGGGCTGGTGATTTCCAAGCGCCTGATCGAGCAGATGGGCGGCGAGATCGGGGTCGACAGCACGCCGGGAGAAGGCTCGGAGTTCTGGATCAGCCTGAGCCTGCCCAAGACCCGCGACGACGCCGAAGACCTGCCGGGCCCGCCCTTGCTCGGGCGCCGGGTGGCGATCGTGGAAAATCACGAACTGGCGCGCCAGGCCCTGCAGCACCAACTGGAAGACTGCGGCCTGGAGGTGACCCCGTTCAACACCCTGGAAGCCCTGACCAACGGCATTACCGGGGTGCACCAGACCGATCAGGCGATCGACCTCGCGGTGCTGGGCATCACCAGCAACGACATGCCGCCCGAGCGGCTCAACCAATATATCTGGGATCTGGAGCACCTTGGCTGCAAGGTCCTGGTGCTGTGCCCGACCACCGAGCAGACGCTGTTCCAGCTGTCGGTGCCCAACCCCCACAGCCAGTTGCAGGCCAAGCCGGCCTGTACCCGCAAACTGCGCCGCGCCCTGTCCGACCTGGTCAACCCGCGCCAGGTGCGCAACGAGCCCGGCGAACCCTTGTCGAGTCGCGCACCGCGGGTGCTGTGCGTCGATGACAACCCGGCCAACCTGCTGCTGGTGCAGACCCTGCTCGAAGACATGGGCGCCAAGGTGCTGGCGGTCGAAAGTGGTTATGCCGCGCTCAAGGCGATCCAGAACGAATCCTTCGACCTGGTGATGATGGACGTGCAAATGCCCGGCATGGACGGGCGACAAAGCACCGAGGCGATCCGCCTGTGGGAAAGCGAGCGCCATGGTTCGCCGCTGCCCATCGTCGCCCTCACCGCCCACGCCATGGCCAACGAAAAACGCGCGCTGCTGCAAAGCGGCATGGACGATTACCTGACCAAACCCATCAGCGAACGCCAGTTGGCCCAGGTGGTGTTGAAGTGGACCGGCCTGGCCCTGCGCAACCAGGGGCCCGAACGCTCCAGCGAGTTTCATGGCAAGAGCATCGAACTGCAGGTGCTGGACCACGATGAAGGCCTGCGCCTGGCCGCCGGCAAGGCTGATCTGGCTGCCGACATGCTGGCCATGCTGCTCGCGTCCCTGGAGGCCGACCGCGAAGCGATCCGTGCCGCGCGCGAAGCCAATGACCGCAACGCGCTGATCGAACGGGTCCACCGCCTGCATGGCGCCACCCGGTACTGCGGCGTGCCGCAATTGCGCGCCACCTGTCAACGCAGCGAAACCTTGCTCAAGCAGGAAGATGTCAAGGCCTTCGCCGCACTCGACGAGCTGGATCGGGCGATAACTCGCCTGGCCAGCGAGGCGCGTTTCAACACCTGACCCAAGGCAATGTCCGGCTCGCCCCGAGCCGCCATGCTGTGCCACCCCTTTAATCAGGATCACTCCATGCGCACGATTCTCTTCAGCAGCCAGACCTACGATCGCGACAGCTTCCTGGGCGCTGACCTGCCCCCGGGCATCGAGCTGCAATTCCAGCCCGCCAGGCTCAGCCTGGATACCGTGGCCCTGGCCGAACAGCATGAAGTGGTGTGCCCCTTTATCAACGACGACCTGAGCGCGCCGGTGCTGGAGCAACTGGCGGCCGGCGGCACACGCCTGATCGCCCTGCGCTCGGCCGGTTACAACCACGTCGACCTGGTGGCCGCCAAGCGCCTGGGGCTGGCCGTGGTGCGGGTGCCGGCCTACTCGCCCCATGCGGTGGCCGAACACGCGGTGGCGCTGATCCTGGCCCTGAACCGGCGCCTGCACCGGGCCTACAACCGCACCCGCGAGGGCGATTTCAGCCTGCACGGCCTGACCGGGTTCGACCTGGTGGGCAAGACCGTCGGCGTGGTCGGCACCGGGCAGATCGGCGCGACGTTCGCCAGGATCATGGCCGGGTTCGGCTGCCAGCTGCTGGCCTATGATCCCTACCCCAACCCGCAGGTCGAAGCCCTCGGCGCCCGCTATATGGAACTGCCGCAGTTGCTGGCCGAATCGCAGATCATCAGCCTGCACTGCCCGCTCACGGCCGACAGCAAGTACCTGATCAACAGCCGCAGCCTGGCGCACATGCAACCCGGCGCCATGCTGATCAACACCGGCCGTGGCGGCCTGGTGGATACCCCGGCGCTGATCGACGCCCTGAAAAACGGCCAGTTGGGCTACCTGGGGCTGGATGTCTATGAAGAGGAGGCCCAGCTGTTTTTCGAGGACCGCTCCGACCTGCCGCTGCAAGACGATGTACTGGCACGGCTGCTGACCTTTCCCAACGTGATCATCACCGCCCACCAGGCGTTTCTGACCCGCGAGGCATTGGCCGCGATTGCCGCCACCACCCTGCACAACATCGCCGCCTGGGGCGCCGGCACCCCGCAGAACCTGGTACAGAACTGAATCGACGGACCGACGGTGGCGTGAAGGTCGGCTCGCTGCAAAGTCGCGTGCTAGCATAGCCGCCTACTTGGAGGACCCATGGTCGAACACGATTTCCGCTACACCCTGATGAACCCGCAACACACCCTGATCGAGTGCCGCGCCCTGGTGCCGGGGCGGTATCAGGTCACTGGCAACGGTGGCTCGATTCGCAACGATGACGTGTTGATCGTCACGCTCAAGGGCAGCAAGGACTTGTCCATGCGCCTGACCGTGGAAACCGTGCGCCACCTGATCAACCCCCTCGGTCAATGGGTCGCCGTCGCCCGAGGCCCGGTGTTCGGCGAGTTGGCCATTCATCAGTGGCAAGTCAACTGCGACAGCTGCGCCAGCCAATTGAGCTTTGAGTTCGCGGTCGACGCCAAGCTCGGCAACAAGGCCGAGAAACCGGCCGCCAGTGCGCGCATCGTCGAACTGGGCTGGGTCAGCGAAGGTGAAAAGCATCGCTGCCCGAAATGCCAGCAGGTCGCGCAATGAAACGCCTGGCGCTAAGTGCAGCCGTGGCCGCAGGGTTGCTGGGCTGCGCCGCCGAGCCGCTGAAACTGCAGCACGACCGCAGCTACATCCTGGAATGGATTGGCGAGCGACCGTTGATCGACAACAGCCACCTGACCATCACCCTGGGTGAAGACGGTCGCGCCTACGGCAACGGCGGCTGCAACCACTGGTTCGCGCCTTATACCCTGGACGGCGACAAGCTCAGCTTCGGCAAGGTCGGCAACACCCGCAAACTCTGCGCGCCGGCGTTGATGGAGCAGGAACGGCGCTTCCTGCAAGCGCTGGAAACCGTAGAGCGCTGGGATGTGTCGCCGATCGAGCAAGTGCGCTTCTGGCCGGCTGAAGGCAAACCACTGCGCTTGTGGCTGGAAGAAGGCTGACCTGTAGCCGCTGCCGCCCGGCTGCTGGCCTGCAAGAACGCTGCGTAATTCCCCTGGCGCTTCGCGGTGCCCATCCGGGCTTGCGCAGCCCCTGTAGCCGCAGCCTGGCGGCAGCGGCTACAGATGCCCGGTAGACGTGGTTATTGACCGCGCAGGGCTTGCAGCTTGGCGATAACGCCCGCTGCGGTCTGCTCGCCCATCAGTTGTTCGCGCACCTTGCCCTTGTCGTCGATCAGGTAGGTCACCGGCAGCGCTTCGCTGCGCGGCAGGTCGAAGATCGGCGCCGGGTCCTGGGCCAGCACGGTGAACTTGATCCCCAGCTTGTCGCTGGCGGCTTTCAGTTCATCGCCCTGCACATTATCGAAATTGACCCCCAGCACACTCACCGGCTGCCCCTTGAGCTGCTCGGCCAGCGCATTCAGTTCGGGAATCTCGGTGCGGCACGGCCCACACCACTCGGCCCAGTAATTGAGCACCAGCCATTGTTTATCAATGCGTTCACCCGCCACTTTCTGGCCATATTGGTCGACGCCGTAGTCGTTGCCGCAGCCGCCGAGCAACACCGTGGTGAAGATTGCCAATGCCGCTGCCAGTCGCCTTGCCATGCCTTGATCCTTGTCTGAAAAATCATCTGAAACCGCTGTTGCCTGCGACCCATCGCCTCTCAAGGTTCAGGACAGCCCGCGGCGCAGGTAGAATAGCCGCCACCTAAGGCAAGATGCGACCCGCACATGACCGATCTGACGCTTTATCACAACCCGCGCTGCTCGAAATCCCGCGGTGCGCTGGAACTGCTGGAGGCCCGTGGCCTGGCGCCAACCGTGGTGCGCTACCTGGAAACCCCACTCGACGCCCCGCACTTGCAACGGCTGCTGGGCAAGCTCGGCATCGGCGCACGCCAACTGCTGCGCACCGGTGAAGACGAGTACAAGAGCCTCAACCTGGCGGACAGCAGCCTCACCGAGGCGCAGTTGATCGATGCCATCGCCGCCCACCCGAAACTGATGGAACGGCCGATTCTCGAAGCCGGCGACAAAGCCATCATCGGCCGACCGCCGGAAAAAGTGCTGGAGATCCTGCCGTGAGCGACTCCTACGTCCTGGTGCTGTATTACAGCCGCAACGGCTCGACCACCGAGATGGCCCGGCAGATTGCCCGGGGCATCGAACAGGGTGGCCTGGAAGCCCGCCTGCGTACCGTGCCGGCGATCTCCAGCGAATGCGAAGCCGTGGCGCCGAGCATTCCCGAAGATGGCGCGCTGTACGCCAGCCTCGACGACCTGAAAAACTGCGCCGGCCTGGCGCTGGGCAGCCCGACCCGTTTCGGCAACATGGCGGCGCCGCTCAAGTACTTTCTCGACGGCACCAGCAACCTGTGGCTGACCGGCGCCCTGGTGGGCAAACCTGCCGGGGTCTTCACCTCCACCGCCAGCCTGCACGGCGGCCAGGAAACCACCCTGCTGTCGATGATGCTGCCGCTGTTGCACCACGGCATGCTGATCACCGGCCTGCCCTACAGCGAATCGGCCCTGCTGGACACCCGTGGCGGCGGCACGCCTTATGGCGCCAGCCACCACGCCGGGGCCGACGGCAAGAGCCCGCTGAACGAGCACGAAGTCACCCTGTGCCGGGCCCTGGGCCTGCGCCTGGCGAAAACCGCCCGGCAACTGGAGAGCAACCGTGGCTAAAAAGCCGAAAATCCTGCCCGCCGTCGAATGGCTGGAACCACGGGTGCGCCTGGCGCGCGTCCTCAGCCTGCTGAGCTTTCTCGGCCTGGTCGGCCTGCTGTGCGGCTATTACCTGCTGGTGGCCGACCTGCACGGCGCGCGCCCCTGGGTGATCCTGCTGATCGAACTGGTGCCGCTGCTCTTGATGGCCCCAGGCATGCTCAGTGGCAGTGCCCGTGGCCACTCGTGGATGTGCTTTGTGGTGAACCTGTACTTCATCAAGGGCGCCCTGGCGGCCTACGACCCCAACCGCCAGCTGTTCGGCGTGCTGGAAATGCTCGCCAGCCTGGCGCTGTTCTGCACGGCCCTGCTGTATGTGCGCTGGCGCTTTCAGCTCAACCGCAAACTGGCGGGCGAAGGCACTGCCAGCCCCGCCTGATGCAGACTCGCGGCACGGCCTCCGGCAAAGGATTGAACCTTGGAGGCCATCGAGCTGCCTCAAGTCCCATCGCCCGCGTCCAACGCCCCAGCCCCCTCGAACCGATATGGAGAAGGCATGCACGATTACAAATGGCTGAACGAATATTGTCTTAACCGCTTCGGTTCGGCCAAAGCCCTGGAAGAGCACCTGCCCACCCCGGCCTCCGACGCCTACCTGCGTTCGCTGAGCGCCGATCGCTACCTGTCGACACTGGCCTTGCGGGTATTTCGCGCCGGGCTCAAACACAGCCTGGTGGATGCCAAGTGGCCGGCCTTCGAGCAGGTGTTTTTCGGCTTCGACCCGGAAAAGGTGGTGCTGATGGGTGCCGAGCACCTGGAGCGCCTGATGCAGGATGCGCGGATCATCCGCCACCTGGGCAAGCTCAAGAGCGTGCCGCGCAATGCGCAGATGATTCTTGATGTGGCCCATGAACACGGCAGTTTCGGCAACTTCATTGCCGACTGGCCGAGCAGCGACATCGTCGGCTTGTGGCAGTACCTGGCCAAGCACGGCAACCAGATGGGCGGCCTTTCGGCACCGCGGTTCCTGCGGATGGTGGGCAAGGACACCTTTATCCCGACCTGGGATGTGGTGGCCGCGTTGAACGCGCAGAAGATCGTCGACAAAGTGCCCAGCAGCAAACGCGACCAGGCCCTGGTGCAGGACGTGTTCAACCAGTGGCAGGAGCAAAGCGGGCGCCCGCTGTGCCAGCTTTCGGCCATGCTGGCCTTCACCGTCAACCACTGACCGGGGGCAATCCCCACCCGTTGACGACCGCACCAGGCGCGGCCCTTTGTCGAGGGCCGCGCCGATCTGCCCCCCCCTGCGTCCCCCACCCGCTGCATGCCTAGCTGACAGCCAGCTGAACTGATCGCATTAAAACGCCATGGCGACTTTTTAATACGTTACTTTTGCCGGGCTTTCGCAATGGACTGGAGGCCGGCACTCCATGACCCGCCACTGCACACAATAAAAAACCAGCCAGCCGATGCCCTTGGCGGCCATCGCCAATGCGCCAACTCCACGGGGGGTTTACCACCGGCAATCGGCATTCGATTTTTTCACATTGCTTTCACCATTCCCCCACCTGCAGCGCCATAAATTGTTTTACAGACAGCGCGCCTGGGTGAAACCGCCAACTAAGCCACAACTACTGCTCGGCGCAACTGTGAACTTTCGACAACTTCAATACCAGGCGAACAGCGTGACCTACTCGAGCCACCGCCCCCATTCCAGAGAAGCCCAAGATGAACGCCCGGGTTAAGCAGTCACTGCTGGGCAGCCTCTGCGTATTACTGGTGATAGTGGTCACCGGATTTGCCATGTGGCCCCGGACTCCGGTCAACCTCGGCGACCCCAGGCAGATGAGCAACAGCCATCTGTACCTGCATTGGCAGGCCGGAAACGTCATTGTCCTGATCAGGCATGCCGAGCGCTGCGACCGCTCCAGCCACCCCTGCCTGGGCCCGGAGGACGGCATCACCCTGATCGGCCAATCGACCGCCATTGCGCTGGGCCACGCTTACCGGGAGCTGGGCATGGCCAATGCGGAGATCCTGAGCAGCCCCCTGACCCGCACCCTGCAGACCTCGCAGTACATGTTCGGCAAACCCGCGCAGGCCCAGCCCTGGCTGTCCAGTTGCGGCCCGACATTGAAAAGCGATGTGCTGGCGCATAAGCAGGCGCGGCACAACCTGATCCTGATCACCCACAGCGGCTGTATCAGCGATCTGGAAAAACAACTGGGTTACGAACACGCACTGGCCAGCGAATACAGCAGTTCGTTGTTTCTTGCCGTGGAGCCCGATGGGCAGTTGAAAGTACTGGGAATAATGAACAGCGAACACTGGCCGCCGACACTCAATAACGTCCAGCAGTAACTTGCAGAACTTTTAAACATCCCAAGCGTTATTCAGCCCATCGACAGTTTTATTTGAAGCCGCTTGTATTTAGTTGCTTTTTTCGCGGCGTGTACTTTATTAGCCAGTGCCACCTCAGATCCATCACCTGCCCCCCAACACCGAGGACAGACATGCGCAAGACTCTACGCCCCAGGCCCAAGGAACGGGCATCACCCCACCTCCAGCAACAGGAGTGCGGGGCATGACCAGACGTTGGGCGCTACCGCTGCTGTTTTTAGCCTTCGCCGTGTTTTACCTGCTGCCATTGACCACCCATGGCCTGTGGATTCCGGACGAAACCCGTTATGCCCAGATCAGCCAGGAAATGCTGCTCAAGGGTGACTGGATCGCCCCGCATTTCATGGGCATCCGCTACTTTGAAAAACCCATTGCCGGCTATTGGTTCATCGCCATTGGCCAGGCCGTGTTCGGTGACAACCTGTTCGGGGTGCGCATCGCTTCGGCGCTGAGTACCGGGCTGAGCATCCTGCTTGCCTATCTGCTGGCCCGGCGCTTGTGGAATGACCCGCGCAAGAGTTTCGCCGCGGCGCTGCTGTACATGAGCTTCGGCCTGATCGCCGGCCAGGCCGGCTACTCCAACCTCGACCCGCAGTTCACCCTGTGGGTCAACCTGAGCCTGGTGGCGCTGTGGTTTGCCCTCCAGGGCCGGACCCTGCGCGAGCGCCTGTCGGCCTGGGCGGCGCTGGGGTTTGCCTGCGGCATGGGGTTTCTGACCAAGGGCTTTCTGGCCTGGCTGCTGCCGGTGCTGATCGCCCTGCCGTACATGGTCTGGCAGCGGCGCTTCAGCGAGTTGCTGCGCTTCGGTCCGCTGGCGGTGCTGGTGGCGGCCCTGGTCTGCCTGCCGTGGGTGCTGAGCATCCACGCCCACGAGCCGGACTTCTGGCGGTTCTTCTTCTGGCATGAACATATTCGCCGCTTCGCCGCCGAGGACGCACAGCACACCCGCCCCTGGTGGTTCTACCTGCCGCTGCTGGTGGTTTCCAGCCTGCCCTGGGCAGCGTTGCTGCCGAGCACCCTGCTCCAGGCCTGGAAAGACAAGCGCCAGGCCGGCACTGGCTTTCTCCTGCTGTGGCTGCTGTTGCCCCTGGCCTTTTTCAGCCTGAGCCGCGGCAAGCTGCCGACCTACATCATGCCTTGCCTGCTGCCCCTGGCCCTGCTGATGGGGTCCACCCTGATCGAGCGGCTCGATCAGGCCCGAGGCCGGGCGCTGCGGATCAATGCCCTGCTCAACCTGGTGATCGGTGTCGGCGCCCTGGTGGGGCTGATCTACATCCAGGTCAGCAAACCGCTGTACGGCCATGACGAAATGCTCGCCCTGTCGCTGGTGTTCATCATGCTGATGGGCTGGATCATCGCCAACCTGCTGGCCGCCTCGCGCCCCCGGGCGCTGTGGGCCGCGCCGGCCCTGGGGACCTTGCTGCTGGTGGCCCTGCTGCCGCCCGGCATGCCCGCCAGCGTGGTGCACAACAAGATGCCGGACCAGTTCATCAACCAGCACCTGGAGCAACTGCGCCAGACCAGCACCCTGCTGAGTAATGACCTGGGGGCGGCCTCGGCCCTGGCCTGGCGCCTGCAACGTCCGGACGTGGCGCTGTACAACACCGCTGGTGAGCTCAAGTACGGCCTCGACTACCCGGATTCGAGCCCGCGCAAGGTCGATCTGGATCAGATCCAGCCCTGGATGAGCCAAGCCCTGAAGCGGGGCTCGGTGGGCGTGGTCATGCGGGTTAACGGCGTGCAGGAGATCCAGGAAGTCGAGCGCCTGCCCCTGGGCGGCAAACGCTACGAACAAGGCAACCTGGTGATCCTGATCTTCCCCCAGAGCCCGCCATAAGCCCGGTCGCCCCACGGTCAGCGCCTGTCCAGCGGCGCTGACCGCCTGATCACCCGCCCCACCCGAACCCAATCCCCTGCTTGCCTTAACGGGCCGGACGGCATTCCCCTGCGAGCCACTGAAACCGGCGCGGGTCCAACCACGGAGCAATCCCCATGCAACACCGCCTTAATCAGCACAAGGCCCTGGCGCTGCTGCTGGCTGTGAGCGCGTTGATCCTGCTGCTCGGCCTGGGCAGCCGCGAGCTGTGGGGGCCGGAAACCCGCTGGGCGAACATTGCCCTGCAAATGCTGCAAAGCGGCGATTACTTCGACCCGTACCTCAAGGGCATGCCCTATTACGACAAGCCGCTGCCTTCCTACTGGTTGATTACCGCCAGCAGCGGGCTGTTCGGCGGGCTGGACAATTGGTCGCTGCGCCTGCCGTCGGTGATCGCGGCGTGGCTGAGCGTGTGGCTGATCCATTCGCTTGGCGAGCGCCTGTTTCGCCAGGGCACCGGGCTGATTGCCGGCTGGATGCTGGCGACCACCTTCTACTTCGCCTTCTGGGCCCGGGTGGCGACGGCCGACATTCTGACCCTGTTCGGAGTGCTGGCGGCGGTCTGGTGGTACTGGCGCGGGCCGGACGACACTCGCCTGGGCCGCTACTGCGGGTTTTTCCTGATACTGGCGGCCACCTCCCTGTGCAAGGGCCTGATCGGCTTCATTCTGCCCGGGCTGGTGCTGCTGCCACACCTGATAAGCGCCGGACGCTGGAAGCGCCACCTCAATCTGCGGCTGTGCCTGGCCCTGCTGCTCGCCGGGCTGGTCTATCTGTTGCCGTTCCTGCTCTCGCACCTGTACGGCCAGCCGACCGTGGGCGACAGCGGCCTGAGCCTGGTGCTGCGGGAAAACCTGGTGCGCTTTTTCGACCCGTTCGACCATGTCGGCCCGCTCTACACCTACCTGATCTACCTACCGGTCTACACCCTGCCCTGGGTACCGTGCTGGATCCTCGGTCTATGGGTCGCCCTGCGCCACTGGCGGCAGATCGAGCCCAATGCGCGCTGGCTGGTGTGGGGCCTGGGCCTGCTGATGCTGTTTTTCACCGCCAGCGGCAGCCGCCGCAGCTACTACGTATTGCCGCTGGTGCCCTTTGCGCAGTTGCTCGCGGCCTGGTGGCTGAGCCGGCGCCTTGCCCAGCGCCGAGCCGCCGGAAAAGTCGACCGGCGTGGCTGGAGCAAAGGCTTCGCGGTGGCTGCCGGGGTCATGCTGCTGGTGTTGGGGGTGCTCTACCCCTGGACCAATGGCGGTGGCGGGGTCATGCAGTTCGCCCAGGCGGTGCAGGCCGAAGCCAGCAAACAGGCACCTTGGGCGCAATGGCGAGTGGTGATGCTGGAGGTCGATAACAAACTGCCGCTGTACCTGCAGAATCACGGCGCGCCGTTCTACTACCTACAGGACACCCAGGACTTCCCCCGCGACGGCGACAGCGCGGGGTTCATGGCCTGGCTGGAGAAAACCAGCGGCCAGCACTGGGACCCGCAACGCACCCTGATCCTGGCCCAGTACCACAATGGCGAGCCCCTGCCCCTGGGCTACCTACAGGCCGATCATCAGGTGCTGCGCACGCTCCCGGACAACGGTGAACGCCTGTTCAATCCCCGGGACTTCGGCAGCCTGGCCTACATTCCCGACGCCACGCCCCGAACCCGGCCTTGACGGCTGGGGCTCAGAGGTTCAGCACGTTGACGAAACGCGAGGCGGCGGTTTCATCGATGCGCAGGTTGCTGAAGTCGAACAGGTTGCGGTCGGCCAACTGCGACAACTGCACGTTCTGCAAGCTGCGGAAGATGCTTTCGCTGCGGCCCGGGGTCTTGCGCTCCCACTCCTGAAGCATGTCCTTGACCACCTGGCGCTGCAGGTTCTCCTGGGAGCCGCAGAGGTTGCAGGGGATGATCGGGAATTGCTTGAGGTCGGAGTAGGCCTGGATGTCCCTCTCGTTGCAGTAGGCCAGGGGCCGGATCACCACATTGCGCCCGTCATCGGCCCGCAACTTGGGCGGCATGGCCTTGAGCGAGCCGTTGAAAAACATGTTGAGGAAGAAGGTCTCGATGATGTCGTCGCGGTGGTGACCAAGGGCCATCTTGGTCGCGCCGATTTCATCGGCAAAGGTGTACAGCGTGCCGCGACGCAGGCGCGAGCACAGCGAGCAGGTGGTCTTGCCTTCCGGAATCAGCTCCTTGACCACCGAATAGGTGTCTTTCTCGACGATGTGGTATTCCACGCCCAGGGTCTTGAGGTAGGCCGGCAGCACGTCCTCGGGGAAGCCTGGCTGCTTCTGGTCCATGTTCACCGCAACGATGTCGAACTTGATCGGCGCCACCTTCTGCAAGTGCAGCAGCACATCGAGCATGGTGTAGCTGTCCTTGCCGCCGGACAGGCAGACCATGACCTTGTCACCGTCTTCGATCATGTTGAAGTCGGCGACCGCTTCGCCAGCCTGGCGACGCAGGCGTTTCTGCAGTTTGTTCTGGTTGACCGTAAGAGTGCCCATGGCGCTGGAATCCGCGAGGTGTGTGACGAAAAGCCGGGTATTTTACGCAAAAAATCCGTGCTGGGCGAAGGGCGGCAACGGCCAAGACCCTTCGGCGATTAAGTATTCCCTTTACAGCGCGATTTGCTCTAACCCCCCACAGCCACGCCAGCGAGTCCTTCCTATACTGCGACATAAGGTCGCACACACATACAGACCTTTACTTACTTGGCCTATTGGCCCGTAGGCGCTCCGCTGGGGGGCGATGGCAATAACAAAGGAGTGACTGAATATGATCCATCACGTCGTGGGCCTCTTCACCCACCCTGATCAAGAATGGCGAGAAATCCGTGGCGACCAGGAAGAAAGCATCAGCCACATGTACCTCACCCACACCCTGATTCTCGCGGCGATACCGGCCGTTTCCGCGTTTATCGGCACCACTCAGGTCGGTTGGGTCATCGGCAGTCGAGCCCCGGTGATGCTCACCGTGGAAAGCGCACTGTGGATGACCATCATGTCCTACCTGGCCATGCTCGGCGGCGTGGCCGTCATGGGCGCCTTCGTGCACTGGATGGCCCGCACCTACGACGCCAACCCAAGCCTGGCCCGCTGCATCGCCTTTGCCACCTACACCGCGACGCCCCTGTTCGTCGGTGGCCTGGCGGCGCTGTACCCGCATATGTGGCTGGGCATGATCATCGGCACAGCGGCCATCTGCTACACGGTGTACCTGCTGTATGTGGGGTTGCCGACCTTCATGAACATTCCATCGGACGAGGGTTTTCTGTTTTCCAGCTCGGTACTGGCCGTTGGGCTGGTCGTGCTGGTGGCGATCATGGCGTTTACCGTGATCGTCTGGGGCCTGGGTGTCGGCCCGGTCTACACCAACTGAGGCAGCAACTGACGCCATTCACCTCCTAAAACCAGATCTGCCAACACAGGCCGCCGCAAGGCGGCCTTCTAATTGATGGGCTGGCATGACCATTCGGCGCCTGGGCGATTCGGAAACACCGGGCTTTGCGGCATACTCGACACCTCTGGAGAGCCGTTAAGCATGCCCGAGCAACTCAATACCCGCGTCGAAGACTGTTTCCAACTCGCTGAATCCTTTTTCAAACGACCTTTCAAACGTCCCGTGGTCAGCCTCAAGTTGCGTGGCCAGAAGGCCGGCGTAGCGCACCTGCACGAGAACCTGCTGCGCTTCAACCCGCAGCTGTACCGGGAAAACACCGAAGACTTCCTCAAGCAGACCGTGGCTCATGAGGTCGCGCACCTGATCGCCCATCAATTGTTCGGCGAACGCATTCAGCCCCATGGCGAAGAATGGCAGTTGATCATGCGTGGCGTGTACGAACTGCCGCCCAACCGCTGCCACACCTATGAGATCCAGCGGCGCCGCGTGACCCGCTATATCTACCGCTGCCCCTGTGCCGACAGCGACTTCCCGTTTTCCGCCCAGCGCCACAGCCTGGTCGGCCAGGGCCGGCGCTACCTGTGCCGACGCTGCCGGCACACCCTGGTGTTCAGCGGTGAAATGCGGGTGGAATGAGGCCCGGCTGCGGCTACAGGGTCACTTTGGCCCGGCGTAGCTGGTCGATGCGTTCAGGGCTGTAGCCCAACTCCCGCAGCACCTGCTCGGAATGCGCGCCGACCGCAGCACCGATATGCCGCGGTTCAGGCAAGCCCTGGGAAAACTTCAGCGGACAGGCCATCTGCGCCTGCGCGCTGCCATCGCCACGGGGCACCTGGCTGACCAGTTGCCGCGCCTGCAACTGCGGGTGCTCCAGCGCTTCCGCGAGGCTCAGCACCGGCTCGACACAGGCATCCAGGGCGGCAAACAACTCGCAGAGCTCGGCAAAGTCGCGCTTCTCGAACTCGATCTGCAGCGCCTGTTTCAAGGCTTGCTGCTGCTCAGGCCTGGGCGACAGACCCTGGGCTGCCAACTCCGGCCGACCCAGGGCGGCGCACAGCGCCTGCATAAATCCGGGCTCCAGGCTGCCCACCGACAACCAGCGACCGTCACGGCTGCGGTAGTAGTCGTAAAAGCTGCCGCCATTGAGCATCTGGTCCTCGCGCTGCGGCTCGACGCCACATGCCAGATAACCAGCGCCGGCCATGGCATGCAGGCTGAAGGCGCAGTCGGTCATGCTCACATCCAGGTGTTGCCCGACGCCGCTGTGCTGACGGGCGATCACCGCCGCCAACAGGCCAACCACGCCGTGCAGCGAACCACCGGCAATATCCGCCGCCTGAATCCCCAGCGGCAGTGGCCCGCTGTCCTGGCGCCCGGTGTAGCTGGCCAGCCCGGCCAGGGCCAGGTAATTGATATCGTGCCCGGCACGCTCCCGGTAGGGCCCGGTCTGGCCATAGCCGGTAATCGAGACGTAGATCAACTTCGGGTTGAGCGCCTTCAACGCCTCATACCCCAGGCCCAGGCGCTCCATCACCCCTGGGCGAAACTGTTCGAGGACGATGTCGTAATCGAGCACCAGTTGCCGGACCACTTCCAGCGCCTCCGGCTGCTTGAGGTCCAGGGCCAGGCTGCGCTTGTTGCGGTTGAGGTAGGCGTGGCTGGCGGAAACCCCATGGTCATGGGGTGGCAGCACCCGCAGCAGGTCCATGCGGGTCGGCGACTCGATGCGCAGTACGTCGGCGCCCATGTCCGCCAGCAGCAACGAAGCGAAGGGCCCCGGCAACAGGGTGGAGAAATCCAGAACTTTGAGTGACGCCAACGGACCGTGCATGAACCCTCCTGACTCAAGATCGACTGCCCACAGCGTAGGCAGCCGATGCCCGCCCGGCAATTACCGCAACGCTCAGGCGGGCTGACGCTTGCGCTCGAAACCCGGGCAATAAAAAACCCGCCGTAGCGGGTTTTTCATCAACACACAGCTTTATTTGAGGATGCTTGGCGCCGGGCCTTCGGCCACGCCCAGGTCATCTTCTTCACGGGTGTCGGAGATACCACGACCACCGGAAGCCAGCTCGACCTGCAGCTTGTCTTCGTCCAGTTCCTTGACCCACTTGGCAACCACCAGGGTGGCCACGGCGTTACCCACCAGGTTGGTCAGGGCACGGGCTTCGGACATGAAGCGGTCGATACCCAGGATCAGTGCCAGACCAGCCACCGGCAGGTGACCGACCGCCGACAGGGTGGCCGCCAGCACGATGAAGCCACTGCCAGTCACGCCCGCAGCGCCTTTGGAGGACAGCAGCAGCACCAGCAGCAGAGTGATCTGGTGAGTGATGTCCATGTGGGTGTCGGTCGCCTGGGCGATAAACACGGCCGCCATGGTCAGGTAGATCGACGTGCCGTCGAGGTTGAAGGAATAACCGGTCGGGATAACCAGGCCGACTACCGACTTCTTGGCACCCAGGCGTTCCATTTTGATCAGCATGCGCGGCAGAGCCGATTCGGACGAGGAAGTACCCAGTACGATCAGCAGCTCTTCACGGATGTAGCGGATCAGTTTCAGCACGCTGAAACCGTGAGCGCGGCAGATGGCGCCCAGTACCACCACCACGAACAGCACGCAGGTGATGTAGAAGCAGATCATCAGTTGACCCAACTGCACCAGCGAGCCGACACCGTAGGCACCGATGGTGAAGGCCATGGCGCCCAGGGCACCGATTGGCGCGAGCTTCATGATCATGTTGATGATGTTGAACATCACGTGGGCGAAGCGATCGATGAAGTCCAGCACCGGCTTGCCGTAGGCACCCAGGCGATGCAGGGCGAAACCGAAGATCACCGAGAACATCAACACTTGCAGGATGTCGCCGTTGGCGAAGGCGCCGACGATGGTGTTGGGGATCACGTTGAGCAGGAAGCCGACGATGCTCTGGTCAGCACCGGCCGTCACGTAGGCAGCGACTTTCGACGCGTCGAGGGTGGCGACGTCGATGTGCATGCCGGCGCCCGGCTGGACGACGTTGACCACGACCAGGCCGATCAGCAGCGCGATGGTGGAGACGATTTCGAAGTACAGCAGCGCATAGCCGCCGGTCTTGCCCACCGATTTCATGCTCTGCATGCCGGCGATACCGCTGACAACGGTGCAGAAGATGATCGGGGCGATGACCATTTTGATCAGTTTGATGAACCCGTCACCCAGCGGCTTCAAGGCGACGCCGGTCTGCGGGTAGAAGTGACCGAGCAGGATGCCGATGGCGATGGCAACGATCACCTGGAAATACAGGGATTTGTACAGTGGCTGACGAGTCGTCATTGCAAAGTTCCTCAAAAGCCCCGGTGAACATCATCCATCGATGCACACGACGCCTAAAGTGCGAACCCTCCTGCACTGGAGGGATTTGTTTTGTCGAGCTGCGCGCAGGCATCTCTATCGGCCTTATCGCAAAGCCCGTGCCACCTTGTTGAAAATGCCCTGCAGGCCTTTAGACATCAGGGCCACAAGCAAACACTCGGATTCTTTGTCGGGGTTCGACATGGCGGATTTCCGCCCATTGCCCCTCGCTCGTCCTACAATTTGGCGGATATCCGCCTTGTCCACCTCGTACCCGCTGACTACCATCCGCCACTCAATGGACGGAACAGCCCGCATGCGCGAACGCACCATCGCCAGTCATTTCGCCCGTGCCGCTCTAGGCGGCGCGCATCGGCGTGGCCATGACTGCTCGGCGCTGCTGCAACAGGTGGGCATCAGCGCCGAACTGCTCAACGAGCCCAGGGCACGTATCGCCCCCGAGCAGTTCAGCGGCTTGCTGCAATTGCTCTGGCAAGCACTGGACGACGAATACCTGGGGTTCGCGCCCGAGCCGAGCAAGCGCGGCACCTTCGCCATGATGTGCCACGCGCTGATTCACTGCCGGACCCTGGGGAAGGCGCTCAATCGCGGCTTATTATTTTATAGCCTATTCCCGCAGGCCCCGCGTCTGAGCCTCAGTCGTGAAGGCGAGATGACCCGCCTGAGCCTGGACGACAGTCAACTGCGGGACCCGGACCACTTCCTCAGCGAAAGCCTGCTGGTGATCTGGCATCGCCTCGGCAGTTGGCTGGTCGGCCAACGGATTCGCCTGGAGCAGGCGACCTTCAGTTACCCCCGGCCCGGGCACGGCGCCGAATACGACCTGTTGTTCCCCTGCCCCCTGGTGTTTGGCGCCGAGCACAGCAGCCTGCTGTTCCACAGCCGCTACCTGGACCTGCCATTGCTGCAGGACGAACGGACCCTCAAGCACTTTCTTGAACGCTCACCGGCAGACCTGCTGTCGCGGCCGGACCCTGGCGACAGCCTGAGCAGCCAGCTGCGCCGCCTGCTCAGTCGCGACTGCGAGCACTGGCCAGACCTGGAAAGCGTGGCCCGGCAACTGCACATCAGCCCACAGACCCTGCGCCGGCACCTGCGTGAAGAAGGGTCGAGTTTTCAGGAGTTGAAGGATCAGTTGCGGCGCGATATCGCCATCTATCACCTGGGGCGGGCCGACCTGTCGTTGCAACAGATCGCCGAGCAGCTGGGGTTTTCCGAGCCCTCGGCCTTTCATCGGGCCTTCAAGAAGTGGACCGGCCTGACCCCGGGCGCCTACCGCGCCCAGGAGCATTGAGCCCACGGCTTCAGATGATCGGGAAGTGAATCCGGAACGCCGCGCCCCCCAGGGAGGAATCCCCCAGCGTCAGCTGCGCGCCGTAACTGTCGATGATGTCCTTGACCACCGCCAGGCCAATCCCCTGCCCCGGATGCTGGCGGTCCAGGCGTTCGCCACGTTGCAGAATCCGCGCGCGCTGGTCCGGTGGTACGCCGGGGCCGTCATCCTCGACACAGAGTTCAGCGCCCTCGAGGGTGTCGCGCACGCTGATGCGCACCTGGCTCAGGCACAGGCGGTAGGCGTTCTCCAGCAGGTTGCCGAGCATTTCCAGCAGGGCACCGTGCTCAATCGGCACATAGCACTGCTCCGGCAGGTCGAAAGAGACCCGCACCTGCTTGTCGCGGTACACCTTGTCCAGGGTGTCGCACAGGCTTTGAAGCACCGGACGCAACCTGACCTGGTGCCGCACCAGGCCGCTTTTACGCAGGCTGGCGCGCTGCAATTGATAGCTGATCTGCTGACTCATGCGCTCGATCTGGCTTTGCAGGACCCAGGCCTGGTCACGGTCCTGGGGGCGCTGGGCCATGTCTTCACTGACTCCCTGCAACACCGCCAGCGGGGTTTTCAGGCTGTGGGCCAGGTCATCCAGCGAGTCGCGGTATCGGCTGCGCTGCTCGCGCTCGCTGTGCAACAGGCGGTTCAACGAGCCGGTGAGCCGCAGCAGCTCGCGCGGGTGTTCTTCGCTGAGGCTTTCGCGGGTACCGCTTTCGATCTGGTCCAACTCCTGGCTCAAGCGGCGCAAGGCCTGCAGGCCCCAGGTCAGGCCGAGCCAGAGCAATGCCAACAACACCAGCAACGCCGCGCCGAACCCCAGGTAGAGGTTTTCCCGCACGCCTTCCAGGGTCTGCTGGTACTCACGCACCGGCTGCAAGGCGACGATACTGAAGGCCGCACTTTTACCGCCTAGCAGCTTGACCTCGACGTCGTAGACGAAGAACTCCTGGCCATCGGCGTCGCGGATTTTGGCGAATTCGTTACCACGCCCGTCATAGCGCGGCTTGTAGTTGATGCTCTCTTCCCGCGTCGCTTTCGAGCGCCACACCAGGTGCCCTTCACGATCATAGATGTAGCCGAGCAAACGGCTGTCGGTGAGGTTGAAACGCTCGTCCGGCAATTGCATCGGCATCTGCAGGTGATTGCCTTCGACCCGCGCCGCCGAGATCAAGGTGGTCACGTCGGAGGCCAGGCGCTGCTCGATGGAGTCCTGCAGCGCCAGGCTGAACGCGCCTTGCATGGCCGGCAACAATGCCAGCATGAACAGCACCGCCAGGGTGGTGGCGGCCAGCATCAGGCGCAAGCGCAGCGATCGAATCATCGGCAGCGCTCATTGAACAGGTAGCCCAGGCCACGCACGGTCTCGATCGGTTTGAAGCCCGACGGAGCCTCCAGCTTGCGCCGCAAGCGCCCGACCAGCACTTCGATCACGTTTGGATCGCGCTCGTCGTCGTCCGGGTACAACTGCTCCATCAACCGATCCTTGGCCACCACTTGCTGGTGATGACGCATCAGGTATTCAAGAATCCGGTACTCATAGGCGGTCAGCGCCAGCGGCTGCTCATCCAGGGAGGCCTGCTTGCGATTGAGGTCGAGCAGCAGCGGCCCGGCGATGATGGTCGATTGGGTAAAGCCACTGGAACGGCGCAGCAAGGCATTCAGGCGCGCGTCCAGTTCTTCGAACTGGAAGGGCTTGACCACATAGTCGTCAGCGCCGGCTGCCAGCCCTTCGACCTTGTCCTGCCAGTTGCCGCGAGCGGTCAGGATCAGGATCGGGAACGTCTTGCCACGGGCGCGCAACTGGCGGATCAGGTCCAGGCCACCCATGCCCGGCAGCCCGAGGTCGATCACCGCCAGATCGTGATTGAACTGCTCGCTCTGATACAGCGCCTCTTCGGCGTTGGCCACGGACTCGACCACATGACCACTGTCCGTGAGCCGGGTTTGCAGGTGATGGCGCAGCAGCGCCTCATCCTCAACGACCAGCAGTTTCATAAAGCTCTCCCAGGCAAAATATCCACAACTCCAAAGGGCATTCAGGCCCCCTGATTACTCATACGGCAACGCCGGATCTGCCTTTGGGCCAGATCCGGCGTCAGTCAAAGCCAGAGTACGGGTCAGAACGCGTAGTTGGCCGACAGGTAGGTCTGGGCGCTGCTGTCCAGGTTCAGCGAACCCTGCTTGCTGCCGCCGCGCTCGCTCATTTCGGTGCTGGCGTTGCTGCGCAGGTAACGATAACCCAGCTCAACCGAGGTGTTCTGCGAAACTTGCTGCAGCACGCCGGCCTGTACGCCGACCGCATAACCGATGTCGCTGTCACGGCTGAAGCCTGGCGATTCCTGGGTCATCTTGACCAGGCCGGCGGTGGCGCCACCGAACAGTTTGGTGCTGCTGGTCACTGGCAGGAACATATCGTAGCTGCCCAGCAGATTTTGCTGACGCAGTTTAATGCCATTGTGCGAGCCAGAAACATATTCATAAGTGGCGTAGTAACGGGCCTGGTCATTCAACTGGCCGAAGCGCACACCGAAGGTGCTGTCCTTGGCGATCACACCATCGGAATCCGGGTGGCCGAGGTTGTTGTTGAGCAGGCTGGACTTGCTGACCTTGTCGCTGGTCAGGCCGTAGCTCAGACCGGCGAAGTTGCTATCAGCGGCTTGGGCAGCGGCGCTGGCGCCGAGAACAGTGAAGGCCAGGATCATCTTTTTGATAGAAGTCATTAGGGAATTTCCTCATTCGCTATGTGCTATTTGGGTACGGAGCTAGGTTAACCACCACCCCCTGAACTCCCCCTGAACACACTCTGAACCTGGCCTGAACCGAACCCACCCTGCTGTTTTTTCAGCTATTTTCCGCAAAACAGCAGTAATGGGGCCTCAGCCGCCATACTGGCGCCGCTGCTTATAGAGGCACCCTCAAACCCCGGGGCTACCCCGCAACCGCGCAACCCGGCAAAATGCCGGACATGAATTCTCTCCCCGCCCTGCCCGCCTGCTGCACCCCACTCGACGCCCACTGGCCGCTGCCCCAGGCGCTGGCCAATAGCGTCCTGCTCAGCACCCACTTCAACCCCGCGCAACTGGCGGCGGACGACTTCCAGCGCTGCGCCATCGAGCCGCCGGCGAGCATTCAGCGCTCGGTCGCCAAGCGCCAGGCCGAGTTCCTTGCCGGGCGCCTGTGTGCCCGCGCCGCCCTGCAACGCCTGGAAGGCCTGGACTGCACCCCGCCCATCGGGGACGACCGGGCACCGGTATGGCCAGCGCACATCTGCGGCTCGATCACCCACAGCACCGGCCGGGCAGCGGCAATCGTGGCGCGCAAGGAGCACTGGCGCGGCCTGGGCATGGACCTGGAAAACCTGCTGGATGCCGAACGTGCCCGGCGCCTGGCGGGCGAGATCCTCACCGCGCCGGAGTTGCAGCGCATGGCCGCCGGCCCCAGCGAGCATCTCGCGCTGTCGGTGACCCTGACCTTTTCAGTGAAGGAAAGCCTGTTCAAGGCGCTGTACCCGATCGTCCAGCAGCGCTTCTATTTCGAACATGCCGAAGTGCTGGAGTGGACCGAGGCCGGCCAGGTGCGCCTGCGCCTGTTGCAAGACCTGTCCAGCGAATGGCGCAACGGCACGCAACTGGACGCGCAGTTTGCGCTGCAGGATGGGCAGTTGCTGAGCCTGGTCAGCATTCCCGGTTGAGACCGGCGCGCCCAAGCCCCAGGCCTGAGGCCTGGAGCTTCAGGGCTTCTCTTCTTGATGACGTGGCCAGCTCAGGCTGAAACAGGCGCCGCCCAGGCTCTTGCTGCGCCCGATCAGCGCGCGACCGTCGTGCCAGTGAATGATCCGCCGCACAATCGACAGGCCCAGGCCATGCCCGCCGGAGGCTCGGGTACGGCTGTCATCCAGCCGCAGAAAGGGGGTGAAGATCCGCTCCCAAGCGCTTTCCGGAACCCCGGGGCCATCGTCTTCAACGTCCACCCGGCACCGCACCTGCCCGACCTGATAGCTGATGGTCACCTGGGATTCGGCGTGGCGCATGGCGTTGCTCACCAGGTTCTGCAAGGCCCGGTGCAGATAGCGCGGCTCGGCCTCGACCCAGGCGTCATCACAATTGGCGGCCGACAGGCACAACCCGCGCTGGACCTTGACCTCGGCCCGCAGCGGCGCCAGTTCGCTGATCACCTGGCTGACCAGGGCATCAAGGTCGATGCGCTGGAAGTTCAGCGCCGGCGAACCCTGCTCCAGGCGCGCATAGGTGAGCATTTCATCCACCAGGCGGTCCAGGTCCTGGATATCGCTGTCCATGCCCTCCATGTACTTGTCCCGCGCCGCCGGGGTGGTGGCCGAGCCGATCATTTCCAGGCCAAAGCGCAGGCGTGCCACCGGCGTGCGCAACTCGTGGGACACCGCCCGCACCAGCTCACGCTGGATCGCCAGCAGACGTTGCAAGTGCTCGGCCATGCCATTGAACGCCGCCGCCAGGCGCCCGATCGAGTCGGCGCCGCGGGCGGGAACCCGGGTTTCCAGGCTGCCCTCGGCGATGCGCGTAGCCGCTGACTCCAGCCCGCGCAGGCGCCGCTCCAGCTGACGCACCAGGAGATAGACGATCAAGCCGATCAGGCTCAGGCCCAGGGCGGCGATCAGCACCAGCCACTCGGGCGGATAGGGGTTCATCTGATACAGCGGGCCGATTTCCAGGACCCAGGGCGTGCCAACCATGCCAGCAAACACCCGGATCGAATCGCCCCCCTTGCCCAACGCCATCACCGTATCGCCCTCGGCGACGCGGCGGCGCTGGTCTTCGTCCATGTCGGCCTGTTCAAGGATCACCAGGTGCATATCGAAACCAAACCCCTTGGCTTCCTTCAAGTCCGCCAGGCGTTGCGGTTGCTCGGCGACCGGGTAGCGCACCAGTTCGTCGGCCAGCAGGTAAATAGTCGCGCGCGCCAATTGCTCGCTGATCTGCTGCACCTCGCCGGTCAGCAGCAGTTGTTCCTTGTCGCTGACCAACCGGTAGACCCTTGCTGCGTGCGGCCCGGTCTGCTCCACCAGGGCCTGGCCTCGCAGCACGCGGCTGCGCTGGCCGCTGTCGAGGCTGGTCTGGGCGAATGTCTGCAAGGCCAGGGGAATCCCCAGGAGCCGCTCCCACAATGCCAGGGCGCGCCGGCGCTCGATCTCACTCATCGGCTGCAGGTTGTCGGCCATCAGCGAAAACGTGCCATGGGCCAGGCGCTCGCGATACTGCTCGCTGCGCACATTATTAAGCAGGTGCAGGGCCAGCACGCCAAGCAGCGCCACCAGGATCAGGGCGGCGCACATGCCGCCGTAGATGCGCAGGAAGATCGAGTTCACAGCGGCATATCGGCAGCGGCTTCAGGGACGAACAGGTAGCCCTTGCTGCGGATGGTCTTGATCAGGCGCGGGTGCTCCGGGTCGTCGCCGATCTTGGGGCGAATGCGCGAGATGCGCACATCGATCGAGCGGTCCTGGCCGTCGTAGCCGATGCCACGCAGGGCGGTGAAGATTTCTTCGCGGGACAGAATGCGCCCGGCGTTGGCCACCAATAGCCAGAGCAGGTCGAACTCGGCACTGGTCAATTCGATCCCCGCCTCGTTCAGCCACGCCTCGCGCAGCGCACTGTCGACCACCAGCGGGCCGAACTGCAGGCGTCGCTGCTTCTCCGGGACCGCCGCTTCCGGCGCCTCGCTGCGCCGCAGCAGGGCCTGGATCCGCGCCAGCAGCAGCCGCGGGCGCACGGGCTTGCAGACATAATCGTCGGCGCCCAGGTCCAGGCCCATGACCTGGTCCATGTCGTCGGAGCGCGCGGTGAGCATCAGGATCGGCCCGTCATAGCGGTGGCGCACCTTGCGGCAGATGCTCAAGCCGTCTTCGCCGGGCAGCATCAGGTCGAGAATCACCAGATCCGGCTGCTCGTTGATGATCCGCGCCGCCGCCAGCGCACCGTTGCCTTCTATGGCCACCTGCAGGCCATTGCTCTCCAGGTACTCACGGGTCAACTCGGCCAGACGCTGGTCGTCCTCAACAATCAATACCTGCCAGGCTTCTTGCTCCACGGGTGACCTCTTCTTGCCAAGAACATATTCAGGAAGGATCCACCCGTCTTTTTGTAATGTTTGAGGTGGATAAGACTGCTTAAAGCGCGGCCGATTGTAGCAATGGCCAGGCAGGTGAACACAAGGAGGCAAATCGGTTCGGACAGCGGCCTTTTTTGTGATAGGGTTCGCGCCCGCAAAAATCCGCCCAGGGCAGCTTCCGGCGGTAAAAAACAGTGACAAACGGTTTGATCCAGGCCTACTGCGGCCTGCATGAGGTTTGCGGCTTTCATACACAATTTACGCACAACCTTATCCACAGGCTGTACATTGCATTCACCCCCAAAAACGCATTATCTTGTAGCCCGGCGCAAAAAAAACCCTACATCTAGGGTTTTGCGCAAAAAACCAAACACAAATCAGACAAGAAACTCAAGCCCTTTTCTTGCCCAAGTTTGGTGAACCAATCGCTTTTTTAGAAGACCAAGACCGCGCGTGCGGATGGCTACTGTTTTCCAACCTGCCACAGGGGAAAACGGTACGGGTGTTGCAGTCACAGACTGTCATCCATCAGGAACAGGTGCTTGAGCCAAAAGCTCGGGAACCAAGACTTCGGCATGGAAGCGGCGCCAACAGCCCCCTTCCTGAACTGTCCCGAAGTGGTTATGCCCGGCCCACGCCGGTTGTAGTGCTTCAGGACGGAACGGTGGGCACCGTGATGGTGCCCAAACAAACATAGAGAACGTGGAGACACCCATGCAAACCGACACAACTCGCGAGAACCCGCAGGGCACCGCGCCGCAGGCCGCTGATTCCAATCTGGATCTGTCCGCCACCGCGCCCGGCCAACTGCGCGTGATCAAGCGTAACGGCACTGTCGTTCCTTACACCGACGACAAAATCACCGTCGCTATCACCAAAGCGTTTCTTGCAGTTGAAGGCGGCAATGCTGCCGCTTCGTCGCGAATCCACGACACCGTGGCCCGCCTGACCGAACAGGTCACCGCGACCTTCAAGCGCCGCATGCCATCGGGTGGCACCATCCACATCGAAGAAATCCAGGACCAGGTCGAACTGGCCCTGATGCGTGCCGGCGAGCAGAAAGTGGCGCGCGACTATGTGATCTACCGCGACTCCCGCGCCAAAGAGCGCGCCGTGCGTTCCACCAGCGAAGAGCCGGTACAGGCTCACCCATCGATCCGCATCACCCGCGCCGATGGCAGCATGGCGCCGCTCGACATGGGCCGCCTGAACACCATCGTCAGCGAAGCCTGCGAAGGCCTGGAAGAAGTCGACGGCGACCTGATCCAGCGCGAAACCCTGAAGAACCTCTACGACGGCGTGGCCCTCAAGGACGTCAACACCGCCCTGGTGATGACCGCCCGTACCCTGGTCGAGCGTGAGCCGAACTACTCCTTCGTGACCGCTCGCCTGCTGATGGACACCCTGCGTGCCGAAGGCCTGAGTTTCCTCGAAGTGGCCGAAAGCGCCACTCACCACGAGATGGTCGACCTGTATGCCAAGGCACTGCCTTCCTACATCGCCAAGGGCATTCAATTCGAATTGCTGAACCCGGTCCTGGCCGAGTTCGACCTGGAAAAACTCGGCAAGGCCATCAACCACGAGCGCGACCAGCAGTTCACCTACCTGGGCCTGCAAACCCTGTACGACCGCTACTTCATCCACAAGGATGGCGTGCGTTTCGAACTGCCGCAGATCTTCTTCATGCGCGTGGCCATGGGCCTGGCGATCGAAGAGAAACAACGCGAAGACCGCGCCATCGAGTTCTACAACCTGTTGTCGTCTTTCGACTACATGGCCTCGACCCCGACCCTGTTCAACGCCGGCACCCTGCGTCCACAGCTGTCGAGCTGCTACCTGACCACCGTGCCGGACGACCTGTCGGGCATCTACCACGCGATCCACGACAACGCCATGCTGTCCAAATTCGCTGGCGGCCTGGGTAACGACTGGACTCCGGTGCGCGCACTGGGTTCGTACATCAAGGGCACCAACGGCAAATCCCAGGGCGTGGTTCCGTTCCTCAAAGTAGTGAACGACACCGCCGTTGCCGTAAACCAGGGTGGCAAGCGCAAAGGCGCTGTCTGTGCCTACCTGGAAACCTGGCACATGGACATCGAAGAGTTCATCGAGCTGCGCAAGAACACCGGTGATGACCGTCGTCGTACCCACGACATGAACACCGCCAACTGGATCCCTGACCTGTTCATGAAGCGCGTCTTCGATGACGGCCCGTGGACCCTGTTCTCGCCATCCGAAGTGCCGGACCTGCACGACCTGACCGGCAAGGCCTTCGAAGAGCGTTACGAGTACTACGAAGCCCTGTCCCAGTACCCGGGCAAGATCAAGCTGTTCAAGACCATCCAGGCCAAAGACCTGTGGCGCAAAATGCTGTCCATGCTGTTTGAAACCGGCCACCCATGGCTGACCTTCAAGGACCCATGCAACCTGCGCAGCCCGCAGCAGCACGTAGGCGTGGTCCACAGCTCGAACCTGTGCACCGAGATCACCTTGAACACCAACAAGGACGAGATCGCCGTTTGCAACCTGGGCTCGATCAACCTGCCGAACCACATCACCAACGGCAAGCTGGACACCGCCAAGCTGGCACGCACCGTGAACACCGCCGTACGCATGCTCGATAACGTGATCGACATCAACTACTACTCGGTGCCACAGGCGCAGAACTCCAACTTCAAGCACCGTCCAGTGGGCCTGGGCATCATGGGCTTCCAGGACGCGCTGTACCTGCAGCACATTCCTTACGGTTCGGATGCTGCGGTCGAGTTCGCCGACAAGTCCATGGAAGCGGTCAGCTACTACGCGATCCAGGCTTCCTGCGACCTGGCCGACGAGCGCGGCGCCTACGAGACGTTCCAGGGTTCGCTGTGGTCCAAAGGCATCTTGCCGCTGGATTCGCAACAGATCCTGATCGAGCAACGTGGCCAGAAGTACATCGATGTCGACCTGAACGAATCCCTGGACTGGGCACCAGTTCGCGCCCGTGTGCAGAAAGGCATTCGCAACTCCAACATCATGGCCATCGCACCGACCGCCACCATCGCCAACATCACCGGCGTGTCGCAGTCGATCGAACCGACCTATCAGAACCTGTATGTGAAATCGAACCTGTCGGGCGAATTCACCGTGATCAACCCGTACCTGGTCCGCGACCTGAAAGCCCGCGGCCTGTGGGACTCGGTCATGATCAACGACCTGAAGTACTACGACGGTTCGGTGCAGCAGATCGAGCGCATCCCGCAAGAACTCAAAGAGCTCTACGCGACGGCCTTCGAAGTGGACACCAAGTGGATCGTCGACGCCGCCAGCCGTCGCCAGAAGTGGATCGACCAGGCTCAGTCGCTGAACCTGTACATCGCCGGCGCTTCGGGCAAGAAGCTTGACGTGACCTACCGCATGGCTTGGTACCGTGGCCTGAAAACCACTTACTACCTCCGTGCCCTGGCCGCGACCAGCACCGAGAAGTCCACCATCAGCACCAGCAAGTTGAACGCTGTTTCCAGCGGCAACCACGGTGATGACTCGGTCCTGGCCGCTCCGGCAGGTCCTGCTCCGGTGCCGAAGGCTTGCGCCATCGACGAGCCGGATTGCGAAGCTTGCCAATAAGCTGAACCCTTGAGCGCCGCCAGGCGCTTGAACCGAACCCCCGATAGACCTCTGGTTTATCGGGGGTTTTCTTTTGCTTGCAATTTACCGGTGACAACCGCCTAAACCACGGTTTACAGCGGGTGTTCAGGTGTAAGATGGCGCGCCATTCAACTTCAGGGATTTTTTGCAATGTTTGCCAGGTGCAGGGACGCAGCGCGCCGCCTTTTCGGCGTTTTATCAACCGTGGCACGCCTGTTGTTCGGGCTGACCCTGTGGCTGGCGCAAAGCCTTCTTGGCCAATGGCGCCCGCCCTATTGGCTGCGCAAATTGATCCCCGCACTGGGACGAGGCCTGACCGCCATCGGGCGCAAGGTCCAGGCCTACCCACGGCAATTTGCCGCCGGCATCGCGACCCTCGCCGTGCTGAGTGCCGGCGGCCTGTATGGCTGGCACTGGTACGCCAACCTGCCGCAACCCCACACCGTGCATTACAGCGTGCAAGGCCCCAGCCTGACCGACTACACCCGGCAGCCGCCGCTGATCGACACTCTGCGTATCCGCTTCAACGAATCGGTGGCGCCCCTTGAAGCCATCAATCAACCCGTGACTGAAGGCATCACCCTGAGCCCGGCAGTCGCCGGCAACTGGCGCTGGGTCGAGGACCGCACCCTGCAATTCACCCCAGACCAGGACTGGCCGATCGATGCCAAATACAGCGTCGAGCTGGCCAAGAAAAAGCTGCTGGCCGACGGCGTACTGTTGAGCCAGTACAGCAGCACATTTTCCACCCCCGCGTTCAGCGCCAACCTGGTTCAGAACGAGCTGTATCAGGACCCGGTCGACGCCAGCCTGAAACAGCAGGTCGCCACCTTCAGGTTCACCCACCCGGTGGATGAAGAGAGCGTGCGCAAACGGATCAAGTTCTCCCTCGGCACCGGCCTGCAATACCGCGACCCTAAAGCCGCGAACCAGCCCGAGATCAGCTTCGACACCTTCAAGCTGCAGGCCTATATCCGCTCTCCGGCGTTGGCCACGCCACTGGAAACCAACCAGATCAGCCTGACCCTCGGCGAAGGGGTCAAGTCCCAACTGGGCGGCAACGCCACTCCCGCCTCGCAAACCCGCCTGGTGACGGTGCCCGGTCGCTATCGGCTGACCTTCAGCAACAGCGAAATCAACTTCGCCGACAATGATCGCGGCGAACCCGAGCCGGTGCTGATGTTCACCAGCTCCAACGCCGTGGCCGACGAGGCGATTGCCGGCAAGGTCCAGGCCTGGCTGCTGCCGGAAAAACCCCAGGACGACCTCGCCCCCTGGAACGCCAAGGACATCGACGAAGCCCTGCTGGCCCGCTCGCAACCGATCAAGCTCAGCCACGTACCCAGTGTCGAGCCGCTCAATACCGAGCACGCCTTCAAGTTCAAGGCACCCGCGGGGCGCACCCTCTATGTGCAAATCCCGGCGCGGATCGAGGCGATTGGCGGCTACCTGGCGAAAAACCCTACAACCTCGTTGCTGAGCATGCCGGCCTACCCGCGCACCCTGCGCTTTCTGTCCGACGGTGCCCTGCTCAGCCTCACCGGTGAAAAACGCGTGGGTTTCATGGCCCGTGGCGTGCCCGGCGCCCACGTGGAGATCGCCCGCGTCCTACCCAACCAGCTGCAGCACCTGGTCGACCAGAGCAGCGGCAGTTTTGCCCGCCCCAACTTTGCCAATGACTATTTCGACCGCATGGTCGAACGCCAATCCCTGGACATCCCGCTGTCCTCCAGCGATCCGTCCAAGACCCAATACGACAACGTCGACCTTGGCAGCTACCTCAGTGCCAACGGCGGACGCCGCGGGATCTTCGTGCTCAAGCTCAGCGCCCAGGACCAACCGAGCCAGCGCACCTTCGACGGTTACTCGCAAAGCGCGACCAATGACCTGCGCTTCATCGTGGTCACGGACCTTGGCATCATCGCCAAGCGTTCCAGCGACGGCAGCCATGACCTGTACGTGCAATCCATCGGCAGCGGCCTGCCGGTGGCCGAGGCCCAGGTCGAGATCATCGGACGCAACGGCCTGCCGGTCAGCAGTGGCAAGACCGACGCCCAGGGTCACGCGCACTTCGCCAAGCTCGACGAACTGCGACGCGAGAAAACCCCGCTGATGTATGTGGTGACCCGCGGCAATGATCAGTCATTCCTGCCGATCGCTCGCCAGTCGCAACAGCTGGACCTGTCGCGCTTCGACGTCGGGGGCCTGCAGGAAGACGGCACCAGCAACCGCCTGAGCGCCTACCTGTTCAGCGACCGGGGCCTGTACCGCCCGGGCGAGACCGCACACCTGGGCATGATCGTGCGCAGCGGCGACTGGAAAGGCGCCTTGCAGGGCCTGCCGGTCGAACTGCTGATCACCGACCCACGGGGCCTGACGGTGGTGCGCGAGCCCCTGAAATTGTCTTCCAGCGGTTTTGAAAGCTACGACTTTGCCAGCAGCGACGTGGCACCGGCCGGCGATTACACCGCGACCCTGCAACTGATTGGCGACAAACAACTGCGAACCCACCTGGGCAGCGTCAACTTCAAGGTCCGCGACTTCGAGCCGGACCGCCTGAAGGTCAGCCTGAGCCTGCACGAAACCCCGGTCGCCGGCTGGATCGCGCCGGATCAGGTCGAGGCCAAGGTCACGGCGCTGCACCTGTTCGGCGCGCCGGCCGCAGGGCGGCGGATCACCGCCAACCTGTCGCTGAACCCGGCACTGGCGGGGTTCGAGCGTTACCCCGAGTACCGCTTCCGCCTCAACGACTCGCTGACTGAAGCCAGCAGCGAAGACCTGGCGGAAACCACCGCCGACGACAATGGCCAGGCCGTGCTCGACCTGGACCTCGAGCGTTTTGCCAACAGCACCTACCGCCTGCAGGTCCTGACCCAGGTGTACGAGGCCGAGGGCGGGCGCAATGTGGCGGCGCAAAGTTCGTTGCTGGTGTCTTCGGCGCCCTACCTGATCGGGGTCAAGAGCCAGGACTCGCTGTCCTACGTGGCCAAGGGCACGGCGCGCCAGGTGCATTGGCTGGCTGTCGGCCCGGACCTGAGCCCGCGCGCGGTCGAAGGCCTGGTCAGCCAGGTGATCGAGCACCGCTACGTGTCGGTGCTGGTCAAGCAGGCCAATGGCACCTACAAGTACGAGTCACGCCTCAAGGACACGGCTCAACCCGCCTCGCCGCTGACGCTCACCGAGCAAGGTGCGACCCAGGTGCTGGACACCCAGACGCCCGGCGACTTCACCCTGCAACTCAAGGATGCCAACGGCAACCTGCTGAACCAGATCGACTACAGCGTGGCCGGTAAAGGCAACACTTCGCGCTCCCTGGAACGCAACGCCGAACTGCAACTGCGCCTCGACAAACGCAGCTACGCCAGCGGCGACGAGATCGCCATCAGCATTCGCGCGCCCTACACCGGCGCCGGGCTGATCACCATCGAGCGCGACAAGGTCTACAGCCAGCAGTGGTTCAAGGCCGACAGCACCAACAGCGTGCAGCACATCCGGGTGCCCAAGGGCCTGGAGGGCAACGCCTACGTCAACGTGCAGTTCGTGCGTGACATCGGCTCGTCCGAGGTCTACATGAGCCCGCTGTCCTATGGTGTGGTGCCCTTCAGCATCAACCTCGATGCGCGCCGCATGCCGCTGAAAGTCGAAGGCCCGGCACAGATCGAACCGGGGCAAGTGCTGGATATCAAGGTCAGCAACGACCGGCCGACCCGCGCGGTGATCTATGCGGTTGATGAAGGCATTCTGCAGGTCGCACGCTACAAGGCGCCCGACCCGCTGGGCTTCTTCTTCCAGAAGCGCGCCCTGGAAGTCGGCACCAGCCAGATCCTTGACCTGATCCTGCCGGAGTTCAGCCGCCTGCTCAGTGGCGCAGCCCCAGGTGGCGACACCGAGGGCGCCCTGGCGTCGCACCTCAACCCGTTCAAGCGCAAACACCAGCCACCTGTGGCCTGGTGGTCAGGGGTGGTGGACCTGCCGGCCGGCGAAAGCGTGCTGCACTACCAACTGCCGGACAACTTCAACGGCAAGCTGCACCTGTTCGCCGTGGCGGTGGACGCCAACAGCGTCGGCGTCAGTGAAGGCGCGAGCGAAGTCCGCGGCCCGCTGGTGATCACGCCGAACGTGCCGGCCTTTGTCGCCCCAGGGGATATTTTCACGGTCAGCGCCGGGGTCTTCAGCAACCTGGAAGTCGATACCGCCGTGAAGTTCGAGCTGCAAACCAGCGCCGGGCTGCAGGTCGAAGGTGAACCCGGCAGCACGCTGCACCTGCAACCGCGCAAGGAAGGCGTGGCGCAGTTCCGGATCAAAGTCCTGGAAAACCTCGGTTCCGCCGACCTGCGCTTTATCGCGGTCTTGCCCGACGGCAAACGGATCCAGGTCGCGGAAACCACCTCGGTACGCCCCTTGAGCGAACACCGGGTGGCCCTGACCCTCGGCCGCTTTGAAGGCGCCAGCCAGGAACTGCTGCCGACCCGCAACCTGTTCAGCGAGTTGCGCAATGTCCAGGTGGGTGTTGCCGCGTCGCCACTGGTATGGGCCGACGGCCTGAAACACTACCTGGACGACTACGCCTACGCCTGCACCGAGCAGTTGGTGTCCAAAGCCATGCCGGCGCTGATCTGGCGTGATACGCAAGCGGGCGTGCCCTCCACGCAGGGCTTCGACGGCCTGCTGCGGGTACTGCGCCAACGGCAGAACCAGGCCGGCGGCTTCGGCTTGTGGGCGGCCAACCCACAGGTCACGCCCTACGCCAGCCTGTACGCCACCGACTTCCTGATCGAAGCCCGCGAACGCGGCCTGGCCGTGCCCGCCGACCTGCTGGAGCGGGCCAATGCCTACCTGACCGAGATCGCCAACGGTCCGAGCGAAGGCCTGCAGGAACTGCGCAACCGCGCCTACGCCAGCTACCTGCTGAGCCGCCAGGGGATCCTGGTCAGCGGCGCCCTGAGCGATATCCGCGAGCGCTACGAAACCTACCAAAGCGATACCTGGCAGAACGACCTGGGCGCGGCCTACCTGGCGGCCAGCTATAAGCTGCTGAAACAGGATCGCCAGGCCGATCGGCTGTTCCGCAAGCTTCCCTGGCGCACCCTGAACGACCGCTGGGATAGCGACGGTTTGTATTACGACCCCCTGGTGCACGATGCCGAGCACCTGCATCTGTTGAGCAAACACTTCCCCGACCTGGTGGACGATGTGCCGCTCGACTTGCTGGATAAACTCGGCAAGCGCCTCAACGAGCAGCGCTACAACTCGCTGTCGGCCGCCCTGCTGTTGCGGGCGCTGGACAACTACGGGCAGCGCGCCGACAGCGGCATGCACCTCAAGGCCAGCGCCTGGCTCAACGACAAGTCCCAGCAATTGCTGAACATGGTCGGCCAGCCTCCGCGCAGTGCGGTGCCGGCGGCCACTGAAAAGCTGCTGCTGGAGAAGTCCTCCGGTCCTGCCGCGTTCTACATGTTCAGCGAAGCCGGTTTCGATCGCGGCGCCAATACCCAGCCCTTGAGCAATGGCCTGGAAGTGATCCATGACTACCTCGACCTCAAGGGCCAGCCGGTGACCCAGGTCAGCGTGGGCGATGAGTTCCTGGTGCGCCTGCGCCTGCGGGCCACCGAACATGACCAGGTGCAACAAGTGGCCGTGGTCGACCTGTTGCCAGGTGGCGTCGAGCCGGTCTATCGCCTGCCCCCGCAGCCCAAGCAGCGCGACGAGGAGGATGAAGACGAGGAGCAATCGTCCGGCGATGACGACGAGCAATCCTGGCAAGCGCCGGTCGGCGAGAGTGAGCTGAGCAACTGGCAGCCGGAGTACATCGATGTGCGCGATGACCGCGTGGTGTTCTACGGCACCGTGCTGCGCGACGCCGCGACCTTTGTCTACCGCGTGCGCGCGACCAACGCCGGGACCTTCAACACGCCACCGGCGTATGCCGAAGGGCTCTACCAGACCACCCTGCAAGGACGTGGCAAGGTAGGCCAGCTTGAAATCGTCAAACCTTGAGCCCCAGCCCCAACGCAGGCCCCTTGCACAGCGCGTGAAACCGCTGCTCAAGGGCCTGCTGCTGGGGGCCATCGGCCTGGGGCTGCTGCGGCTGTGGCCCCATGCGCCGCTGCAACAGGCGGCGCCGTCGTCGCGGGTGGTGCTGGCCGAAGACGGCACCCTGCTACGCATGACCCTGGCCAGCGATGGCCAGTACCGCCTGTGGTTGCCCCTGGAGCGCATCTCGCCGTCACTGGTGCAGGCCCTGCTGCTCAAGGAGGACCGCAACTTCTACTACCACCCCGGGGTCAACCCGCCGGCGCTGTTCCGCGCCGCGCTGGCCACCTACAGCGGTGGGCTGCGCCAGGGCGGTTCGACCCTGAGCATGCAGCTGGCGCGCAGGCTGTATGACCTCAACACCCGGCAGGTTCCCGGCAAGCTGCAACAGATGGTCCTGGCCCTGTGGCTGGAGGCGCGCTACAGCAAGCACGACATCCTCGAGGCCTACCTGAACCTGGCGCCCATGGGCGGCAATATCGAAGGCGCCGAAGCGGCCAGCCGCGTCTACTTCGCCAGGCCGGCAGCCCAGCTCTCGCTGTCGCAAGCCCTGGCCCTGGCGGTGATTCCGCAACAACCCAACCGCCGCGCGGCCTTCACCGCCGACCTGCAACAGGCCCGCCTGCGCCTGATGGCTGCCTGGCGCGAGGCCTATCCGGATGACCCGCGCAATCAGAGCCTGCTGGAGTTGCCCCTGGAAGCCCGCAGCCGCCAGCAATTGCCGTTTCTTGCGCCGCACCTGAGCGAGCAACTGCTGGCCGCCCACGCCGGCAGCGAGCTGCAAAGTACCCTCAACCTGCCTTTGCAACGCCTGCTGGAGCGCCTGATCCAGGGTTACATCGGCGAAAAACACAACCTCGGCGTGGACAATGCGGCCGCCATCCTGCTCGACACCCGCGACCAGAGCGTCAAGGCCCTGGTCGGTTCGGCCGACTATTTCTCGCTGCCGATCCAGGGCCAGGTCAACGGCGTGCTAGCGCGGCGCTCACCGGGCTCGACCCTCAAGCCGTTTCTCTATGGGCTGGCGATCGACCAGGGGCTGATCCACCCCATGAGCATCCTCAGGGACATGCCGAGCAACTTCGGTTACTTCCAGCCGGAGAACTTCGATGGCAGCTTCATCGGCCCGCTGAACGCGCAGGAGGCGTTGATCCGCAGTCGCAACATTCCGGCGGTATGGCTCGCCAGCCAGCTGAAAACCCCGACCCTCTACGACCTGCTGCAACGCTCCGGCGTCAAGGGGCTGCGCGCGCCAGGGCATTACGGCCTGGCCCTGGCCCTGGGCGGTGGCGAGATGACCATGGAGGAACTGGCCCGGCTGTACCTGATGCTGGCCGGTGACGGCCACCTGCGACCGCTGCGCTACCTGAGCCAGCAGCCGACCAGCAGCGGCGAGCAACTGCTCAGCCCGCAAGCGAGCTTTATGGTGCGCGACATGCTGCGCCACAACCCGCGCCCGGATGGGCTGCCGGCCGACAGCCGCGGCCGGCATTGGCGCACCGCGTGGAAGACCGGCACCTCCTGGGGCTTTCATGACGCCTGGAGCGCCGGGCTGGTAGGGCCGTATGTGCTGGTGGTGTGGGTCGGCAATTTCGACGGCCGGCCCAACCCGCAGTTCATTGGGGCCAAGACCGCGGGGCCGCTGTTTTTCAGGATCGCCGATGCCCTGCCGCTGGCCTTGCCCACGGTCGCCGAGCGCGCCGACAAACCGCCGCCCGGGCTGACGCGGATCCAGGTCTGCAGCGCCTCGGGTGAACTGCCCAACCGCTGGTGCCCGCAAACCCGCAAGACCTGGTACATCCCCGGCGTGTCACCGATCCGGGTGTCGAACCTGCATCGCCCGGTGCTGATCGACACCCGCACCGGCAAGGCCGCCTGCCCGCCGTTCGACCCGCAGTACACCCGCGAGGAGGTCTTCGAATTCTGGCCCAGCGATGTGCGCCGGCTGTACCGCGCCGCCGGGTTGCCACGGCGCGCAGTGCCCAATGTGCTCAAGGCCTGCCAGCCCGAGCGCAATGCCGATCAGAGCGAGGCGCCACAAATACGCTCGCCACTGACCCAGGTGGTCTACCACCTGCGCCTGTCGCGACCGGAAGAAAACATCCAGCTGAGCGCCAACGCCGCCAGCGACGCACGCCGGCTGTACTGGTTCGCCGACCAGACCCTGATCGGCCAGGGCCCACCCCAGGTCAGCCTCACCTGGCGACCGCAACGGTCTGCCAGCTATCAACTGCGAGTCAGCGATGACCAGGGCCGCAGCGCCAGCCGCACCTTGAACGTAGAGTTCCAACCCTGACCCAGCCGCTGCCGAGCTGGGCGAGGCTACGCTGGCCGTATCAGGCGCGGGATTACATCCGGGAAAACTGCATCGTCTATCGGGGCCAGCATCCAAACGCGGCCCGAGCCTGGCGGCAGCAGCTACAGCTTGAGCCCGCGCTATCCCAGGCAGACCCAGGCGAAGGTCATGCCGCAGAACAGCATCGGCAGGAGATCAAGAAACACATTCATTCGGGCACGTTCCCTGTTGGCGAGTGCCAGCAATGTAGTCGCTGAATATGACAATTATCTGTCGCGCCGCCGCTCGCCACTGCGCCCTGCCCAGCCCCAAAACAGAAAAGCCCTGCTGGCATGAACCGGCAGGGCTTTTCGTGGTGAGTCGGGCTGAATGATCAGCCCGCCAGCATCAGGTCATCTGGATGATGGTCTGCATGATGGTGCTCTGGGTGGAGATGGTCTTGGCGTTCGCCTGGTAGTTGCTCTGCGCCTTGATCAGCTCGACCAGTTCGTTGGTCAGGTTGACGTTGGACTCTTCCAGGGAGTTGGACACCACAGAACCCAGGGTACCGGTCTGTGGCGAATCGTAGCCCGGGATGCCCGAAGCGTAGGTTTCTTTCCAACTGGTGCCGCCTACCGGCTGCAGGCCTTGCTCATTGGTGAAGCTGGCCAGGGAGATCTGGCCGATCGGCTTGGTCTGGTTGTTGCTGAAGTTGGCCAGCAACACACCGCTGCCGTCGATGGTCAGGTTGGTGATCTGGCCAGTGGCGTAGCCGTCCTGGGCCGGGATCGAGCGCGCGGTATCGGCGTTGACCTGGGCGGTGTTGGCCAGGGAGACCGATACCGTGCCGCCAGAGCTGGCGCCGTTGGCTTTCCACACGCCATTGGTCACGGTGCCCGGGATCCAGCCAGTCAACTTCAGGTCATTGCTGATGGTTGGGGTAGCCGGAGTTGATGGATTGGGAGTGCTGACCTGCAGCAACTTGCCGGACGTATCGAAAGTGATGGTCGAAGCCACCGGATCGGTGAGGGTACCGTTTTTGGTTGGCATGCTGCCATCCATGTTGCGACCGTCGATCAGGGTGTAGGTCTTCCAGGTGTTGGAGCCCGTCTTGACCATGTACTGGTCCATGCGGTGCTCGTTACCCTGGGTGTCGAAAATCGGCGTGCTGAACTGCTTGGTGAAGGTCGCCGACAGTGTCGGGTCAAACTTGTTACCCACGATCGTGTCGTCGATAACATCGGACGTCGAGTTCAGGTTGATGGTCGAAGACACCGAAGTGGTCGCCTTGGGCGCCAGGTTCGAGGTGTCGATCCGCAGGTCGGTCAACACACCGTTGATGATCTTGCCATTGGCGTCCACACCGTAACCCTGCAGGCGAGCGGTGCCGTCGGAGTTGGTGACGTAGCCTTCCTTGTCAGTCTTGAACGTACCGGCACGGGTGTAGGTCAACGAACCGTTGTTGCTCAGGACAAAGAAGCCCTGGCCCTGGATCCCCATGTCCAGCACGTTGCCGGTGTTGTTCACGTCACCCTGGTTGAACTGCTGGGAAACGTTGGCCAGGCGCACGCCGTTGCCAATCACTTTGCTGCCGCTGCCCAGCTTGGTGGCCGAGTAGACGTCGGCGAATTCTGCGCGCGACGATTTGAAACCGGTGGTTGCGACGTTGGCGATGTTGTTGCCGGTAACGTCCAACTGCTTGTTGGCTGCATAGAGACCGCTAAGGCCGATATTGAAAGACATATTCCACTCCTTGTGCCGGATTAGTCGGCTCTATATACCAATGGTTTTGACTTTGGACAGAGCGATCGGGCTGCTCAGTCCGGCGAGGTTCAACATCAATTCACCGCCAGTCTGGCTGATGGTGACGCTGTTGACCGTCGCAGGCAGGTAAGTGACCAGGGCGACCGCGGTGTTATCGATCGTGGTGCTGGCCTTGAACGTGTAGTTACCCGGGTCGGCCTTGGTGCCGTCGGTTTTGGTGCCGTCCCAGGTGAAGCTCGAGGTGCCCGCGACCTGGCTGCCCAGGTCGATGGTTTTCACCTCTTTGCCGTCTTTGTCGGTGATGGTCACCTTCACGCCCGCTACGCTGCTCGGCACGGTGATCGAACCGGTCATGCTCTTGGTGGTGTCGACCTGGGTAGTGCCGGACTGCACGATCACCGAGCGACCGACCAGGGACGAGGCCTGCAGGGCCTGGCTCGACTTGTAGTTGCCGGAAATCGCGGTGACCGAATCATTGAGCGTGGTGATGCCTTCCAGGCTGCTGAACTGCGCCAGTTGCGCCACGAACTCGCTGTTGTCCTGCGGGTCCAGGGGGTTCTGGTTTTTCAGCTGAGTCACCAGCAGTTGCAGGAACGCATCCTTGCCCAGGGCCTTTTTACCGGTGGCGCTGTTGGTGGCCGAGGTAATGCCGTCAGCGCTTGAGGTTGCGGTCTTTTTCGACGAGTTCGCGAGAATCTGGTTCAGACTCAAGCTGCTGGTGGTGCTGGTGGTGTCGTTAATGCTCATTGGCGAGGCCCCTTATCACTGACCCAGGGTCAGGACCTTCTGCATCATGGTCTTGGCGGTGTTCATCATTTCGGCGTTGGTCTGGAACGAACGGCTCGCGGAAATCATGTCGGCCATTTCTTCAACCACGTTGACGTTGGGGTAGTAGACATAACCCTTGGCGTCAGCGGACGGATGGTTAGGCTCGTAACGCGCTTCGAGGTTGCTCTGGTCTTCGACCACACCCAGCACCTGCACGCCCTGGCCAGTGGAGTCCTGGTTCTGGAACAGCGACTGGCTGCCACCGCTCTGCGCACCCTGGAACATGGTGGCGAACACCGGGTGGCGGGCACGGTAGGTCTGGTCGATGCTCGACGACACGGTCTCGGCGTTGGCGATGTTACTGGCGACGGTGTTCAAGCGAGTGGTCTGAGCACTCATGCCGCTACCGGCGATATTGAAAACACTGGCGAGGGACATGGATTACTCTCCGCGCAGGGCCGAAATCAGCCCTTTGAATTTGCTGTTGAGCAGCGTGAAGCTGGCCTGGAAGTTGACCGAGTTCTCGGCGTAGTTCGACTGTTCCAGTTGGGCGTCCACGGTGTTCTGGTCGATGGAAGGCTGCATCGGCGTGCGGTACAGCAGCGACTCGTCGCCGTTACCCATGCCTTCAGCTTCGATATGACGGCTGTTGGTCATGTTCAAGGCAAAGGTGCCGTTCTTGGTCTTCTCGTTCTGCTCGGCGAGCACGGCGGAGAAGTCCAGATCCCGAGCCTTGTAGTTCGGGGTGTCGGCGTTCGCGATGTTGTTGGCCAGAACCTCGGCGCGCTTGGCGCGAAAGCCCAGAGCCTGTTCATGGATACCGAGCGCTTTATCGAAGCTGATGCTCATGTCGGGAAACCTTTGGGTGACCTGATTTTTCGTAATCTGGATATAGCAAGCCCCGTGCCAAGTGCAAAAGCCCCGTAAATCAAGGCTTCGCCGGCAGCGGCAAGGCGGCAATGCCAGAAAAGCGGCAATGGATTTCCGCGATGCGCCAGCAAAGCGGCAACCTCACTGCCGCTTTTACGCCGCGACCCGGCAACGACCAGGCACAAAAAAAGAGGCCCTGGGGCCTCCTTTTATCCACACGCGCTACACCCGGCCTACTTCGCCTGGTAGATAATCCCCGGGCTGCACTGAACCATCTGGAAATGATCAGGCAGGCCGTTGAGCGCCTCGGATGCGCCAAGAAACAGGTAACCGCCCGGTTTCAAGGTGCTGTGAATGCGCATCAGGATGTCCTTCTTCACCTCGGCGGAGAAGTAGATCAACACGTTGCGGCAGAACACGATGTCGAACTTGCCGAGGCTCGCGTAGCTGTCCAGCAGATTGAACGAGCGGAACTCCACCCGACTCTTGATCGGCGCCTTGATCGCCCAGCGCCCCGGCCCTTTCGGGTCGAAGTAGCGTTGCAGGCGCTCGGCAGACAGGCCGCGGCCAATCGCCAGGCTGTCGTATTCGCCGGTCTTGCAGTTGTTGAGCATGGTGCCGGACAAATCGGTGGCAACGATCTGCACACCCATTTTCAGTTGGCCCATGTTGGTCCGTTCGAACTCATCGATCGACATCGACAACGAGTAGGGTTCCTGGCCCGACGAGCAGGCAGCCGACCAGATGCGCAAACGCTGGTTCGGACTGGCCTTGATCGCTTCGGGAAGGACCTTGTTCTTCAGGACCTCAAAGGGATAGGTATCGCGAAACCATAAGGTTTCGTTAGTGGTCATGGCATCCACCACCTGCTCGCGCAAACCGCTGCGCGGCTGGGTCTGAATACGCTGCACCAGCTCACCCAGGGATTTGATGCCCTGCTGTTCCATCAGTTTGTTGAGACGGCTCGATACCAGATATTGCTTGTTCTCACCCAGCAAGATCCCACAGGCTTTTTCCAGGAAGACCCGGAACTGTTCGAAATCCAAATTACCCGTAGACAATGATGCCGCCTCTTAAATCGTATGACCGCCAGGAGCCGATGCCCCTAGCTGTTGTCTGCTGCTTTGATCCGGTCGACTACCCGGGATGCCAGGTCATCAGGACGGAATTTGGCAAGGAAGTCATCGGCACCGACCTTCTTCACCATCGCCTGATTGAATACACCTGACAACGAAGTATGCAGGATGATATGCAGCTTTTGCATGCGCGGATCGTTGCGTATCTCGGCCGTGAGGGTGTAACCGTCCATCTCCGGCATCTCGATGTCGGAAATCATCATCAGAAATTCTTCTTCCGGCTTCTTGCCCTCGTCCACCAGCTTGCGCAGGTAATCCAGGGCCTGGCGGCCGTCGTTCAGCGCGACCACTTCCACGCCAACCGTCTGCAGGCAGCGTGTCACCTGCTTGCGTGCCACCGACGAATCGTCGACGGTCAGTACCCGCAGGGAAATCGCCTTGTGCTGGGTTTCGACGTCCACCACACCGACAGAAATCACTTCCGAGGTCGGCGCCACTTCCGCCAGCACCTTCTCGACATCGATAATTTCGACCAACTGATTGTCAACCCGGGTCACGGCCGTCAGGTAGTGATCGCGACCGGTGCCTTTGGGTGGCGGATGGATCTCCTCCCAGTTCATGTTGACGATACGTTCCACCGACCGCACCAGAAACCCCTGGGTCTTGGTGTTGTACTCAGTGATGATCACAAACGGGTTGCTCAGGTCTTTCAATCCACCCGAACCGGTGGCCATCGCCAAATCCAGGATCGGGATGGTCGCCCCGCGAATACTTGCGACACCGCACACGACAGGACTGGATTTAGGCATCAAGGTCAGTTTCGGGCACTGCAACACCTCCCGAACCTTGAACACGTTGATCCCGTAAAGCTGCTGGCCGTCCAGACGGAACAGCAGCAGCTCCAGGCGATTCTGCCCAACCAGTTGCGTGCGCTGGTTAACCGCATCCATTACACCCGCCATGCCCAGACTCCCCAAAGCTTTAAGTTCCGACGCACGCTCATCGCTAAACGGCACGGGGCTTGCTTTTTAACTGTTATGAACGCCAAAACGACATTTTTCCGACGTCTGACATCAAACTACCGCAAATTACTTTGCGCGCTGTCAGTTTTGTCTATTTTCAACCCTGGCGGCCCTGCCCTTGCTGACTCGGTCACCCTGCCTGATCTACTTATCGGCGTCACTCAAGGGTTTCTTGAATTCACCGTAGAAGACTATCTGGCCACCAGTCAAACCGCCGGACGCTATGAAATCACGGTTGCGCAACTTGATCCGCGCATGCGCATGCCCAATTGCGACAAGGAATTGACAGCCACCCTTGAAAGCCCGGCGCAGCCCATTGGCCGCGTCACGGTCAAGGTCCGCTGCGACGGCGCCTCGCCCTGGACCGTGTTCGTGCCGGCCCAGGTCAAACTGTTTCGCGAAGTGGTGACCACCACCCGACCGCTCAAGCGCGCCGGAATCATTGCACCGGAGGAGGTCACTCTGCGTGAACGCGACATCAGCCAGGTCAACCAGGGCTACCTGACCTCGGTCGACGATGCCATTGGGCAGAAACTTGTCCGACCAATGGTCGCCGATCAAGTCGTTACCCAACTGCACCTTGAGCAGGCCGAGGTGGTGCGCAAGGGCGATCAAGTGGTGATATCTGCCCGCAGCGGCACCCTGAACGTGCGAATGCCCGGCGAAGCACTGTCCAATGGCGGCATGAACGAGCAGATAAGGGTCAAGAACCTGAACTCGCAACGTGTGATAAAGGCCCGGATTACCGCTCCCGGCCAGGTAGAAGTCGCAATGTAGGAACTGGCGCACAAGCCCGCCCTTCCCTAAACTGTGGTCCATGCGGGCCGCAGCCATGGGCGTTGGTTAATCGACAATAGCGCCTAAAGTTTTCCAGGGTATGGCCGAAAACATGGCAAGCGTCCAAATACCCAGAGGTTTTTTTATCATGGTCATCGATTTCAGCCGTTTAAACAGCTCCCCCTCACTTACCGGCAGTACGCGTACCAGCGCCAACAAAGACATCGGCGACACCGACAAGTCTGCGCCGCTGGCTACCCCGGCTGAACAAGCCAGTACCACCAAAAGCGGGGAATCGGTACACCTCAGCAATGAGGCTCAGCGTTTGCAAAAGGTCACTGACAAGCTGCGCGATCAGCCTGCCGTCGACAACGCCCGCGTGGCCGAGTTGAAAGCAGCGATTGCCGATGGCAGCTATAAAGTCGACAGCAACCGCGTAGCCAGCAAACTGCTCAATTTCGAAGCCCAGCGCTAGCCAAAGGCCTGCGCCAGGCTTTTGGACGCTTAAAACCCAAGGCCAGCCATGCACGACTCTAATTTACTGCAACTGATCACTGAAGATTTTGCTCCAGCTCAACAATTGCTGGAACTGCTGAAGACCGAATCCCTCGCTCTGTACGGCCGCGACATGCCGCTACTGGAGGATATTCTGGCGCAGAAACATGCGCTGATCATTCTGCTCGAACAGCATGGCCGCAAGCGCAGCGAAATTCTTGCCAGCCTGAACCTCCCCGCCAGCCGCGCCGGCCTTGAGCAACTGGCTGAACATTCCTCGATCGGCCCGCAATTGCTCGAGCAAAGCGATGTGCTGACCGAGCTGCTCGCCGAGTGCCAGGCGACCAATGAACTCAACGGTCGCTCGATCCAGGTTCAGCAGGCCACCACCGCGAACCAGCTGAAAATCCTCAACGGCGGCGAAAGCCCCGCACTGTATGACGCCCGCGGATCGACCTCTCTGCTTGCGAAGCCACGCCCGCTCAGTCAGGCTTGACCCGGAAAATGTGCGCGCCCTATCAAGCAGCGAAACATGCTGGCAAAATGCTGGCTCTTGCGTGTAGTCGTATTTTGTCTGGAGACTGATGAACCGTGTTCAATGCCCCAAGCGCGGAAGATGCTCCGCAGCCCCCTAAGGTTCTCACCACTCCTCTGGAGATAGCTTCGAACCTGCGGATGCTACAAGAGAGCCATGACCCGCTGATCATCACCTTCCATGAGCGCAGCCAGCGCTTTCAGAGCTATCTGGTCGAAGTCGATCGCGACAGCAACATGATCGCCCTCGATGAAATGATTCCCCGCGACGGTGAACGTTTCATGCTGGCCGGCGAGCCATTTCGCGTCGAAGGCTTCCATGAAGGCGTGCGTATCGCCTGGGAAAGCACCAGTACCCCGACCCTTGATGAGTCCAACAACGGTCGCTGCTACCGTGGCACCCTGCCGGACGAAGTGGTTTATCACCAGCGCCGCAGCGCCTTCCGTGCAGCGCTCAAGCTTTCGCAACTGGTCAATGTCGAACTCGATGGCGAAAAGCTCAAGGAATCCATCCGCGGCAAGCTGCTGGATATCTCGGCCACCGGCTGCAAACTGCGCTTCGAAGGCGATATCTCCGAGCGCCTGCAACTGGGCCAGGTCTACGAACGTTTTATCGCCGCCCTGCCCTTCGGCAGCATGACCGCTCCCGTCGAGCTGCGGTATCTGCACTATGAAGAGCGCATCGATATCACCTTCGCCGGGGTCCGCTTCCACAATATGAGCGGTCTGGTACAACGCCAGGTCGAGCGTTTCGTCTATCAACTGCAACGCGAAGCGCGGCGCTTCGATAAAGACGACATGTAAGCCACCGCCAGACATGAAAACGGGCAGTCCCTCGCGGTGACTGCCCGTTTTTTTTGCGCCGCCTTCCGGCAACCGCCAGGCCCTAAGGCCTGGCGCCACTGAGATGATGCGGCCCCTCATCCTCGGGCTTGACCTCAGTCTCCTCCTCAGCCTCGGTTGCCGGCGACTCATCAGCCACTGGCTCGTCGGCCACCGGTTCCACCGGGTTCTGCATCTGATCCTGCACCACTTGCTCATCGACCCGCGGGTCAAGAGCCGCCACCAGTGGCGAGCTGGACATGCTGTCCGGCATTGCCACGTGCTGCAGCGGAGCATCATCGACCTGATGCAGATTGGTCACCGCCTTCGGCCGGATCCGCCACACCAGGACCAACGCGAAGAAACTGAAGAACGCGTAGAGCATCTGGCTGCCGAACAGCTTCATCAGCACACCCGCCACCAATGGCCCGATGCTCGCACCCACACCGTAGGTCACCAGCAGCATGGCGGTCAGCGACACACGGCGATCGCCTTCGACGTGGTCATTGGAAAAGGCCACCGCCAACGGATACAGACAGAACTGCACCAACGAACACAGAAAGCCCAAGGCAAACAGCACCTCCAGCGGCACACTCGGAAAGATCGCCAGGGGCAGCGCCGCCACCGCCAGAAACATCGCAAAGCAGCGAATCAGCATCGCCCGGTCATAACGATCCGAGAGCCAGCCCAACGGCCACTGCACCAGCAGGCCGGCAAAAATGCAGCAGCCCATGAACAGGCCGACCTGCTCGGTGCTCAACCCCTGCTGAGAGGCGTACAGCGGCGCCAGGCCGTAGAACGAGCCAACAATCAGCCCCGCCCCCAGCACCGTACTCAGGGATTGCGGCACGCGCTTGATAAAGAAGCGTGGCTCCATCGGCGCCGGGTGCAGTGGCGCCGGGTGAATGCGTCGGGTCATGGCCACCGGTACCAGGCACAGGGCGAAGCACAGGGCCACCAGCATCAGCAGTTCCAGGCCAAGGGCCGGGTGCATGACCAGAATCAGTTGCCCCATGACCAGCCCCAGGTACGAAGCGATCATATAGCCGCTGAACACCAGCCCGCGCTGCTTGGCCTCGGCCTGCTCGTTCAGCCAGCTCTCGATGACCATGTACTGGCACATCATGCCCAGGCCGACGATCACCCGCAGCACCAGCCAGGCCGGCAGCCAGTCCACCAGGCCATGGCCGAGAACGGCAGCCCCGACGATACCGGCACAGGTGGCGTAGGCACGGATATGCCCGACCCGGGCAATCAGCCGGTGGCCGATCTTGCCGCCCAGGACCAGGCCGAAGTAGTTGGCCGCCATCAAGGCACCGACCCACAAGCCATCGACATGGTCGGCGGCCAGGCGCAGTGCCAGATAAGTGCTGAGCAAGCCCGAGCCGATAAGCATCATCAGCGAGGCGAAATAAAGCGCTCGAAAGGATTTCCAGATTTGGCGCATCGGCGTTCCGAGCGGCTCCTTGAATTGAGTGTCGGGCCGTCTTCACGACAGCCCGACGGCGACGGTTCGGTTAGGCCTGGGCCGCTAAAACACGCCGTTCCCAGGGAGTAATTTCATCAAAGAAGCTGGTCAACTCCATGGTCTTCGAAGCGATGTAGCCTTCGATGAACTCTTTGCCGAACAGTTCCTTGGCCAATGGGCTACGTTTCAGACGCTCAAGGGCCGCATGCAAGGTACAAGGCAGCGACAAACTGTCCGGCACTTCGAATTCACCCTGGATCGCGGCTTGCGGTTCCAGCTCGTTTTCGATGCCGTGCAGGCCGGCTGCCAGGCTGGCGGCGATCGCCAGATAAGGGTTGGCATCCGCCCCCGGCAGGCGATTTTCCACCCGACGCGCCACGGGCGAACTGGCCGGAATACGCAAGCCTGCGGCGCGGTTGTCATGGGACCAGCACGCATTATTCGGCGATGCGTAAGGATGGCACAGGCGCTGATAAGAATTGACGTTGGGCGCGAACAACGCGGTGAAATCCGCCATGCCGGCCTGCTGTCCGCCGATAAAGTGACGGAAGGTCGCCGTTGGCTGTCCCGCGTCATCGCTGAACACGTTCCGCCCGCTGGCGATCTCGACGATGCTCTGGTGAATATGCATCGAGCTGCCCGGGGTATGGGCCAATGGCTTGGCCATGCACACCACGGTCAGGCCATGCTTGAGCGCCACTTCCTTGAGCAGGTGCTTGAACAGGAAGGTCTGGTCGGCCAGCAAAAGGGGATCGCCGTGCAGCAGGTTGATCTCGAACTGGCTGACGCCCATTTCATGCATGAAGGTATCGCGGGGCAGGCCCAGCGCCGCCATGCACGCATACACGTCGCTGAAAAACGGACGCAGGCCATTGTTGGAACTGACACTGAACGCCGAATGCCCGTCCTCGCGACGCCCGTCCAGGCCTACGGGCGGCTGGAATGGCTGAGTCGGATCGGTGTTGGGCGCAAATACAAAGAATTCAAGTTCGGTGGCCACCACCGGCGCCAGGCCATGGGCCGCATACCGGGCGATCACCGCCTTGAGCTGGCCGCGAGTGGACAGACGCGAACTTTCGCCAGTCAATTCGTCCGCATCGCAAATCGCCAGGGCACGTGGCTGCTGGCTCCAGGGCAGGCGATGGATCTGTTGCGGATCGGCCACGAGCGCCAGGTCGCCGTCGTCGCTGCCGTAAAAGCGCGCGGGCGGGTATCCGCCCATGATGCATTGCAGCAGCACGCCCCGTGCCATCTGCAACCGCCGCCCTTCGAGAAAACCTTCAGCGGTCATTACCTTGCCGCGGGGCACTCCATTGAGGTCCGGAGTGACACATTCAATCTCATCAATGCCCGTCAATCGCTGTGCGAGTGAACGATGGCCATCGGTTGTCATGACTCAATCCTTGTTGTTGTACGAGCCGAGAACGGCGACCCGTACAAAATAGGCTTCGGCTGTTCGGAATATCAAGCAGCCGTGAGCAAAAAACCACAAAGCCCGACACACCTCACCCACGGCCCCCACCGCCGGCCGTCCATCAAGGCAGATAAAGACTGAACACACCGCCGCCCAAAGGCCCGCCGTTGCTGATCCGGGTCCGACCACGGATGCCGTTGCGCTGATGCAACTCGGCGATCCTGCCGGCGAAGTACAGGCCCAGGCCGGTGCTGCCGCTGCTGTGGTTGATGCCCTGCACGTAATCGTCCTGACGCTCGATCATCTGCTGCGGGTAGCCGTCGCCATCGTCATTGATGGTCAGCACCGTCTGCCCGGCTTCGTCGTGCACGCTGATCAGCAGCGCATGGCGTGCGTAGCGGATGGCATTGTTGATGCTGTTGGCCAGCACCGAGGCGATCAGCTCGCGGTCGAAAAAGCCCAGCGGGCTCAATGGGTCGACGTCATAGCTCGCGGCAATGCCACGGCTCTTGAACACGTCCTGATGGCTGGCCAGCTGGGCTTCGATAAAGTCATCCAGCTCATGGTAGTCGGGCCGCAATGGCAACTGGTTGGCGCCGAGTTTGTACAGCCCCAGCAGCTGCACCAGCATGCCGTTGAGGTGGGCGAACTCGAAATCGATCACCCCCTGCTCCGAGCTGTTGCGCTCAGGCTCGGGCAGGCGCGCCAGCCACTGGGCCTGGGCCTGCATCAGCAAGGTCAGGGAGTTTTTCATGTCGTGTACGGTGGAGGCGATCACCGTGGAAAAATCCAGCCCCTGTTCACTCTCGTTCATTCGCCAAACGCCTTGCTTCGCAGCTTCTGGTAACGGGGATAGCGCGGGTCGCTGTCGGGCATCAAGCCCACCATCTTCAAGCTCGCCCGGCACTCTTCGAGCAATGCCGGATCGGCGCTGGCATCGGTGCCGTGCAACAGCGACTGCGCCATGTTCAGCGCGATGCTGATGTTCTTCGGCTGCATCGCCAGCGCCCGGCGGAACAGCTCGCGAGCCTCGTCCAGGGTGCCGGCCTTATAGCTGCGCACACCTTGGCGATTGAGATCGGCCGCAGCGTTGGAGGTATTGAGAATCGTCGGGTCGTCCGTGAGCTTGGCAATGCCCTGCATCACCTTCGGATCATCACCGTAGATCTCCGCGCAGTTTTTCAGCATCGACGCGCCGGCGCTCGCCTGGCCGAGCATCTGCAACTGCTTGGCCACCAGCAGCGCGGCCTCCGGGCTCATGAACTGCTCCATGCCATCCAGCCGCAGCATGGCTTGCTCAGTGAGTTTTTCCGCGGTTTCCGCATCGTTGAGCAACAAACTGGTGGCCTTCATCAGCCGCGCGCGAATCTGCAAACCCGGGTCGGTAGGGTTTTCCTTGGCCACCGCACTCAGGGTGGTGTTGATTTCCAGTCGGGTCCGGGTATCCAGGCCTTTTTCGCTGCCCTTGCTGATCAGGGCGTGGGCCAGGCCGAGGTTGCTTTCCGGGTCCTTGAACCGCGACTGCGCACCTTGGGACACCGCCTGGCGATAGGCCTTGGAGGCGGTCTCGAAGTCTTCGTTGCCCATCGCCAGCTTGCCCAGCAACGCCTGGCGACGCACCGCCAGCGGCGACAAGCGCACCGCCTCTTCCAGCACATGCTGCGCGCGCTTGGCATCGCCTTCGACCACCAGCACATCGGCCAGGCCGTCATAGAGCGCGGGCATCATCGGAAACAGCTTCAGGGCCTTCTCGTAGACCTCCTTGGCCTGTCCCACCTGGCCACGCTTGAACAGCAAGCGGCCCAGGCCGACATAGGCCCAAGGCAACGGACGGTCCGCCAGAATCGTGTTGTACAAACGCTCCAGCGCTTCGTTCTGATTCATATCGCGCAACGCATCGGCCCGATAACGCAAGCACAGCGGCGAATAACGCGGGTCCTGCTTGCACAGGGCAATGCAGGCATTGAGCACTTCCACCGGCTTGCCGCGATCCAGGGCCTCCAGGATCGGCTTCAGCAGATTCTTGCGCTGCTGCAGGCGCTCCAGGCGCTGGGCCAGGCCGGAACGGTTGAAAGGCTTGGTCAGGTATGCATCGGGCTCGTGTTCCAGAGCACTGAGAACCATGGCCTGGCTGCTCTCGGCAGTCACCATCAGGAACACGCTTTCATGGCTGATCAGCTTGTCGGTCATCAAGTCTTCGAGCACTTGCTGACCGTTCTTCTTGCCGTCACCCAGGTGGTAGTCCTGCAGGATGAAATCGTAGCGTTTCTGCGCACACATACGCAGGGCCTGCTCGCCGGTGTCCGCCGTGTCCACGTCCTTGACGCCCAGCTCACGCAACATAGAACGCACCGAGCTACGGAAATCAGAGAAATCATCGACGATCAAAAAGCTTTTTTGGTGGTACGCCAGCATCGAAGATTCCAGGCAATTAAGAAAATGAACCCATAGACCACTGCAAGGACAAGCCCGGCCCATTTCGGCGCGCAGATAATAACGGGTAGCGATAAGCCATCAACCGCTTTTACGGTTTATCTGTGACTGCCCGCACATACGCAGAGCCCTTGCAGGCGCCGACGCAACCGGAGAAAACCAAAGTCCAAGGAGTTATCGGCAAGGAGCGCCGTTCCCTTATAGAGAAGCAGCAGGCAATACGTTTTTTTTAGAGCTAAATGTGCAAGGTACAAGCGTGCCGCCATGGACCGAAGCCGGCGGTTGCACAAAGATGCTCGCCATCGGGCCAGGCTGCTGGTAAATAGTCGTCCCATTGCTCGGGAAGGACCCATGATGCGCGCCCTGATTTTTATCTTGTTGGCGCTGGCAGGCAGCAACGCCCTTGCCGGCTACGACCTGCACATTACCCGCAAGGCTTTCTGGGCCGATCAGACGGGCCCCGCCATCAGCGCTGCAGAGTGGACGGCCTACGTGGCCGCGGACGCTCAAGTGCAGCGAGATCCAGACAACAGCGAAAATGACTTCATCGTCCTGATCGGTGCAGAGCGCTTCCCCCTGTGGTTTGACCCAGAACGCGGGGAAGCCTACACAAAGAGCCCGTCAGACCAGGCCACCACCAAACTGATCGACATCGCCCAGCGCCTCGGCGCCCAAGTCCAGGGCGATGACGGCGAACCCTATCCACCCCACGATTAAGACGCCCCGATGTCAGCCGAGCAATCCATACCCCTTTCCGAATACCTGGTATTCCTGTCCTACCTGTCTGCCCCGGCGTTGCTACTGGGCTGGGTGTTGCAGACCTTTTTATTCGCCAAGCGCCACGCGCTTGCCTGGAGGTCGGCCCACCGAGTCCTTATCGGCTACGCACTGACTCTGATAATCAGCCTGCCCCTGACCCTGTTGCTGACATTGCTCGGCGCAGCCCTGGAGCCCGCCTGCTGCAAACGCCTGCTCAGCGCTCTGCTGGCGCCAACCGGCTTCGGCCCGCTGGTCTTGACCCCAGCCAGCCTGGTGGTGGTTGCGCTGGTGACCCCGATCACCACCTGGTGTGCGTTATTAGGGCACAAAACCGTCAACCGGCCCGCCACCCACTGCTGAGCCTATCGATCTCCCGCTCATAGACATCGACAAATCATTAAATGAACTTCGATCACATTCTATTTATTGCAAGTACCGACTGCTTTGGCGAGAAACTGTTCGGCGAACAAACCGCCGCGGACCTGGTAGAGATAAAGAGAATCACCCGAGAACACACCCTGACACTGATGGGCGATCACTCGGACTACTACTATGACTCAGACTTTTCACCAGAAAGAATAAACAAGACCAAAGACGCCTTACTTCAAAGACTGTCGGCACTCAATGATGGCCACTCCCTACTGGGTAAATTCAGCGAACTCGACTCAATCAGTAACAAGCAGATCTCAACCAAAGGCATCCATCCGCTCAGGCTTATAAAGGACGTCTGTTCACAACTGTACTGGCTGAACACCAATGACTTCCGGGTTGAAATCTGCGACGCGCTGCTTGAAGCGGCCATCCAGGCCCAGAGCCTGGGCTTGCCTCTGGACGCAGAGGCCTATCTAGACTGGGATGAAATTCATGCGATGTGGGAACAAGCCTCATCCGATTGGGATGGCTACATAAAGAGCATCATGCGCGACGTGCCTGACGGGCTCTGTGCAGTATTTAATGACCTGTACAACTCCCCCTTGTCTTTGCGCCATCTCTATAGCTGGAAAGAGGGATTACCAGGCGTCCAGTTCTTGACGTTAATGCAGGCCATTGAAGATGAAGCTTTTATGCAAATGGACAAGACCAACCCGGATTACGCATTACGGGTGAGGGCCGCCATGAAGCAGTTTCATGAGTAAATCGTTTATATCGGCATAAGTACTTATAAAAAGCAGACCTTGTTGCTTACAACTATTGCCGAGGGACTTAACCCCAGACCTTATGCCAAGACTTACGGTTGAAGTCTAACTGTTGCGATCTAATGAGTCAGAGCGAAAGGCTACCGCCCTTCATGAAAAAGCCCCGCCCGAGCAATGCCCGGCGGGGCTTTTTTTGGCCTGCTGTCACCCTGTTGCCATATGGCTGCACAGGGAAATGACTGGAGGCCTTTCAATGTGGTGTCCCAGGCGGGGTTCGAACCTGCAACCTTCCCCTTAGGAGGGGGATGCTCTATCCAATTGAGCTACTGAGACATATCGTCGACCGCCGGAAAGTGGGCGGTGCGGGGAACGGCGTGCATGTTAACGGCCAAGCCTGACTTTGTCATGCAATCCGTAGGGCTTTTTGCATGATCCAGGCCCTGGGTACCGAGTCAAAGGGCGGTGTCGTGCAATTTGCATTGCTGCAAAAGGCCATCATTGCAAAATGCAATTAACGGCCCTTAAAAAAACATCATAACCAGTTGTTTTTAAAGGATTTTATAAGGATTAGACTGTTGGCACGCGCACTGCTTTATAACCTCTATAAAGAACCGCGGAGACAACGCACATGAACAGCGCCCTTTTCCTTTTGAATGCGATAGCCATTGCCATGTTGCTGGCGTTTCACTTTCAACCCGATACCAACGCTGAACCTGTCGCCTACTCCAGCGCGCACCACATCCAGCAGCAAACGCCACAACTGGCCGTGATGAACAGCCAGGCGCAAACCGCTATTGCCACTCAGGTTGCAGCCGAGCAAAAAGTAGCCGCGCCCGTTGGGCCACGTACCCAGAGCTGGGTATTTTAAGCCCGTTACTCCAGGAGCACTTTATGTCCACATTTGCCAAGGGCCTTCTTATCCTGGCCATCATCAGCGGCGCGCTAAGCCTTTTATTGCCTGAGAACCGCTTCAGCAGCCTGCCGCTGATTGCTTGTGGCGCCTTCGGCGGTTTATGGGTGCTGGCCCTGATCGTAGGGCGCAGGATCAAGTTCGATCCTGTACTGCGCTGATCCCCTGCTGCTGCAGCAACCGCAATAAATGCATGACGGTAACGGACAACTCGCCCGAGTTGTCCAGATGCACGATTTTCTGATCATCGCCCCAGCCTTCATCGGCAAACACAGCGTTGCGCTGCATCCGGCGCTCGATCTCTTCCCCGCTCTCACGCCCGCGGCGAATCAAGCGGCGACGCAGTACTTCATTGGTGACCGTCAATAAAATCGGAATTAGCTCCGGGTAACGCTCACGTGCCTGTTGCAGATGCCCCCTGGAACCATTGACCAATACATGTCGACCAGCGGCCAGCCACTCGTCGATCTGTACAGGAATGCCATAACCAAGGCCGTTGGCCCGCCAGTACAAGGCAAACTCCCCACGCTGCACCGCGTTTTCAAACTCCTGTACAGAAACCTCAAGCGCTTGCTCTCCCACCGACTCCGCCGAACGGGTAATGACACGCTGCGCCACCTCACAGCCGATTTCATGCAACGCCTCGCGGGCTGCCGCGATCAGGCTGTCCTTGCCTGCGCCCGACGGCCCCAACAGGTAAATCAGTTTGCCCGGCATTCAATATCACTCTGCCATATATCGCTAGTAAATCGGCCATTTGCCACTATCCTATACAAGGTAGGGGCAGCAGCAACCGACACCCCTAGCATGCACGTTCAAGAAGGCTTAAACAGCTTCTGACGAGCGGCAGGATAGATGGAGTGACCGGGCCAGAGCGATCTTTTCAAACCAGTCCGCATTTCTGATAATTGGTGCTGGCATAACGCCTTTATCCGGTTCAATATTTGTCACAGAATTGGCGCCAATGATCTGGCAATTTTGAGGCATGATTCGGGCCTCTTAAACAATTCAGGTTGAACATTTGGCCTTAAGGCTTGTCCTAAAGACATCCTGCGGCCAATTCCGAGAACCGCTCCCCTGAACTAACCGGTTAAATATATGCGCCCATTGAAACAGGCAATTTATTCCAGCCGTACGGCTGACAAGTTCGTCGTACGTCTACCCGACGGGATGCGTGAACGCATTGCCGAGGTGGCTCGCAATCATCACCGCAGCATGAACTCCGAAATCATCGCGCGCCTGGAACAGAGTCTTATTCAGGAAGGCGCTTTGGGTGAAGAGTTGAGCATGCGTCTGGACAGCCCCGAGCTGTCTTTGCATGAACGCGAACTGCTTCAACGTTTCCGTCAACTCTCCCACCGCCAGCAGAACGCTCTTGTTTCGCTGATTGCCCATGACGCCGAAATGGCTGCAGACGCTTCCTGATTCATCCCGTAAGCACTAGGCCAGCCTCGCGCTGGCTTTTTTTTGCACGCCATTTGGCTGCCGACGCCGCGAATCGCTCAGCCGGCCGGAGAGATACAAGAAAGAGGAGGCGCAACGAAAACGCACCACCCAGCCAGAACCGGGAGGTGCGCAGGACTCAGAGCAGGAAGATGGTTGCCAGCCCGAGGAAGATAAAGAAACCACCGCTGTCGGTCATCGCAGTGATCATGACGCTTGCACCCATCGCCGGGTCGCGACCCAGGCGCGCCAGCGTCATAGGGATCAGCACCCCCATCAGCGCAGCGAGCAACAGGTTAAGGGTCATCGCCGCGGTCATCACCACCCCCAGCGACCAACTGCCGTAAAGCAGGTACGCCACAATCCCGATCACACCGCCCCAGACCAGACCGTTGATCAGACCAACGGCCAGCTCCTTGCGCATCAAACGGGCGGTATTACCGGTACTGACCTGGTCGAGCGCCATGGCGCGCACGATCATGGTGATGGTCTGGTTGCCCGAGTTACCACCGATACCGGCCACGATCGGCATCAGGGCCGCAAGCGCCACCAGCTTTTCGATCGATCCTTCAAACAGCCCGATCACCCGCGATGCGACAAAGGCGGTGATCAGGTTGACCGCCAGCCACGCCCAACGGTTGCGCAGGGATTTCCACACCGAGGCGAAGATATCTTCCTCTTCCCGCAGACCGGCCATGTTCAGGACTTCGGTCTCGCTCTCCTCACGAATCAGGTCGACCATTTCATCGATGGTCAAACGGCCGATCAGCTTGCCGTTCTTGTCGACCACCGGGGCCGAAATCAAGTCGTAACGTTCAAAGGCCTGGGCCGCGTCATAGGCGTCCTCATCCGGGTGAAAGCTCACCGGATCGCTGGCCATCACTTCAGAAACCTGTTTGTCCGGGTCATTGACCAGCAGCCGCTTGATCGGCAGCACGCCCTTGAGCACTCCGCCGTTATCGACCACGAACAATTTATCGGTGTGCCCCGGCAACTCCTTGAGGCGACGCAGGTAACGCAAGACCACTTCCAGGCTGACGTCTTCGCGGATCGTCACCATCTCGAAGTCCATCAGCGCGCCGACTTGCTCCTCGTCATAGGACAGCGCGGAGCGAACGCGCTCACGCTGCTGGCCATCGAGGGCTTCCATCAGCTCATGGACGACGTCTCGCGGCAGCTCGGGGGCCAGGTCAGCAAGTTCGTCGGCGTCCATCTCCTTGGCGGCAGCCAGGAGCTCATGATCGTCCATGTCGGCGATCAGGGTTTCACGTACGGAGTCGGATACTTCGAGAAGAATGTCGCCGTCGCGCTCGGCCTTGACCAGTTGCCAGACGGTCAGACGCTCTTCCAGCGGCAAGGCTTCAAGGATGTAGGCAACGTCGGCGGAGTGCAGATCATCGAGCTTGCGTTGCAACTCGACGAGGTTCTGCCGGTGAACCAGGTTTTCAACCCGATCCTGGTGATGACCTTCCTGGCGGTGAGTCAGGTCTTCGACGACTCGCTGGCGATGCAACAGCTCAACAACTTGAGCGAGGCGATCCTGCAAGCTGTCTTGTGTTTTCTTTACTTCAACTTCGGTCATAGGCGAACTCCACTCCCAGCAGCGGGGCACGCCGGAAGGATCAATCAGTCAATTCATGATTGGAAAAGCGAGGTACTGAGTTACTACTGGGTAAGTCCATGGAGGTATTCCACAAGCCCCGGCGGGGCTGACGGGCGCAATCATACACCGCCTGGCGGCTTTAAACGTTAAAAATCATGGTCAGAACAAGCGCTTGCGAGACAAAGCTGAGCGCTGCCCGAATCTATGAAGCTGCGACGCCTGCCCGGAAAAAGAAAACACACCAGCGGCGAAAAAAGTCGCCGACAGCAACAAACAAGGGGCAGAAATACAGAGCACACGCCAACTCAGACGCCAGAACACCCGCAGCGTTCAAGTCAGGCCCGAAGAAGAGAAGGAAAGAAAAAAGATAAATCGCAGAAAGCAAAAAGCCCGCATCAAGATGCGGGCTTTTTGGTGTTTGGTGCACTCGACAGGATTCGAACCTGTGACCGCTCGGTTCGTAGCCGAGTACTCTATCCAGCTGAGCTACGAGTGCAGATTGTGTTTTTAGACCAGATCACAACTGGTTGAAGCCAAGCTATCTGCATTGCTGCAAACAACTCTTAAATGGTGCACTCGACAGGATTCGAACCTGTGACCGCTCGGTTCGTAGCCGAGTACTCTATCCAGCTGAGCTACGAGTGCATTTGTTGCCGCGCATTATAGGCCGTTCAATCTCTATGTAAAGCGATTTTTTCTAGTAATTTCAACAACTTACCGAAAAATCCAGATTGCAACGTACTAAGCAAATAATGGCGGAGAACGGGGGATTCGAACCCCCGACACCCTTTTGAGGTGTACTCCCTTAGCAGGGGAGCGCCTTCGGCCACTCGGCCAGCTCTCCGCAACACGGGGCGTATATTAACCAGCTTTATCCCCGTTTGCAAACATAAAAAACGATAAAAATTAATGGCTTGGTTCTTCGTCCTTCTCTTTCTTGATCCGCAGGTAAATTTCCTCACGATGCACAGCCACCTCTTTCGGGGCGTTGACACCAATACGCACTTGATTTCCTTTGACGCCGAGCACGGTCACAGTGATTTCGCCATCACCAATAATCAGGCTTTCTGCGCACCGACGAGTCAGAATCAGCATACCTTTCTCCTCACGCATTTCATTTCAGGGACAACAGTCTGCAAAAAAAAGGGTGTCGGCCTACAACCAGGACGGCTGCATTCCTACACGCCTAAGTATTGACCAGCGCCAGCAAAAGAACAGTTTTCGCTCACGCCGGCCAAAAAAGACAAGGGGCGCGGCAAGGCCGCGCCCCTTGGGCAACGCATCACTCGCCCTGGCGGGCCGGTGCGTCCAGTTCGAAAGCCGTGTGCAGAGCGCGCACAGCCAGTTCCAGGTACTTCTCTTCGATCACTACGGACACCTTGATTTCCGAAGTCGAGATCATCTGGATGTTGATGCTTTCTTTAGCCAGCGATTCGAACATCCGGCTCGCCACGCCTGCGTGGGAGCGCATGCCGACGCCGACGATCGACACCTTGGCAATCTTCGTGTCGCCGACCACTTCGCGGGCACCGATCTCGCGAGCGGTGTTTTCCAGCACGGTCTGCGCCGCCAGGTAGTCGTTGCGGTGCACGGTGAAGGTGAAGTCGGTGGTGTTATCGTGCGCGACGTTCTGCACGATCATGTCGACTTCAATGTTCGCGCCGCTGATCGGGCCGAGAATCTTGAAGGCCACGCCGGGGGTGTCTGGCACGCCACGGATGGTCAGCTTGGCTTCATCGCGATTGAAAGCGATGCCGGAAATGATCGGCTGTTCCATGGATTCCTCTTCATCAATAGTAATGAGGGTGCCCGGACCCTCCTTGAAGCTGTGCAGTACGCGCAGCGGAACGTTGTACTTGCCGGCGAATTCAACCGCACGGATCTGCAACACCTTGGAACCGAGGCTGGCCATTTCCAGCATCTCTTCAAAGGTAATCTTGTCCAGGCGCTGCGCCACCGGCACGACCCGTGGATCGGTGGTGTAGACGCCATCGACATCGGTGTAGATCTGGCATTCATCGGCCTTCAAGGCCGCTGCCAGTGCCACGCCGGTGGTGTCGGAACCGCCACGGCCCAGGGTTGTGATGTTGCCGTGCTCGTCAACGCCCTGGAAGCCTGCCACCACCACCACACGACCGGCCTTCAGGTCGCCGCGAATCTTCTGGTCGTCAATCTGCAGGATGCGCGCTTTATTGTGCGCGCTGTCGGTCAGGATCCGTACCTGATTACCGGTGTACGAGACCGCCGGCACGCCGCGCTTGATCAGCGCCATCGCCAGCAAGGCGATTGTCACCTGCTCCCCCGTGGAAACGATCACATCCAGTTCACGCGGAACCGGCTGGCCATCGCCACTGATTTGCTTGGCCAGATCGATCAGGCGGTTGGTTTCGCCGCTCATCGCAGACAGCACAACCACCAGGTCATCGCCGGCTTCGCGGAATTTCTTAACCTTGTCGGCGACCTGCTCGATTCTTTCGACAGAGCCGACCGAGGTGCCTCCAAATTTCTGTACGATCAAAGCCATTTCTAAGCCGCCTCAGCCCGTAAAGGGGCGCCCATTAATCAATCAAACTGCAAAGCGCAAAAGGCCCGCCACTAGACGGCGGGCCCGGCTCGGAGCCTTAAATACCCTGTTCGACAAAGGGTACGGTCAGGGCCAGCGCGCCATCCAGCGCTGCGGCGTCAACGCCACCGCCTTGCGCCATATCCGGACGACCACCGCCCTTCCCGCCCACTGCCGCAGCGGCCTGTTTCATTAAATCACCGGCTTTGAGTTGGCCAGTCAGGTCCTTGGTTACGCCCGCAACCAGAACGACCTTTTCCTCATGGACACTGCCGAGCAGGATCACTGCGCGACCGAGTTTGTTTTTCAATTGATCGACCAGCGCCAACAGCGCCTTGCCGTCCTGGCCGTCCAGGCGCGCCGCCAGTACTTTCACACCCTTGACGTCCACTGCGCTGGCCGACAGATCGTCGCCGGCGGCACTGGCAGCCTTGGCTTGCAGCTGCTCGAGTTGTTTCTCCAGCAGGCGGTTGCGTTCCAGCACGGCCGACAGCTTGTCGATCAGATTGTCGCGGCTGCCCTTGACCAGGTTGGCCGCTTCCTTGAGTTGTTCTTCCGCAGCGTTCAGGTACGCCAGCGCCGCAGCGCCGGTGACCGCTTCGATACGGCGCACGCCGGAGGCCACGCCGCCTTCGCTGATGATCTTGAGCAGGCCGATGTCGCCGGTGCGATTGGCGTGGATACCGCCGCACAGTTCGACGGAGAAATCACCGCCCATGCTCAGCACGCGCACGTTATCGCCGTACTTCTCGCCAAACAGGGCCATGGCGCCTTTTTTCTTGGCGGTTTCGATGTCGGTTTCTTCGGTTTCCACCGCGGAGTTCTTGCGAATCTCGGTGTTGACGATATCTTCCAGTGCCTTGAGCTGCTCGGGCTTGATGGCCTCGAAGTGGCTGAAGTCGAAACGCAGACGCTGGCTATCGACCAACGAGCCTTTCTGTTGCACGTGCTCGCCCAGCACCTGGCGCAGCGCAGCATGCAGCAAGTGAGTCGCGGAGTGATTCAGGGCCGTGGCGTGACGCACCTGGGCATCGACCTGGGCCTGCACCGGAGCACCGACCGTCAGGCTGCCCGACGCCAGCACGCCGTGGTGCAGGAAGGCACCACCGGTCTTGGTGGTATCGCGCACGTCGAAACGCGCCGCACCAGCCTGCAGGTAACCGCAGTCGCCGACCTGGCCGCCCGACTCGGCGTAGAACGGGGTCTGGTCCAGGACCACCACCGCCTCTTCGCCTTCGCTCAGGACGTCGACCGATTGGCCGTCTTTATAGAGAGCAACCACCTTGGCCGCGCCGCTGGTGGCGGTGTAGCCGGTGAACGCGGTGGCCACGTCAACCTTGACCAGGGTGTTGTAGTCCAGGCCGAACGAGCTGGCCGAACGCGCACGCACTCGCTGGGCTTCCATCTCGCGCTCAAAGCCCTCTTCGTCAACCGTCAGGCTGCGCTCACGGGCGATGTCGGCGGTCAGGTCCATCGGGAAACCGTAGGTGTCATACAGCTTGAACACCACGTCGCCCGGCACCACGGTGCCTTTGAGCTCCAGCAGATCCTGCTCGAGGATCTTCAGGCCGTGCTCCAGGGTCTTGGAGAACTGTTCTTCCTCGGCCTTGAGTACGCGCTCGATGTTGCTCTGCTGCTTCTTCAATTCAGGGAAGGCTTCGCCCATCTCGGCAACCAGCGCCGCGACGATCTTGTAGAAGAAGCTGCCGGTTGCCCCCAGCTTGTTGCCGTGACGGCAGGCGCGACGAATGATCCGGCGCAGCACGTAGCCGCGACCTTCGTTGGACGGCAGCACGCCGTCGGCAATCAGGAAGCCGCACGAACGGATGTGGTCGGACACGACTTTCAGCGACGACTGATCGCCATTTTCACAGCCGATGGCCTCGGCCGATGCGCTCAGCAGGTTCTTGAACAGATCGATGTCATAGTTGGAATTGACGTGCTGCATCACCGCACTGATCCGCTCCAGGCCCATGCCGGTATCCACCGACGGCGCTGGCAACGGATGCAACACGCCATCGGCGGTGCGGTTGAACTGCATGAACACGTTGTTCCAGATCTCGATGTAACGGTCGCCGTCTTCTTCCGCAGAGCCGGGTGGGCCGCCCCAGATGTGGTCGCCGTGATCGTAGAAAATCTCGGTGCATGGGCCGCACGGGCCGGTATCGCCCATGGTCCAGAAGTTGTCGGATGCGTAAGGCGCGCCTTTGTTGTCGCCGATGCGAATCATGCGCTCGGCTGGCACACCGATTTTCTGGGTCCAGATGTCATACGCTTCGTCGTCCGAGGCGTAGACCGTGACCCAGAGTTTTTCCTTCGGCAGCTTCAGGACACCGGTCAGAAAGGTCCAGGCATAGGTAATCGCGTCGTGCTTGAAATAGTCACCGAAGCTGAAGTTACCCAGCATTTCGAAGAAAGTGTGGTGACGAGCGGTATAACCGACGTTTTCCAGGTCGCTGTTCTTGCCACCGGCACGCACGCACTTCTGGCTGCTGGTGGCGCGGGTGTAGGCTCGTTTTTCCTGGCCCAGAAAGCAGTCCTTGAACTGGTTCATCCCCGCGTTGGTGAACAGCAGGGTTGGGTCGTTGCCCGGAATCAAAGAGCTGGAGGCTACACGGGTGTGGCCTTGCTCTTCGAAGAAGCGAAGGAAGGCTTCACGGATTTCTGCGCTTTTCATTAGGTTCTTCCACGGAGGCTGCGGCCAAAGGCCTGTGCGCAACGTCAACAGACGAAGCGACGGCAAAGGGCCGCATTATATCGGCGTTAATCAGCAGGTACAGCGTGTTTGTACGATACAAACAGTCAATTGGACGGCTAACACTGTCAGTGGCGGGAAAACGCGGCAAAAGCATCGACGACTTGCTCGATTTGCCCCCGGCTGACGTCCAGATGCGTGACCATGCGCAAGCGTGACGCCGCGCCCAGCCTGATCCCGCGCTCGGCGGCAAAGGCCTTGAGGGCTTCGGCACGCTCACCGACCTGGGCATACACCATGTTGGTCTGCACCGGCTCGACGCTGTAGCCGGCCTCGCGCAGGCCGTCGGCCAGCAGGCGGGCGTTGGCATGGTCGTCGGCCAGGCGCTGCACTTGGTGCTCCAGGGCATAGAGGCCGGCCGCCGCGAGAATCCCCGCCTGGCGCATGCCGCCACCGACCATCTTGCGCAGGCGGCGCGCCTTGGCGATCAGTTGCTCCGAGCCACACAGCACCGAGCCCACCGGCGCACCCAGACCTTTGGACAGGCACACCGATACCGAGTCGAAGTGCCGAGTGATCTCCCGTGCATCGACCCCCAACTTGACCGCCGCGTTGTACACGCGGGCGCCGTCCAGATGCAGGGCCAGGCCGTGTTCACGGGTAAAAGCCCGCGCCTGGGCCAGATAGGCCAGGGGCAGCACCTTGCCCTGCATGGTGTTTTCCAGGGCCAGCAGGCGGCTGCGGGCGAAGTGGAAGTCGTCGGGCTTGATCGCGGCCGCCACCTGGGCCAGGTCCAGCGAGCCGTCGTCCTGGAACTCCAGGGGCTGTGGCTGGATCGAGCCGAGCACCGCCGCACCGCCCCCTTCATATTTATAGGTGTGGGCCTGCTGGCCGACGATGTATTCGTCGCCACGCTCACAATGGGCCATCAACCCCAGCAGGTTGCTCATGGTGCCGCTGGGCACGAACAGCGCGGCGGCAAAACCCAGGCGCTGCGCCAGATCGGCCTCAAGCTGGTTGACCGTCGGATCCTCGCCGTACACATCATCCCCGGTCCTGGCGCTGGCCATTGCCTCGAGCATGCCTGCGCTGGGCTGGGTGACCGTGTCGCTGCGAAGATCGATAACACTCATGGGGCGGGCCTCATCAATAGGACGGGTAAGTCGATGCCGGCAGTAAAGTCTGCGGCGAGCTGTTTTTCTACGGTCGACACCGCGATTAATCAAGGGCTGCAGCGGAAAAACCCGCATAACCCTGCAAAAAATCGATGCCTATCATCCAAAAGCAGCGATGCAGCAGCAAAAAATATGTGTTAAAAACTCACCGCCGCCGAATAATCCGGCGGCAAACGTTCTCAGGGCGGGGTGTAACTCCCCACCGGCGGTAATTGCGCGCAATGCGCATAGCCCGCGAGCGCTTGACGACACCCACGGCTTTACGGTGAGTGGCGCCAAGGTCAGCAGACCCGGTGTGATCCCGGGGCCGACGGTCATAGTCCGGATGAAGAGAGAACGGGATTGGCGCCAAAGGGCCGAACCGGAGCAGCCGTGTGAGTGATCACAGGCCAGCCTGGCACGTACCCTTAAATCCCATTCGATTCATAACGCCCTGTTTTTCACACAAACAGGAGTCAGAACATGCAACCCACCGCAATCGATAGCAAAAGCAAAAGCCACTCGAACGAGCGCGTCGCGTTTATCCAGGCCTGCTGGCACAAGGAAATCGTCGATCAGAGCCGTAAGGGTTTCGTCGCCGAAATGCTGGCCCAGGGTTACCTGGAAAGCGACATCGACTTCTTTGAAGTCGGCGGCGCCTTCGAAATCCCCCTGCACGCCAAGCTGCTGGCCAAATCCGGGCGTTATGCCGGGATCGTCGCCGCAGGCCTGGTGGTGGATGGCGGGATCTACCGTCACGAGTTCGTCGCCCAGTCGGTGATCAGCGGCCTGATGCAAGTGCAGCTGGAAACCGAAGTGCCGGTATTCTCGGTGGTGCTGACCCCGCATCACTTCCACGCCGGTGAAGAGCACCAGAAGTTCTTCTTCGACCACTTCGTGCACAAAGGCCAGGAAGCAGCCAAGACCTGCGCCGACACCCTGCACAAGACCCGCGCCCTGCGCCGTCATGAGCAACGTGCAGTCGCGGTCTGAAACCCTGCACAGAGATAGTCCTGACACCCTAGGGTGTCAGTCAGGGCCAGCGCAGCCTGCGCTGGCCCTCATTGAAACCGAGACACCCCTGACAGAACCAGCACCCGAAGGCGCCCCAAGCCTGCAGTAGCGATAGGGTCAGACCAGCTCGTCAGCGGTGGTGGGAACGATCAGAATCCCGGCACGCAAGCCGTTCTTGACCTTAGGGTTGGGGAAGATGATCCGGGCACCGGGTTCTTCGACCACCCAACGGGTCTGGGCGATGTCCTCGGCTAGCAGATAACCCACTTCCAGTTCCGAAAAATTCTCGATGTCCGCCGGCAGGTGCAGGTGGAAGGCATCGCTGTGCTTGATGATTTCCCGGGCCACGCTGAACAGCTGCAAACCGTCCAGGCTCTGCTCGGCCAACGGCGGCTCGCTGCCTTCGATAATCTGCTTGAGACGGGTTTCCAGGCGCTCGACATTGACGCCCTGGTTCTGGCCGAAAGGCCGGGCCTTGCCCAGCTCCAGGGTGAAGGACTCGGCGCCCAGCTTGTCGTAGGTGTAGGAGCTGAACACGATCGACGGCTTGTTCTGCAGCAGCACCGCCTCCATGCCAGCCGCACGCAAGCGGGCCAGTTCGGCGCGCGAATGCTGGCGGCCTTCCTTCCACGGATAGAGGGCGAACTGCTCGATTTTCGAGCCGCGAATCGCGGTATGCAGGTCGTAGTGCAGGCGACTGCGCTCGGGCAGGCTGAAAAAACTCGCCGCCAGCCGCTCCAGTTCGCAGGCGCGCAGGGCTTCGTTGCCGCTGCTTTGTTCATGACGGCCGTTGAACAGCCGATTGACGTCCTGCTCGATATAACGCTCGCCGCGGCGCATGGCCTCGGGGTTGCCGAACAGGAACAGAATACGTGCGCAAGGCTTGAGGTCGCCCCGGGCGATGTCATGCAGCAACCGATCGAGCAACTCGATCGGTGCGGTCTCGTTACCGTGGATGCCGGCCGACAGCAGCAGGTCCATGCCATTGTCGCGAGCTTCGGGCGGCCGCACTTCCAGCGCGCCTTCGCTCAGCCAGCGCATCCGCACGCCTTCGACAGTCAGTTGAGTCTTCTCCGCCGGTTCGCGACCGGCGAGGGTCAGTTCAAGCAGTTTGCCGAGGGCGAGCATAGAACGAGTTCCTTAGTGAGCGTGGCCGCAATCCGGGCCGTGCACGTGATCGTCTTCGTCACCGGCGTCGGCCGGTTCCATTTCCAGTTGCAGGCTGACCAGGTTGGTCGCCAGCGGGCGCAGCAGCAGGTTGGCGTATTCGGCATCACCTTCTTCGACGTCCACGCCGATCAGCAATTGGCCGCGGCCGTCCTGCTGGATCCACAACTCTTTGCCTTGCCACATCACCGCAACACGGGTGCAGGAGGTTTCCAGTTGAGTGCCGTCGGTGTCTTCAAGGATCAGCTGCAGGGTATCGCTCATTTATTACGCTCTCATCTGGAGATAAAGCGGCGCGCCCGACTCAACAGAGACGGGCGCGGGCTTTCAATTGATCTGGAATGGATAAACCGCGCCCAGTTTAAGGATTTGCGTCAGTTCATCCAGTGCCGTCCGGCACTCAAGCAGCAATTGCGGATCCGCCAGATCGCTTTCGGCCAGGCGGTCGCGGTAGTGCTTGCCGACCCATTGGGTCAAGGTGTCGTACAACGGCGCGGTCATGATAACCCCTGGATTGACCGCCGCCAGCTCGGTTTCGTTGAGCGCGACCCGCAGTCGCAGGCACGCCGGGCCACCGCCGTTCTGCATGCTTTGCTTGAGGTCGAAGACCTTCACTTCGCGAATCATCCCGGCCGAAGACGTCAGGCCTTGCAGGTACTGCCAGACGCGTTCGTTGGCGCGGCATTCCTCGGGCACGATCAGCAGCATCGTGCCATCGGCGCGCGACAGCAGCTGACTGTTGAACAGGTAGGAACGCACCGCGTCCTCCACCGTGACCTGGGAACGCGGCACGCAGATCGACTGGAAGTTGCCGCCGAACTTGGCCAGCTTGCCCTGCAGCTCGGCGAGCATGGTGTCGGTGTCGAGGAAGGCATCTTCGTGGTGGAACAGCAGCTCGCCGTTGCCGACCGCGATCACGTCGTTGTGGAACACACCCTGGTCGATCACCGACGGGTTCTGCTGGGCGTAGACCACGCCGTCGTCGCTCAGGCCGTGCAGGCGAGCCACGGCTTGCGAGGCTTCCAGGGTCTGGCGCGCCGGGTATTTCTGCGGCGCCGGGTAGCGGGTGTCGAAGGCGCTGCGCCCGAACACAAAAAACTCGACCCCGGCCTGACCGTACTCACGGCAGAAGCGCGTGTGGTTGGCCGCGCCTTCGTCGCCAAATTGCGCCACTGCCGGCAACGCCGCGTGGTGAGCGAAGTGCTTCTGGTCGGCGAACATCGCCCCCAGCACGCGGCTGGTGGTCGGGTGCTCGATGCTGCGGTGGTATTTGCAGTTGAGGTTGGCGGCGGTGAAATGCACGCGGCCATCCGCAGTGTCGGCGCTCGGGCTGACGGTGGCGGCGTTGGCCACCCACATGCTCGACGCCGAGCAACTGGCAACCAGCAGCGGCATGGCCTGTTTGGCGGCCTGCTGAATCACTTGCGCGTCGCTGCCGGCAAAACCCAGGCTGCGCAGGGCCGCTACATCCGGGCGCTCCTGCGGGGCCAGCACGCCCTGCTGAAAGCCCATTTCCATCAGCGCTTTCATTTTCGCCAGGCCTTGCAGCGCCGCCTCCTTGGGGTTGGAAGACTGCTGGCTGTTGCTCTGGGAGGCGACGTTGCCGTAGGAAAGACCACCGTAGTTATGGGTCGGCCCCACTAGACCGTCAAAATTGACTTCATAGGATTTCATCAGCGAGGCTCCACGAACATCGATATTTTTATAGGCGTTAAAAGCGGATCAACCTGTGGCCAAAGAGCGTGCTCCCCAGCCACAACAGCTCCCACACATTCAGGACAAGCGCACACCCGGGGTCAATGCGCTCGGCAGCACCAGGCTTGGGGTTTCCAGCGAGGCCACCGGGTACGCGCAGTAATCTGCCGCGTAGTAGGCACTGGCCCGATGGTTGCCCGACGCGCCCACGCCACCGAACGGCGCGCTGCTGGCGGCGCCGGTCAGCTGTTTGTTCCAGTTGACGATGCCGGCCCGGCTTTCCAGCCAGAACTGCTGGTAGCGCGCCTCGGAATCCGAGAGCAGGCCCGCAGCCAGGCCGTATTGGGTGTTGTTGGCTTCGGCAATCGCGCCGGCAAAATCTGCGTAGCGGATCACTTGCAGCAACGGCCCGAACAGCTCTTCATCCGGTCGCTCGGCCACGGCCGTCACGTCGAGAATGCCCGGGGTCAGCAGTGCGGCCTGGGCCTGGGGCTGAGTCATGGTCAGCAGCGCTACCGCGCCATTGGCCAGCAGTTGCTCCTGGGCGTCGAGCAAGGCGCGGGCAGCCCCCAGGGAAATCACCGAGCCCATGAACGGCGCGGGTTGCTGATCGAATGCACCGACCTCGATGGTCGCGCTGACGGCCACCAGGCGCTCCAGCAACTGGTCGCCCCAGGCACCTTGCGGCACCAGCAGGCGGCGGGCGCAGGTGCAGCGCTGGCCAGCGGAAATAAAGGCGGACTGGATGATGGTGTACACCGCCGCATCCAGGTCGGCGACCTGATCCACCACCAGCGGGTTGTTGCCGCCCATCTCCAGCGCCAGGATCTTGTCCGGGCGCCCGGCGAATTGCTGGTGCAGGTGGTTGCCGGTGCGGCTGGAGCCGGTGAAGAACAGCCCGTCGATACCCGGGTTGGCCGCCAGGGCGATGCCGGTTTCCCGCGCGCCCTGCAGCAGGTTCAACACACCGGCCGGCAGACCGGCTTCGATCCAGCACTTGACCGTCAGCTCGGCGACTTTGGGCGTCAGCTCGCTGGGTTTGAACAGCACGCTGTTGCCCGCCAGCAAGGCCGGGACGATATGGCCGTTGGGCAAGTGGCCCGGAAAGTTGTAAGGGCCGAACACCGCCACCACGCCGTGTGGCTTGTGGCGCAGCACGGCGGTGGCGTCGCCCAGGGGGCCGCTCTTCTCGCCGGTACGCTCACGGTAGCTCTGCACCGAGATGGCAATCTTGTTGACCATGCTGGTGACTTCGGTGGCCGACTCCCACAGCGGCTTGCCGGTCTCCTCGCCAATGCAGCGGGCCAGTTCGTCGGCGTGGTTCTTCAGGCTGGCGGCAAAGGCTTCCAGCACCGCGATGCGCTCGTCCAGGGAGCGCTTGGCCCAGGCCGGAAATGCCTGGCGCGCGGCCTGGACCGCAGATTCAACCTGTTCGGCGGTGGCGCCGTTGCCGGTCCACAGCACCTGCTGCGTTACCGGGTTCAGGGATTGAAAGGCTTCGCCCTGCCCTGCCAGCCACTCACCAGCGATGTATTGCGCATTCATTACTTGGACTCCCGGGAAGCAGACAACGGAACCGCGCGGACCTGGTCGCCGGCGTTGAGTTGCAGGCGTTTGGCGGTCAGGGGATCGACCACCAGGGTGCCGGCGGCAAAGCGCGCCGGAGCGGCCGTGATGCGGCAATCCTCGCGCTTGCGGTTGTGGATCAGGAACGGCGTGGCGTCATCGCCCGGGGTGCCGATCGCCAGCACCAGCGCCTGGCTGTCGCGTACCGCGCGGATCTTGCTGGTTTCGCATTCCACCGCCGGACCGGCGTCGAAGATGTCGACGTAGCCCTGATAGCTGAAACCTTCACTCTTGAGCATGGCCAGGGCCGGCTCGGTGTCGGTGTGGACCTTGCCGATCACGCTGCGCGCGTCTTCGGACAGGAAGCAGGTGTAGAGCGGGAACTTGGGCATCAGCTCGGCGATAAACGCCTTGTTGCCCACCCCGGTCAGGTAGTCGGCCTGGCTGAACTCCATCTTGAAGAAGTGCCGGCCCAGGCTTTCCCAGAATGGCGAGCGCCCGGCGGGGTCGGACATGCCGCGCATTTCGGCAATGATCTTGTTGCCGAACAGCTGCGGGAACTCGGCGATAAACAGCATCCGCGCCTTGGCCAGCATGCGGCCGTTGAGGCCGGTGCGGTAATCGGCGTGCAGGAACAGCGAGCACAGCTCGGAGTTGCCGGTCAGGTCGTTGGCCAGGAACAGCGTCGGAATCTCGCGGTAGATATTGAGTTCCTGGGAGGCGCTGACCGTCAGGCCGACCCGGAAGTTGTACCAGGGCTCACGCAGGCCGACCGCGCCGGCGATCGCGGAGATGCCCACCACCCGGCCGTTGTCGTCTTCGAGCACGAACAGGTAGTCGGCATCGCCGCGCTCGGCCTCGCCGCGAAAGGTTTTCTCGGCCCAGCCGACGCGGTGGGTCAGGCGCTCTTCGTTGGCCGGCAAAGTGGTCAGGCCGGTGCCGGTACTGCGCGCCAGGTCGATCAGCGCGGGTAAATCGCTGCTGCGTACGGGACGAACGATCATGCTATCTCCTCAAACGGGCCGCTAACGCCACCCGTGAAACTCGCTGCCTTCTGGGCAATTTTCTCTGGGCAAAAGCAGGCGTCAAACCGCTACCAGGCGCACGCTGGCACCTTCGCCGACACCCAGTGCTTCGGCCGCTTGCAAGTCCAGGGTCACCGGTTTGCCGGGGGCGTAGTCGAGCTCCAGCAACACCGCGCGGTAATCCTGCAACTGGGCGTTGGCCACCAGGTACTGGCGTCCGCCGCCCTTGGTCACCTCACCGATTTTCACCGGCACCACGCGGCTCTGGGCGATCGAGCGAATGCCCGAAACCCGTGCATGCAGGGTCGGGCCGCCGTCGAAGATGTCGATGTAATGATCGGTCTCGAAGCCTTCGCGCATCAGGATGTCGAACGTGATCTGCGCCCGTGGGTGCACCTGGCCCATCGCCTCTTGGGCGGCGTCCGGCAGCAGCGGCACGTAGATCGGGTAGTGCGGCATCAGTTCGGCGAGGAAGGTGCGGCTTTTCAGCCCGCACAGGCGCTCGGCGGCAGCGTAGTTGAGGTCGAAGAAGTTACGTCCGATGGCATCCCAGAATGGCGAGTCGCCCTGTTCGTCGCTGTAGCCGACGATCTCGGTCACCACTGAATCGGCAAAACGCTCCGGGTGGCTGGCCACAAACAGCAGGCGGCCGCGGGAGTTGAGCTCCGACCACGACGACCCCACCAATTCCGGCACCACGTAGAAGCTAGTCAACAGGCTATTGCCGGTCAGGTCATGGCACTGAGACAGGACGTGAATCTTGTTATGAATCTTCAGCTCGCGGGAGGCGTGAACGAAGGTTTCATTGCGAAAGCTGTAGAACGGCTCGGAGTAACCGGCCGAGGCGACGATGGCCGAGCAACCCACCAGCTTGCCGCTGTCGGTGTCTTCAAGGACAAAGAAATAGCTCTCTTCACCGTTGAAGCTGACTTCGGCAGCGAACGAGGCTTCGGAAGCAGCAATCTTGTCGCTCAGGCGTTCGACATCATCCGGCAAGGAAGTGACACCAATCGGGCTGTCCGCAGCCAGACGCTGTACCTCGCCCAGATCAGCCATTTGCGCGGGGCGCATCACCAGCATGGTGTCACTCCTTACTCGAAACAGGTCGGCAAACAGGCCGACTCAGGGAAAAAAATGCCGGGATAGCCCGGCACAGAAATGTGGCTCGACGCCTATCCGCGAGGATAAACGCCGAGGAGTACTGCAGCCTGAATCAGGCTTGGGTCAACGTGGCGACGGCACGCTCGAAGCGGTCCAGGCCGGCATCGATATCGGCGTCTTCAACCACCAGGCTCGGGGCGAAACGCACCACGTCCGGGCCGGCTTGCAGAATCATCAGGCCTTCTTTTTCAGCGGCGTTGAAGATGTCTTTGGCCTTGCCCTTCCAGGCATCGCTCAGCACGCAACCGAGCAGCAGGCCCAGGCCGCGCACCTGAGTGAACAGGCCGTATTTCTCGCCGATCTGCTCCAGGCGGGTCTTGAACTTGTCGTGCTTGGCGCTGACACCGCTCAGTACCTCAGGGGTGTTGATCACGTCGATCACCGCTTCCGCGACAGCACAGGCCAGCGGGTTGCCGCCGTAGGTGGTGCCGTGGGTGCCGACCACCAGGTGCTTGGCCAGTGCTTCAGTGGTCAGCATGGCCGCGATCGGGAAACCACCGCCCAGGCTCTTGGCGCTGGTCAGGATGTCCGGCGTCACGCCGTAGTGCTGGTAGGCGAACAGCTTGCCGCTGCGACCCATGCCGGTTTGCACTTCATCGAACACCAGCAGCGCGTTGTGCTCGTTGCACAGCTCGCGGGCGCCTTGCAGGTAAGCCAGCTCGGCCGGCAGTACGCCGCCTTCGCCCTGGATCGGCTCCAGCACCACGGCGCAGGTCTTGTCCGAAACGGCGGCTTTCAACGCTGCCAGGTCGTTATAAGGAACGTGGGTGATGCCGGTGATTTTAGGACCGAAACCGTCGGAGTACTTCGACTGGCCACCGACGTTGACGGTGAACAGGGTACGGCCGTGGAAGCTGTTGAGCGCGGCGATGATTTCGTACTTCTCAGTGCCGAAACGATCGAAGGCGACACGACGGGCCAGCTTGAAAGCGGCCTCGTTGGCTTCGGCGCCGGAGTTGCAGAAGAACACGCGCTCGGCGAACGTGGCGTCGATCAACTTGTGCGCCAGGCGCAGGGCCGGCTCGTTGGTGAAGACGTTGGACACGTGCCACAGCTTGTTGGCTTGTTCGGTCAGCGCACCGACCAGCGCCGGATGGGCGTGACCCAGGACGTTGACCGCGATGCCGCCGGCGAAGTCGATCAGCTCTCGACCTGACTGATCCCAGACTCGGGACCCGGCGCCACGCACTGGAATGAAAGCCGCAGGCGCATAGTTGGGAACCATGACCTGGTCGAAATCGGCGCGTTGCACCGGAGCTTGCTCAACGGACATCGGAGTCTCCTGAAGAGGAACGCCTGCCTGAAACTGGCGAGCGATGGGGGGATTGTAAGGACAGTTTTCAGCCCGGCCTTGCCGCCAAGCGACAACTTCTTATAGCGCCAAACCCGGATTTAGACGGGTTTACGGCAATGCGACAAATAGCGTCGCAAAGGCGCAGTTTAAACTGCCGACAGGCCTTAGCGGCAGCTCTACCCGCAATTGCGTCGGCCAATGATCTGTCGTCGCGGCCATAGGCTCGCGCCACGTTTGGGGCTGGGCAGGACAGGCGTTGTGTAATCCGTGGAGAAATGCGCCGGAATTTCAGGGCCCGCGCAGCCTGACGGCAGCGGCACATGTTTGAGGTGTAGCCGCTGCCGCAGGCTGCGCTGACCGGAACAGACGCCGTGTAATCTTTGCTGAAATGCGTCGAACGCCAGGAAAACCACACCCGCCGGATCGGATCAACCGCGCTCGGACGGCACCGATGACAACTCGAACGGGCTGCTGCTGCGGCGCTGGTTGCGGTCTTCGCGGGGGGTGGCGCCGAAGAAGTTGCGGTAGGCGCTGGAGAAATGCGGCCCCGAGGAGAAGCCGCAGGACAGGCCGATCTGAATGATCGACTTGCTGGTCTGCATCAACATCTGACGCGCCTTGTTCAGGCGCAGCTCCAGGTAATACTGGCTGGGCACACGATTGAGGTACTGCTTGAAGATCCGCTCCAGTTGCCGGCGCGACACACAAACGTGCTGGGCAATTTCATCGGTGGTCAGCGGCTCTTCGATATTGGCTTCCATCAGCAGCACGGCCTGGGTCAGCTTCGGATGGCTGGAACCCAGGCGGTTTTGCAACGGAATACGCTGGCGCTCGCCACCTTCGCGAATCCGCTCTACCACCAACTCTTCCGACACCGCACCCGCCAGCTCGGCACCGTGATCACGGGCCAGCACCGCCAATAGCAGATCCAGCACCGACATACCGCCACAGGCGGTCAGGCGATCGCGATCCCAGTCAAACAGATGACTGGTGGCAATCACCTTGGGGAAACGCTCGGCGAAATCATCCTGCCAACGCCAGTGCACCGCCGCCCGATAGCCATCGAGCAAGCCCAACTGCGCCAGCGGGTAGACGCCGGCCGACAGGCCACCGATCACACAACCGGCTCGCACCAGCTGCTTGAGCGCGCTGCTCAAGGCCGGCGCCAGGGACGCCGGCGGCTCATCCGCCAGCAAAAACAGCTTTTGGCAGCCCTCAAGCTTGCCCGCCCAAGGCTCACCCGGCAGTTGCCAGGCGCCTTCAACCGGAGCTTCGGCCTGCAGGAACGAGAGTTCGTAGACAACATCCGGATGCACGCGCTGAGCAACACGCAAGGCCTCCTCAGCCAGCGCCAGCGTCAAGGCTTTAGTGCTGGGCCAAATCAGGAAACCAATTCGATGGGCAGTCATGGCGTGCGATCCGAAACGAAAACAGTGTTAAAAAACCGAGGGCGGCAGCACCAACATAGACCCGTCTGCGCGAGGCGCAGCATGCCCTAAAAAGGTGCACAACGGCAGCGCTAAATCAGCTGTTACTTCAAGCTGCCCGACAGGAACTGCTGCAACCGCTCGGATTGCGGATTGACCAGCACTTCACGCGGGTTGCCGCTCTCTTCCACCACCCCTTGGTGCAGAAACACCAACTGGTTCGACACTTCGCGAGCAAAGCCCATTTCGTGGGTGACCACGACCATAGTCCGACCTTCCTGGGCCAGGGCCTGCATGACTTTCAGCACGTCACCCACCAACTCCGGGTCGAGCGCCGAGGTCGGTTCGTCGAACAGCATGACTTCCGGCTCCATGGCCAGCGCCCGGGCAATCGCCACCCGCTGCTGCTCACCACCGGACATGTGGCCCGGGTAGGCGTCCTTGCGGTGCGCCACGCCGACCTTGGCCAGGTACAGCTCGGCCTTTTCCCGCGCCTCGGCCTTGGACATGCCGAGCACATGGACCGGCGCTTCCATGATGTTTTCCAGGGCGGTCATGTGCGACCACAGGTTGAAATGCTGGAACACCATGGACAGCCGCGAGCGCATGCGCTGCAGTTGTTTCGGGTCGGCGGCCTTGAGCGCGCCGTCCTTGTTCGCCACCAGCTTGAGCTCTTCGTTGTTCAGCAGGATCTTGCCCGCATGGGGCTGCTCAAGCAGGTTGATACAGCGCAAAAAGGTACTTTTGCCGGAGCCACTGGAGCCGATGATGCTGATGACATCGCCGGCGGCGGCTTTCAGGGACACGCCCTTGAGCACTTCGTGACTGCCATAGCGTTTATGCAGGTCTTGGACTTCAAGTTTGTACATGCTGTCGGTTCTCACAAAAAGCTGTCAGTCAGTCGTTGAGCAAGCGCCCGTGCCGCAGCGCTTCGCGCCCCGCCACCTTGGCCAGCCAGAAACCGGATTGGGCATAACGTAGCCGTTCCACGGCAAACAACACGCCGCTGGTGCCAGCACACAGGATGCTGACCCGATCGGATAAGGGGTCAATCACTTCAAAGATCGGCTCGCCCTTCTCCACCCAGCTGCCAACCGGACGCAGAAAGCTCACCACGCCCGGATGGGGCGCAAACAATAGCTCGGTGCCTTCAAATGGCATGGCTTCGCAGGCTTCCTGCGCGGCCTTGGGCCACTCACCAGCGATCAGGCCCTGCTCGGCCAGAAACGCCAGGATCCCTTCGGCATGAGCCTCGGCTTGCGGGCGACCGGTGTCAGCCTGCCCGCCCAGCTCGACGGTGGTCGCCAGGCACGCCAAGGGAATCTGCGCCTCGGGAAACAACCGGGAAAGTTGCAGCCAGGGCAGCGAACAGGCCTCGTCAAACGAGTTGCCGCCCGACTCCTCGGCCAGCAGGCCGACCCGTACATTCAAGTGCGCAGCCAGGGAGCGCCACTGCGGCCATTGCTGCGGCAAGGCGTACATGTGCAGCGCAGCCTCGGCATCGCAATGCAGGTCGAGAACCACATCGGCGCCACAGGCATGGCTCAGCAATACCCGTTGCAAGCCTTGCAGCTGACTGGTCGGGGCCGGCAATGCCGCCAGGGCATCGCTCATGGCCTGGCGAATCAGGCGGATATTGGCGTGGGGATCATCCCCCAGGCGCCCTTCCAGCAGCGCCGCAACTGGCGCGCTCAGCTCAACGAAATCACGGTTGAAGTTCTTGCCGCTGCCGGCCTCGAAACGCCCCTGGTGATTGCCTTGCAGCAACTGCCCGAGGCCGATCGGATTGGCCACTGGCACCAGCTCGATCACGCCATTGAGCGCGCCCTGGGCTTCCAGCTCGGTCAGGCGTTTCTTCAGTTCCCAGGCGGTGCGCATGCCGGGCAACTCATCGGCGTGCAAGCTGGCCTGGATATAGGCCTTGCGCTCGCCACGGCCAAAGCGAAACACCGAGACCTGGCGCTCGCAGCCCAGATGGCTCCAGGGCAATGAATGATCGATACGTTCCATATCAGTGCTTCCGCGGCGCCAGGTAGCCCAGCCAGCGGCGCTCGGCCAGCTTGAACAGGCGCACCAGGATGAAGGTCAGACACAGGTAGAACACGCCAGCGGTGATGTAGGCCTCGAACGGCAGGTAGTACTGGGCGTTGACGGTACGGGCGGCGCCGGTGATGTCGATCAGGGTCACGATGGAGGCCAGACTGGTGGTCTGCAGCATCATGATCACTTCGTTGCTGTACTGCGGCAGCGCTCGGCGCAGGGCCGACGGCAGCAGGATGCGGCGATACATCTTGTAGCGCGACATGCCCATGGCCTTGGCCGCTTCGATCTCGCCATTAGGCGTGGCCCGCAGGCTGCCGGCGATGATTTCAGCGGTGTAGGCGCTGGTGTTCACGGCAAAGGCCAGGCAGGCACAGAAGGTTGCGCTCGACAGCCACGGCCAGAGAAAACTCTCACGCACCGCCTCGAACTGCGCCAGGCCGTAGTAGATCAGAAACAGCTGCACCAGCATCGGCGTGCCGCGGATCACGTAGGTGTAGAGCCAGGCGGTCATGTTGATGATCGGCTGCTTGGAGACCCGCATCAGCCCCAGGGGCAAGGCCGCCAGCAGACCGAAAAACAGCGACAGGGCCAGGAGTTTCAAGGTGGTCAGCAGGCCGCCCAGGTACAGCGGCATCGCCTCCCAAATGACGTTGTAGTCGAAGATCATAGATCAGCCGCCCTTACGCCTACCGAGTAGCGCTTCTCAAGGTAACGCAGTGCCAGCAACGAGACGCTGGTGATCACCAGGTACATCGCCGCCACTGCAAGGAAGAAGGTGAAAGGCTCGCGGGTGGCGTCTGCCGCCTGCTTGGCCTTGAACATCATGTCTTGCAGGCCCACCACCGAAATCAGCGCGGTGGCCTTGGTCAGGACCAGCCAGTTATTGGTGAAGCCGGGAATCGCCAGGCGAATCATCTGCGGCACCAGCACCCGGAAAAACACCTGGAAACTGCTCATGCCGTAAGCCATGCCAGCTTCGGCCTGCCCCTTGGGGATGGCCATAAAGGCACCGCGGAAGGTTTCCGACAGGTAGGCACCGAAGATGAAACCCAGGGTGCCGATACCGGCAGCCAGCGGGTTGAGGTCGATGTAGTCGTCAAAACCCAGCAGCGGTGCGACGCGGTTGAGCAGGTCCTGGCCGCCGTAGAAAATCAGCAGGATCAGCACCAGGTCGGGAATCCCACGGATCACCGTCGAATACAGATCGCCCAGCCAGGCCAGCCAGCGCACCGGTGACAGGCGCAGCGCGACCCCGATCAGACCCAGAACAATGGCCAGGGCCATGGACGACAAGGCGAGCTGAAGCGTCAGCCAAGCGCCATCGAGGATGACAGCCCCGTAGCCTTTCAACATGATTCAGGTCCTCGAAAATTGGGATGAAAAAATGGCGCAAACTTCAGAGATTCTGCTGCTTGCGCCATCTCGGACTAACTGCTTCGACGTATTACTGGCCGTAAATATCGAAGTCGAAGTACTTGTCCTGGATTTGCTTGTACTTGCCGTTCGCACGAATGGCGGCGATGGCAGTGGTGATCTTGTCTTTGAGCGCATCACCCTTGCGTACCGCGATCCCTACGCCGTCGCCAAAGTATTTGACGTCGGTGAAGGCCGGACCCACGAAGGCGAAGCCCTTGCCGGAATCGGTCTTCAGGAAGCCGTCGTTCAACAGGGTGGCGTCTGCCACGGTGCCATCGAGACGACCGGCGGCCACATCCAGGTAGATTTCGTTCTGCGAACCGTAAGGCTTGATCTCGGCACCCAGCGGCGCCAGCACTTCACGGGCAAAGCGTTCGTGGATCGAACCACGTTGCACGCCAATGTTCTTGCCTTTGAGCTCGGTCAGGCCATCGCTGATCTGAGTGCCGGCCTTCATGACCAGACGTGCCGGGGTGTTGTAGTACTTGCCGGTGAAGTCCACGGACTTCTTGCGATCATCGGTGATCGACATCGACGACAGGATGGCGTCGATCTTGCGAACCTTGAGGGCCGGGATCAGGCCGTCGAACTCTTGCTCGACCCATACACACTTGACCTTCATCTCTTCACAGAGGGCGTTGCCGATGTCGTAGTCGAACCCGACGATGCCGCCGTCCGGCGCCTTGGAGGCAAACGGAGGGTAAGCCGCTTCAATACCAATTTTCAGGGGCTTTTCATCAGCGAATGTCGGCAGGGAGAGCACGGACAGTGCCAGGGCGCCAAGAAGCACGAGTTTCTTCATCTTAGGACTCCATCGGTAAAGGGCGAAAACGGCAGAGTGAGCGACAGCCCAATATGCGAATGGGTGGAACCTGATTAGCGGCGCAGCGTCCTTGGCAGCCCGGCGAAAATCCAGCACAGGCGACGACGAGCGAGTGATCGGCATTCTAACGACAGGCCGGAAGCCGATATTTCTTCAATGCGACAACAAATTACACAAGCATCGAGAAAGCCGGTCAGGCGCATTGACAGCTCTTCGGGTTTATGCAAGAGCAAAAGAAATGGAACCGATACATGCTGCAAATTGCGGGCCTATTATTGGCAAAGCCTTCTATTCCGGCAAGCTCAGCGTAATGACTTATTTTTTACCTGGATAAAACACGCCCGAAAATGGGGCCTGGCGTTTCCCATGGCCCCGCTATTGGGCACAGGGTTACACCTTGGGCGATCCCGGTAACATTCAGATACGTCCGATGGACAAAACCGATATTTATCATCTCTGCAGCCGCTGCCGTCAGGCTGCGCTGGCCCGATCAATTGCCGCAGAGTGCCAGGTCGATCGATGTCGCGTCGCAGGGCCAGCATCTCAGCCCCAAGGGCCAATCGACACCAATACAAAGCGCCGACGCCAAGCAAAAAAAGCCCCGCCAGGCGCAAGGCCGGGCGGGGCTCGATGACAGGTAGCGCGTGTTACGCGACGTTCATCGTCTTGTGGGTTTCGATCAGGTGCTGCACCACTCCCGGGTCAGCCAGGGTCGAGATATCCCCCAGGCCGTCGTACTCGGCGGTCGCGATTTTGCGCAGGATACGCCGCATGATCTTCCCGGAACGGGTCTTCGGCAGGCCTGGCGCCCACTGAATCACGTCCGGCGAAGCAATCGGACCGATCTCCTTGCGCACCCAGTTCTTCAACTCAAGGCGCAGCGCTTCGCTCGGCTCTTCGCCGCCATTGAGGGTGACGTAGACATAAATGCCCTGCCCCTTGATGTCGTGCGGCACCCCGACCACCGCCGCTTCCGCGACTTTAGGGTGGGCGACCATGGCGCTCTCGATCTCGGCGGTGCCCATGCGGTGCCCGGAAACGTTGAGTACGTCATCCACACGCCCGGTGATCCACCAGTAACCGTCCTCGTCACGACGTGCACCGTCACCGGTGAAATACATGCCCCGGAAGGTCTTGAAGTAGGTATCGACGAACCGGTCGTGGTCGCCATAGAGCGTGCGCGCCTGGCCTGGCCACGAATCGAGAATCACCAGGTTGCCTTCGGCTGCGCCCTCGATGATGTTGCCCAGGTTGTCGACCAAGGCCGGCACCACGCCAAAGAACGGCCGCGCGGCAGAACCCGGCTTCAGCGCATGGGCGCCCGGCAACGGACTCATCAGGGTCGCGCCGGTTTCGGTCTGCCACCAGGTGTCGACGATCGGGCAACGGGATTGACCGACGTTCTTGTAGTACCAGTCCCAGGCTTCCGGGTTGATCGGCTCGCCCACCGAACCCAGCAGACGCAGGCTGCTGCCATCGGCGCCCTCACAGGCGGCGGTGCCGGAGGCCATCATGGCGCGGATCGCAGTCGGCGCGGTGTAGAGGATGTTGACCTTGTGCTTGTCGACGATCTTCGCCACCCGGGTGATGTCCGGGTAGTTCGGCACACCTTCGAACAACAGGGTGGTCGCGCCATTGGCCAGCGGGCCGTAGACAATATAAGTGTGACCGGTGACCCAGCCGACGTCGGCGGTGCACCAGTAGATTTCCCCTGGGCGGTAGTCGAACACGCGCTCGTGGGTCAGGGCCGCGTACAACAGGTAGCCGCCGGTGGTGTGCTGCACGCCCTTGGGCTTGCCGGTGGAGCCAGAGGTATAAAGGATGAACAGGGCTTCTTCAGCCCCCATTTCCTTGGGTGCGCAGACGGTGCCGGCAACCTTCATCAGGTCTTCGTACCAGATGTCGCGATGCTGGTTCCACTTGATGCTGCCACCGGTGCGCTTGCACACGATGACCTTCTGGATGCTGCTGGTTTCCGGGTTGGTCAGGGCGTCGTCGACATTGGCCTTGAGCGGGATCTTCTTGCCGGCGCGAATGCCTTCGTCGGCGGTGATCACCACTTTCGAGCGGCAGTCGATGATGCGACCGGCCAGGGCTTCAGGCGAGAAGCCGCCGAAGACCACCGAGTGGATGGCGCCGATGCGGGTGCAGGCCAGCATCGCGACCACGGCTTCGGGGATCATCGGCATATAGATAGTCACCACGTCGCCGCGGTGTACGTCCTGGCCACGCAGGGCGTTGGCGAATTTGCAGACTTCTTCGTGCAACTCGCGATAGGTGATGTTGCGGCTTTCGGCAGGGTCATCGCCCTCCCAGATGATCGCGATCTGATCGCCGCGCTCAGCCAGGTGCCGGTCCAGGCAGTTGTAGGAAACGTTGAGGGTGCCGTCGGCAAACCACTTGATGTCGACATGGTGATCGTCGAAGGAGGTCTGCTTCACCGTGGTGAAAGGCTTGATCCAGTCGAGGCGCTTGGCCTGCTCGCGCCAGAAGCCGTCGGGGTTGACGACCGACTGCTGGTACATGGCCTTGTAGGTCGCCTCGTCAGTCAGCGTATTGGCCGCAACCTCGGGACGAACGGGATACAGAGAAGCCGCACTCATCTTTCTTACCTCGGTGACATAGTTGTTGTTGTATGCCCCTGTTTTAGCCGGGGCGGGCCTATAGAACCATTCGACGATGGTAGTAACAAGCCCCTACAAAACGTCCTATTTACCTCATCAGCCGCTCTAGTACGCAGGCTGTAGCCAATTCCAAGTGATATTGAAAAGGCCCGAATCTGGGTCCGCGGCCCCGGAAATCCGGGGATTGTTACAAAATCCGTCAATAGTGTTTATCAAAAGCACGGCTATATGCCGGCCGCCCAGGCGCCTAAAATCGGTCTCGCCAACAAGGCAAAGTGATTAACCAAGTTGCAGCCCCCACGAAGGCAGTTAATCCAAAACACTTACTCAAGTTCCACACGCAACCCCAAAAAGGTTGCGTGACCCCACACGACCTTAGAAAGGTAAATTTGAAATGAAAGCTTTATTAGTTCTGGCCCTCAGCAGTCTTTGCGTCACTGCGATGGCTGACGAGATCCCGACTGATGTTGCCAGCCAGCAAACACCGGTAGAGGAATACTCTTACTCGTCCGACCTGGACATCGCCAAAGTTATCTCCATGAGCGAAGTTCCCAGTGTGTGCGAAGTTGTACCGGCGCGAATGGAGTACGAAGACTCCAACGGCCAAAGACATATTCTGCAATATCGCGTCATGGGCAGCGGCTGCTCTAACGGCTGAGAGCCAAGTTAGTTTCAAAAGACTTTATAACTGCCGGCCGCAAGAAATCACTCTTGCGGCAAAGATGCCCGCCACACACCGGCTCACGGGACTGTTGCAGAGCATCGTCTAATCGAGACGCGAACACGGCACTCGCACTCGACCGATTCCCTGAAATTTCGTTTAGCGCCTGGCAGACCTTGCCGGCCATGCGTGGAGAAGCCATCGCAAACAAATCGAAATAATCGATTATTAAACGGCATTTTTTGCGCTTTTTAATCAATTTAATCCGATTAGTATGGGCTTCACACCCACCGCACAAAACGAACAACACCTGGAGCTACCGACATGAAAACCAAACTGATCCTCGCCCTGACCCTTTCCGTACTGGCCGCCAACACATTTGCCGCTGACGGCTATGACCGTACCGGCTCGGCCATTGCCGCCGATGGTTATGACCGCACAGGTTCTGCCACCTTTGTTGAAGACGGCTATGACCGCACCGGCTCGGCCACCTTTGCCGAAGACGGCTATGACCGCACCGGCTCGGCCACTGTTGCCGAAGATGGCTTCGACCGTACTGGCTCGGCCACCTTCGCCGCTGATGGCTACGATCGCACCGGATCGGCCAACCTTGGCTGATCCTGGCAGGCGACTTCACAGCCCGACTCCGGTCGGGCTTAGTAGTGTTTGAAGCCGACCAAAACCACCTCAAACCACTACATCTAGTAAAAAACCCAGTTTCCTGGCCTTTTTCGGCCTCTATTTTCACCGTCAAAAAAAAATCTTCAGCCCCCCTCCCACGGCCAAAGCCCTGTAAACCCTCGCTTCGCCCTCAGTGCCTTCCCTTTGTGAGCCAACCTGCGCTACTTGGTCGCCCCACAGGCCTGAAAAAATCCCTATAATGCGTCCTCAAAACGGGGCCGCAACATTCCCTTACCGGATTGCAGTCACCGGCTGGACCCGCGCACGAGCCGACAACCTCAGCTCCACCCGACGGCCGTTCCAGACCTCCGTACACATATTCCGTTATTGCCTGCGTTCAGCTGCTGCAACAAACGACTTTCTATAGATCAAATGCGGCCAAGTGAGGCCGTGTGAAAAGCCAACCCTTTTGTTTTCACACGGGCATCTGGCCCTCATGCAGGAGACGACACGTCATGCTGAGCTGGGACGAATTCGACAAAGAAGAAGGCGAAGTTGCCGCTAAAGGCGCCAACGCCGGCCACGCTTCTGAAGCCAACATGGACCGCCTCGACAGCGCCGGCGGTGCCGCTGCTCTCGAAGCTCGCGCAGTAACCGCCAACGACTCCGCCGCGATCATTCGCGCCAAGGCCGCCCTCGACAAGCTCGACGTCGCCGAAGGCCTGGCCGAGCTCGAAGGGGCTTCTGCCCGTGTGGCCGTCGACGAAAAGCGCATGATCAACTGCCGCGCCGACCTCAACCAACTGGTGCCATTCAAATATGACTGGGCCTGGCAGAAGTACCTGGACGGTTGCGCCAACCACTGGATGCCGCAAGAAGTCAACATGACCGCCGACATCGCCCTCTGGAAAGACCCGGAAGGCCTGACCGACGACGAACGCCGCATCGTGATGCGCAACCTGGGCTTCTTCTCCACCGCCGACTCCCTGGTTGCCAACAACCTGGTCCTGGCCGTGTACCGCCTGATCACCAACCCGGAATGCCGCCAGTACATCCTGCGCCAGGCGTTCGAAGAGGCGATCCACACCCACGCCTACCAGTACTGCATCGAATCGCTGGCCATGGACGAAGGCGAAATCTTCAACATGTACCACGAGATCCCATCGGTCGCTAAAAAAGCCGCCTGGGGCCTGAAGTACACCCGTTCGATCTCTGATCCGAAGTTCGAAACCGGCACCGTCGACACCGACAAAGAGCTGCTGCGCAACCTGATTGCCTACTACTGCGTTCTGGAAGGCATCTTCTTCTACTGCGGCTTCACCCAGATCCTGTCCATGGGCCGTCGCAACAAAATGACCGGCGTCGCCGAGCAGTTCCAGTACATCCTGCGCGACGAATCCATGCACCTGAACTTCGGCATCGACGTGATCAACCAGATCAAAATCGAAAACCCGCACCTGTGGGACGCCGAGATGAAGGAAGAAGCCTCGCAAATGATTCTGCAAGGCACCCAGCTGGAAATCGAATACGCTCGCGACACCATGCCGCGCGGCGTACTGGGCATGAACGCAGCGATGATGGAGGACTACCTCAAGTTCATCGCCAACCGTCGCCTGTCGCAGATCGGCCTCAAAGAAGAATACCCAGGCACCACCAACCCGTTCCCATGGATGAGCGAAATCATGGACTTGAAGAAAGAGAAAAACTTCTTCGAGACTCGGGTTATCGAGTATCAGACTGGTGGCGCGTTGAGCTGGGATTGATTCCAGAAGCTCGCCTGAGTTTTCCGATCATCATTTGAATCGGCAAACACCAAAAAGCCCTGACCTGGTCAGGGCTTTTTTATGGGCGGTCGGATCGGTCGCTGAGCGATTACAGCCCGAAGCCTGAAACACCTCAGCCCTTCAACACCCCTGCATCATTGGGGCACGTCGGCTCAGGCGTGGTCTCGAACAAGTCCTTGGCCCAGCGCTCGGCGGCGGTGTACCAGGCGACGCTGGAGTTGGCGATCTCCTGCTGTGCCTGTTCCGAGCCATTGGCAGCGGCTTTGTGCAGCCAGAGCTTTCGCTGCTTTTGATCCAGGGGGATATCCCCTTGCCCAAAGCCGTAGGCGTAGCTCAGCGCGTACTGCGCGGGGGCATAGTTTTGTTGGGCGGACTGGCACAGCCAATACCCGGCTTTGCGATCGTCGCTGCTGTAGCGCGCGTCCCATTCGTCGAGTTGCCCATCGGCCGAGGCGAAGGCGTCCTCGACGCCTCGGTCGGCGCTCCAATACAACTTGCTCAAGGCGAACTGGGCTTCGGCATTGCCTTTTTTGGCCGCCTGCTCGTAAAAGTACATGGCGGTTTTCACGTCCTGTTTGACGCCAGTTCCCTGCAAATGGCTGGCGGCAAGCTCCATGAGCGCCAGGTCCAGGCCGTGCTTGGTGGCTAGCGTCAGGTACTTGATCATTTTCTTCTGGTCGGGTTCGCCGAGCAGGCCATCGCGGTAAATGATCGCGATCTCGAAGGCCGCGCGGTCATTGCCCAGCTCCGCAGCCCTGCCGTACCAGCGTATGGCACCGGGATAATTCTGTTGGGTGTAATAGGTGTAACCCAGGTTAAAGGCTGCGGCGACATCGCCTTCGTCGGCCTTTTTGATCAGCGCCATCTCCTGTTCATAACCCTCGGCAGCCTCGACGGTGAAAGGCAGTGCGTCGTCGGCTTGAGCCCCATGGGCGGTCAGGGAAGTGAAGCCGAGCATCACATAGAGCAACCAGCGTGGGCAGCGCGTCATAAGCAACGTCCTTGTAAAGGTGGGTACAACGGCGGATGCATGATGACCCGGGGTGGACAGAGCCTACTCGCCCTGCTTGCGCGCCAGCAAGGCAGCCGATCCGGTTGAGCAGGTACGGCATGCAAAGAATGCGTGCAGCCAACCGGTGCTACCGCTATAAAAGGCCCTTTTCGCTCAAGGATCCGGCCCCATGAAATTCGACCTCGCCTACTGCATCAGCCTCGACGACAAGTTGTCGATCTATGACGTGCGTGACCTGAATTTCGACGAGACCCTGGCCTTCGACTCGGCGAAGGAGCAGTTCCAGTGCCCCAACGATGCCTGCCGCAACGCGTTCGAGGCCGGCAACGGCTTGGGCACCTTCAATGCCAAGAACATCAATTACATCCGCACCCCGCACTTCAAGAACCTGCCGGGCACCCTGCATATAGAGGGCTGCCCTTATGGCAGCAGGGCGCTGACTGGCGAACTGGACAGCAGCGAGAGCGAGGACGGACGTGAAGAACACTTCCCGTCCGAGCTGTTGCTGGTCCGCCGCGAATACCAGCGCAAGCCTGCCGCCAGGATCGAAGCAGCCCACGCTCCTCAGGACATTCCAGCGCCCGCCTCCCGCAGCGAAACGCCCCACACCGCTCGGGAGACTGCACCGGATAAAACCAGCGTCTTCGCCCACCCGGTGGAATGCTTTGTGTCGAATATCGACGACAAGGAGCTGCTCAAGCGCATGCCGCTCAAGATCGGCGAGCACAGCGCGTCCTATGCCACGTTTTTCAAGAAGATCGAGTACCTGCAAGACAACAGGGGCTTGATTTACTGGGGCAAGATCAAGGAGATCAAGGACTACAACCTGAGCTTTCGCATCGATTTCGAGCAAAAGGTCTGGTTCAAGAAAGACACCGAGGCCAAGAAAAAGCCTTATTCGGTCAATGTCTACCTGAGCAAAAAGCTGATCGACAACTACCGCAAGCGCAACGCTTTCCTCGAGGAAATCAAGCACGCCATCGACAGCAAGCGGGAGTTGTACTGCTTCTTTTACGGGGTGACGCCGGAGCTGAAGCAGGTGCCGAGCAAAAAGAGCCCCGATAAGACGTTCGAAGTGTTCAGCGCCAATATCGAGAGCCTCGAGCACTTCATCATTCGCGAAGCGCCGGGGCTCAAGGCGCAGTCGGCTACAGGCAGTTAGTCAGGCAGGAGCAGCGGGACCCCGCCCGGGGTCTTTTTGACGATGGAATACGGCAGGTAACTCCAGCTCGGCCAACGACAGGCCGAGGCCGCCTGAACGAAGTCGGGGTTGAAATACAGGCCCTTGGCGGTGAAGTACCAGTTGGCAAATTTCCAGCGCTGCTCATTGTCGTAGTCGCAGCCGCCCTGCTCGCCGGTGTCTTTCATCTGCCGCGGGTACAGCTCCTGGAAGTACTCCACCAGCCAGCGACCAAAGAGTGTATTGCGGTAGTCGTAGTAGGCGTCGGTGATTTCGGCCGGGTAATGGTCGCGCCCGGGCATGAATTGCTCGTAATGAATCGGCTCGCCCTCGGCGATCCACATCACGTCCTCCAGGGTCAGGGGCCGGCCCGTGCGGGCATCCAGGTTGATCGGAAACTGATCCTGATTGGGGCTCGCGCCGCCACACATGAACTCATGGCTGACACTGACGCTGATCACCGACGACGTCAGCAGCATCGGCTTGGCCGTCTGCTGGAAAGAACCCTCGTCACCGCCGGCCAGCAGACAGCCGTGATAGGCCACCACCGCCTGCCACAAACTGCTCGATAGCTGCAGGTTGATGGCCTTGAGCGCCGGCTGCGGGTAACCGGCCACCACTTCAAACAGGGTCGCGCCGGACTCGGGCTCGCTCCACCATTGCAGGCTGTAGCCCATGAAGTGCTGCTTTTTACCGGGCTTGAGCTTGAGCTCCAGCAAACGCAGGTAATCATAGGGCGCCATGTCGTGCATCAAGGCCAGGTACGGAATCGGTTCGGCTGGCAGTGGCGGGATCTGCGCCGGGCTCAATTCGATCTTGAGGGTCTTGCCATCGGCGCCTTTCCATTCGCCATGCCAGCCCTTGGCCGAAGGCTCCAGGCGCAAACCGGGGTGGGCGCCGCTGCTGCCCCAGCGACTTTCCTCAAGCACCAGCGCATCGCCCTCGCGCTTGCCTTCAAGGCGCAGGTCCTTGTGGTACTTGCGGTAGAAGTAGCGCCCCTGAACATCCCCCGCCATGTCCTCGAACAGCTCGACGACAATCGGTGCCTGACCCAGGGTGCCGGTGAATACCTGCTTGCCCTCGCTGGCCCAGGCCGACCCCGACAGCAACAGCGAGTAGAGCGCGAAGCGGCAGGTCCGCAGCAGCAGTCCTTTGAACATTGAACGGTCCTTGAAAAACGAGCAGGCGCCCGACAGATGAAATAAGCGGTTCAGGGTAATGGCAACGCCAGGCGACCGGGATGCTGCCTGACAAGGCTGTAGGGCAATACGCTCCAGGCCGGGGCCCGGCACCCGCCCTCGCTGTGGGAAAAAGCCGGAAGCACCTGCAATCCATCCCCTCCCAGGTACCAATTGACGTACACCCAGCGCTCCACATTGCTGTAGTCACACCCCGCCTGATCGCTGGCTGGAGGGGTCAGCCCCTGGGGGTGCAGGGTCTGGAACTGGCTGATCAGCCAGGGGGCAAGACGCTGCCGGCGATAATCGGCAAAACCGCTGGAGTCGACATCGGACTCCTCCTCGCCCCAGCCATTCTCATCCCGCACGTAGCGAAATGCCCGGCCCTCACCGAGCCACAACAGGTCCTCCAGGGTCAGTTCCCGGGCCGTGTCCACTTGCAGGTTGAAGCCGGCCTCGGTTTCGTCCGGGTGCGGCCCGCCACAATCCCAGCTCCTGGAAATACTGACACTGAGCAACGCCGGGCTCAGCAATTTGGGGCGGGCGTGTTGCTCATACACCGCAGCCTCGCCGCCATTGAGCCGGCACTCGTGGTATTGCGCGACGTCGCGCCACAGGCGCGTCATCAGTTGCTGATTGATCCGCGTGCGCTGCTCGGCCGGGTAACCTTCGACCACTTCGAACAGGCTGACGTTGGACTGCGGTTCGCTCCACCACTGCAGGGTGTAGCCCATGAATACCTGTTGCTTGCCCGGTTGCAGGGTCAGGCCCTGCAGCCGCAGGTATTCATAAGGCGCGTCGGTGTAGAGCGTGGCCAGGTACGGCAGCGCATCACTGGGCAGGGGCGGCAGCTGGGCCAGGCTCAACTCGACCTCAAGTTGCTTGCCCTCGGGGCTTTGCCACTGCCCCCGCAAGCCGCTGGCAGTCTCGCGCAAGCGCAGGTGTGGCAGCGCCTTGCCCTCCCCGCCCCGGTCCTCGCCTTCGGCCAGGCTGATGAGCTGCCCGTCGCGGCGGCCATTGAGCGCCAGGTCCAGGTGGTACTTCTGGTAGAAGTAACGGCCGCTCACCTCGTTGTCATTGGAGCTATCAAGCATCAGCACAATCGGCGTCTTGCCCAGGGTGCCGCTGTAGACCCGAGGGCCTTCGTCCGCCCACAGCGAACTGCACAGCCCAGCACACAACACGGCGGCCAGTGACAGCTGGCGCAACAGTCCCTTGAACATTGGATGATCCTTGAATAAAGAGGCCGCAGGCCCTGGTGCGATGCGCTCAGGGCCGGGCATACAGGCTTGGCTCCGGCAACTTCAGCCCGGCCTTGCCCGGATGCTGCTGCAATACCGAGAACGGCAGCACGGACCAGACCACGCCACCACACCATTGCAGTTTTTCCGGGTAGACCGGCGACAGGTACAGGCCCTGGGGCGTGAAGTACCAGGCCGGGTTGCGCCAGTGGCCGGGGTTGTTGAAATCACAGACTCGATCAGCCTCTTCCGGGGCCAGCATGGGTTGCGGATACAGGCTCTGCAACTGTGCCACCAGCCAGGGCGCAAACACCTGGCTACGGTAATCGTCGAAGGCCTTGGCCTGGGCTTCAGGCAAGTGCCCGTCAGCTTGGCGCCGCCGGTCATGGGCATTTATCGCCGGGCCCTGGCCCACCCACAGCACGTCTTCCAGAAACAGCGGCTGAGCGCTATGGGCGTCGAGGTTGACCGGCTGCTCGCCCTCGTCCGGGGGTTCGTCGCCACAACGCCGGGCGATGTAGAAGCTGGCGCTGACAATGTCCGGGGTCAGCAACGTGACCGAAGTACTGGCTTGGTGATAACTGTCATCAGCGCCGACCTTGGCCAGGCAGGTGAAATGCGACGCCACTTCGGACCACAGGCGCTGGCGCAGGTGCTGGTTGATCCGCTCGCGCTCCTCGGGCGTATAGCCTGAAAGCACTTCGAACATTTTTATTTTCGAGGTCGGCTCGGTCCACCATTGCAGGCTGTAACCCATGTACTCCACCGGCTCAGCGGCCGTTAGCTGCAGCCATTGCAAACGCAGAAAATCGTAGGGCGACGCCTGGTAAGTCTCGGCGAACACCGGCTGTGCCTCGGCCTGTGGCGGGTCGACCCGAGCGGGGTCGAGGGTCAGCAGGGTCTGCCGCCCTTCTGCGCTCATCCACTGGCCCTGCCAGCGACCATCGGGGATTTTTTTAAGGCGCATCCGGGCAGAGGGCGTGTAGCGATCCTCGGCGTGCTCCTCGAGCAGCAATTGGTCGGCTTCGAGCGTGCCAGCAAAGCGCTGATCATGCAGGGCGTTTTTTGCAAAATAGCGACCACTGGCCTTGGCCGGGTTGCTCAGGTCCAGTTGCAGCACGATCGGGGTGCTGCCCAGAGTCCCGGTATACAGCCCGTCCACCGGCCGCGCCTGCCGAGATGGCCACAACCCAAGCACCACCAACAATGCCAGCAGCACCATGGCGACCCAGAGTGCGCGCCAACCGAAGCGTCCTTTGTACATTCAGCCTTCCTTGAACAGGGGGGCGACAGGAACGAGCCCTGCCTGCCTGATAACGGCGCTGAAGTATGGCGAGGTTGGCCGGCAGAATCGACTGCTGGCGCGTTAAAGATTCAAGCGTCGGGCAGGCGGATTCAGTGCCAGCACATGCTCAACAGCACCAGCAGCAACAGGCCGATATACACCCGCGCATGCAGGCGATCGGCAATCCGCCCGATCCACGGCGACGCCAGGCGAATACCCAGCAACGAGCCGAGGGTCAGCACCGCGAAGGCCAGCAGGTCGACATAGCCGATAAACCAGGGGCCCAGGTCGAAATCGCTGAACCCGGCCAGCACCAGGTAAGTCAGGGTGCCGGCCAGGGCCACCGGCACACTCAGCGGGTTGGCCATGGAGGTGGCCTGGGTCATGCTCAGCCCGCAACGGCGCAACAGGGGCACGGTCATGACGCTGCCGCCCACGCCGAGAAAGGTTGCTATGACACCGATCCCCAGGCCGCTGCCAGCCGTCCGCGCCCGCCCCAGGAGGCGCGGAGTGGCGCTGGCTGAGGGTTGTAAAAAGCCGCGCCGCAACAGGCAGTCGGCGATGGTCAATCCCAGGTAGGCGATAAAGGTGTAGCGAATCACCTCGCCATCCACCCAACTCGCGGCCAGCGCACCGAACACCGCGCCAAGACCGATATAACCTCCCAGGGGCCACACGTACTCGCGGATCAGGTTGCCGGCGCGCCGGTGTTTGAAGGTGGCGAGCAGCGCGTTGACGATCATTACGCAGGTCGATGTGGCCACCGCCACCTGCATCGCCGACTGGCTGATCGCGCTGTCGCTGCCATGACTGGCCAGCAGCAGGCGATAGAGCAAGGGCACCACCACAAAGCCGCCGCCAAACCCGAACAGCACCGCGGTGACACCGCTCAGGCAGCCAAAAAGTGCGAGGAGTAAATAGAGCATCGAACACCGTCCGTCAGCAGAAAGAACGCGAACGATAGAGGGCGGCGCCTTGGCTTGCTTGCGCAAGCCAGCCAATAATATTCGCGTTTACGCCAACTGCCGGATGGTGCCTGAATGCGCAATATTTCGATCAACCAACTGGATCACACGCCGCGCCCGGTGGTGGCGATCGGCACCGACTATGCCGACGGTTATCTGCTGGCACGCCACAGTCATCGCCGCGCCCAGTTACTGTATGGCGCCACCGGGGTCATGCAGGTCAGCACCCGCCAGGGCAACTGGGTGGTGCCGCCGCAGCGCGCGGTGTGGATCGCGCCGCAGGTCGAGCATGAGGTGCTGATGCTCGGGGTGAGCACCCGCAGCCTGTACATCGAACCGGCGCGCGCGCCGTTGCTGGGCAGCGAATGCCAGGTGATCAGCGTCTCGCCCTTGATGCGCCAACTGCTGCTGGAGGCGGTCGAGATGCCGCTGGAGTACCAGCAAGACGGCCGTGATGGGGTGTTGGTCAGCCTGCTGTTGCATGAGCTGGCGCGCACCACTCGCCTGCCGCTGCATATCCCACTGCCGGCCGACGTTCGCCTGCTGGGGTTGTGTCGCTCGTTCCTGCAGCGCCCCAATGCCCATCAGTCGCCGGAACGCTGGGCCGAGCAACTGCACATCAGCCTGCGGACCTTCAATCGCCTGTTTCGCCAACAGACCGACATGAGCTTCGTGCAATGGCGACAGCGCGCCTGCGTGGTCCTGGCCCTGGCACGCCTGGCTGCCGGGGAGCCGGTGACGCGGATCGCGATGGATTTCGGCTACGACAGCCCGGCGGCATTCTCGACCATGTTCCGCCGCGTACTGGGGCAAGCCCCCTCGACCTATCTGAACCACCCGCTTTAGAGCCCCGGGAAAAGCCTTGTCACGAAGCGCCGGGCCCCAGGCTGAAAATGAGTTTGATTCGGGCGCCAAACAACTGTACAAATAAACAGTGCTTTAGCGAACCACCTGTCATCCTCCCGGAGAAAACCATGGCTTCCCTCGCGATGAAAATCACCCTGGAACGTATTGCGCTCTATCAATTCACCCCGGAACACTGCACCCAGGCCCGCGACTTGCTGGGCTGGGACATGGAGCAACTGGCTCAAGCATCCGGCGTCTCGGTACAGGCCATCCAGCGCTTCGAAGCCGGCTTCGAATTGCGCGACGTAACCCGCCTGGCCCTGGCGTTTTGCCTCGAGGCCGAGGGCCTGGTGTTCTTCCCCGGTTTCTCGCCCGGCCGTGGCATGAATATCCGCGGCGCCACCCCCAACCCCAAGGAACGGTCTGACTACGCCATGATCGAGTGATCCCGCCACGCATTCAGCGGCCCCGGGGCAATATGCGGCAGCACTTGCCCCATGCTCCTGCGGCGCGCTGCGGCAAGTGCTGATTGACGGGCGTTACAGGCTGTTGAGGGGCACCGGGTCCGCGCTGCTTTCCACGTCCAGCCACCAGGGCGTACCGCGCTGGGGCTGCTCCAGATTGAACGCCTGGCCCATTTGCGGGGTGGTGATGGCGATGCTGCGCTCCCAGGCCAACTCCAGGATGCGGTCGAAAGGCTCATACCAGGCGTGCATCGACAAATCGAACGTGCCGTTATGAATGGGCAGCAGCCAGCGGCCCTTGAGGTCGATATGGGCTTGCAACGTCTGCTCCGGTTGCATGTGCACATGGGGCCAGTCGACGTTGTAGGCGCCGGTTTCCATCAGGGTCAGGTCAAAGGGGCCGTACTGCTGGCCGATGCGCTTGAAGCCATCGAAGTAACCGGTGTCGCCACTGAAAAAGATCCGTGTGGCGCCGTCGAGCATGACCCACGAAGCCCACAGCGTGCTGTTGCCGTCGAACAAGCCGCGTCCGGAAAAGTGCTGCGACGGCGTCGCGACAAAGCGGATGCCCGCCACCTCGGTGCCCTGCCACCAATCCAGCTGGCGCACCTTGTCGGCGGGCACTCCCCATTTGATAAGGGTATCGCCCACTCCCAGCGGCGTCAGGAAGCAGCGGGTTTTATCCGCCAGCTTGAGTACGGTCTGATGATCCAGATGATCGTAATGGTCATGGGACAGAATCACCGCCTCGAGCGCCGGCAACTCTTCAAGGCTGATGGGTGGCTGATGAAAACGCTTCGGCCCGGCCCATTGCACCGGGGATGCGCGCTCGGCAAATACCGGGTCGGTGATCCAGAACTTGTCACGCAGCTTTAACAGGACGGTCGAATGGCCCAGGCGAAACACACTGTGATTGGGCGCCGCCAGCAACTGCTCGCGGCTCAGCGGCTGTACGGGGATGGCCCCGGCCGGGCGAGTATTACGCGGTTTATGAAAAAGCATGTTCCAGAAAATCCGCAACGTCTTGCGCGAGCCTTCGCGCTGTACCGGAGCGTGATTGCGATAGGCGCCTTGTTCCTGGCGCGAGGTTTCAAGGCGAGTGGCGCCGTTGACGCGGGAAGAAAGAGTGGCCATGACCAAGTGACTCCAAGGAACGCGGCGTGGTTCCGGTGATGCTCTGCGGGATGAAATGGCCAATGCACGCACGCGTCAGCCGACACTCATTGTTCTGCGCTTTCTCTAGACAACAACTACACTGCACAGTGTAGTTTCTAGATTGCAACAACGCGCAGACGAAGTAAACTGCCCGGTGCAATTTTCCCCATCAGCCTTGAACCTCACTTATGACAGCTCCAAAGCGCCTCACCGACCGCAAACGCGAAGCCATCATCCAGGCGGCGATCAGCGAATTCCGCGCCAGCGGCTTCGAAATCACCAGCATGGACAAGATCGCCGCGACGGCCGGTGTTTCCAAGCGCACGGTGTACAACCACTTCCCGAGCAAGGAAGAGTTGTTTGCCGAAATCCTGCATAAGCTGTGGACCAGCATCAGCGCCGAATCAGACACCGTCTACCGCCAGGACCGGCCTCTGCGCGAGCAACTCCAGCAGTTGCTGCAGGCCAAGATGCAAATGCTCGCCGACGACAACTTCCTCGATTTGGCGCGCGTGGCGATAGCCGCCACCATCCACTCCCCCGAGCGGGCGCAAAACATGGTCGCGCGCCTCGGAGAGCGTGAGGAAGGCCTGACCAAGTGGATCCGTGCGGCGCTCGACGATGGCCGACTCAAGCCCCTGGCCCCGGAGTTCGCCGCCCATCAGATCCACGGGTTGCTCAAGGCCTTTGCTTTCTGGCCTCAAGTCACCCTGGGCCAGCCTGCCCTGCCGTCCACGGAGCAGGTCGCGGTCATCGAGTCGGCATTGGATATGTTCCTGGCGTGCTACCAGCTCTGAGCCCGAGCGGAACCTTCTTCCCATATAGCTCCACGGATTCGCTGCCCCGCTGCTTGAACACCGCTCAGATACGGGGGTTAAGCAATGAAATGGCTTCGAAGGACACTGATTTCTGCGTGGAATAAATGACAATATTCACCGCGCTTATCCGATAAACGGTTCGGTCGGATAAACACTCGAGTGATTCAGAGCAATTCGGTGCAGGGAAAAATGGAAAACCAACGCGGCAAAGGGCTGTCATTTGCCAAAAGAATCTATATGCCAAGAATTGTCGGCCTGGGGATCGGCTGCCTTAGCGTATACGCCGCGCTCTACCCGCTGCCGATGCCCAACTGGGTCTGGGTGCTGCTGATGTTCAATGGCTTCGTCTGGCCGCACATCGCCTATCAGTTGTCGACCCGTTCAAGCTTTCCCTACCAGGCCGAGCGCCGCAATCTGCTGTACGACTCGGTACTGGGCGGTTTCTGGGCGGCCACCATGCAGTTCAACCCCCTGCCGGCGGTGACCATTCTCGCGATGATGGCGATGAACAATGTCGCAGCGGGCGGCAAGCGCCTGTTGATCCGCGGTGCCCTGGCCCAACTGGGTGGCGTGCTGATTTCCTGGATGCTGTTCGGCCCGGGGTTCATCGACCACGCCAGTACTGCACAAATCTACGCCTGCCTGCCGATGCTGACCCTCTACCCCCTGGCCGTGGGCATGGTGTGCTACCGATTGGCAATCAAGTTGTCCGAGCACAAGCGCGCCTTGAGCGCCCTGAGCCGGATCGACAGCCTTACCGGCCTGCTCAATCACGGTTCCTGGAAAGACCTGCTGCACATCAAGTTCCACAAATGCCGGCAACAGCAGGCTCAGGCGACCATTGCCCTGATCGATGTCGATCACTTCAAGAGCATCAATGACAGTTATGGCCACATCGTCGGCGACGCCGTGCTGCGCCAGTTGAGCAGCGATCTGCGGCGCAATCTGAGGGAGAACGATCTGGCTGGGCGCTACGGCGGCGATGAGTTCTGCGTGATTCTGCCGAGCCGCTCACTGCATCAGGCCGCTGAAGTGATGGAACGGCTGCGTGAGGTGTTCAGCAACTACCGCCACAGCGAAGTGCCGCAACTACGGGTCAGCCTGAGCATTGGCCTGGCGGCGTTCCACCCCCGGTTCGACGATGCCGCCACCTGGCTCAACGAGGCCGACAAGGCGTTGTACCGAGCCAAAAACACCGGCCGCAACAAAATCGCCAGCGCCGAATCCGCCCAGGATTACCCCGTGGCCAAATTGGCCTGAGCCCTGCCGCTCGTCAAAAAACTTGTACAAAAAGGCTGTTTTTTATTTATTTGTACAAGTTTATTTGGATTTCCCCTGGCACTAGCCAGCATAATGATGTCACCGCGCAGACCCCAAACTGTCGCCGCCCTGGATCGCGTACTGTCACCTGTTGCGCCTAAATTGCCAGGCAGGTGCGTCGTCCTATACGAATGGCGAAAACCCGAGGAAAAACCGCGCCCGTGCATCACATCCATCCTTGCTTTGTGTCAGTCATGGAACGCTGACATCAGCAGATAATGCCGAGGCACCCGAGGCTTCGGTATGCAGGCGAACTTGAACAGGGACCGACTTCCCCGTTTTTCCCACTGAGCACCCGCGACCATGCTATTCAAACGCCATAACCAGACCATCCAGAACCTGCAGCAAACCGTCGCCCAACAAGCCAGCATGCTCGACGCCATCGAGCGTTCGATGGCCGTGGTGGAGTTCGACAATGACGGCAATGTGCTGCGCGCCAATGACAACTTTCTCCAGACCATGGGCTACCGCGAGCAACAGGTGATCGGCCAGCCCCATCGCCTGTTCTGTACCGAGGCATTTACCCGCAGCAATCAGTACCGCGAGCTCTGGAGCCGCCTGAAAAATGGCCAGTTCGAGTCCGGGACTTTCGAACGTCTCGACAGCAAGGGCCATTCGGTCTGGCTGGAGGCCAGCTACAACCCGATCCGGGACGCCTCGGGCGCCGTGGTGAAGGTGGTCAAGTACGCCCTCGACGTGACGAGCAGGATCCAGCAGGAAACCGACGCCAAGGGCAAGCTGGATGCGATCGACCGGGCGATGGCGGTGATCGAGTTCGATCTCTCGGGCAACATCCTCAGCGCCAACCAGAACTTCCTCAATCGCCTCGGCTACAGCCTGGCCGAGCTCAAGGGCAAGCACCATCGGATTTTCTGCCCGGCGGAACTGGTCAACAGCAGCGCCTACCAGGACTTCTGGCGCCGGCTCAATCAGGGCGAGTTGTTCAGCGGGCAGTTCGAACGCATCGACAAACGCGGACAGACCCTGTGGCTGGAGGCCAATTACAACCCGGTGTATGACGCCAGCGGGCGCCTGTGCAAAGTGGTGAAATTCGCCTCCGACGTCACCGCCATGGTGCAGCAGCACGAACGGGACGCGCAAAGTGCCACCCAGGCCTACCACATCTCGGTCGCAACCCGGAAAGTCGCCGAACAAGGCACCGAAGTGATCCAGCAGGCCGCCAGTGAAATGCGCCATATCGCCGAGAACATCGAGGGCTCGTCCAGCCTGATCGCCCAGCTCGGCGAGCGCTCCGAGCAGATCACCGCCATCGTCAACACCATCCGCGCGATTGCCGACCAGACCAACCTGCTGGCGCTCAACGCGGCCATCGAAGCGGCACGCGCCGGGGAACAAGGCCGAGGATTTGCCGTGGTGGCTGACGAGGTCCGGCAACTGGCCGCCCGCACCAGCGGCTCCACCGCGGAGATTTCCGCGATGATCGACGTGATCCAGAACGAGACCCAGCAAGCCATCAAAAGCATGCAGGGCACCCGGGACCGAGCCTCCAAGGGCGTTGGCCTGGCCGACCAGGCGGGCACGGTGATCCTGCAGATTCGCGATGGCACCAGCGAAGCGGTGCAAGCGGTGAGCATGTTCGCCAGCGAGCGCAAGGCGCTCTAATCCGCGCCAGCCCGATGCCATCCAAGGCATCGGGCAATGCCTGACAGGGCTATAGTGGCCCAACGTCCCAGTGCATCGCAGAGAACCCCATGAGCTCGAAAAAATCGGAACCCACCAGCCCTGCCGCCCCCCTCGACCACCTGCGCTTTCACCGCCCCCACGCCCATCTGAACAGCACCTTCGGCAACGATACCTTTGCCCTGAAAGCCGAAGCCTTCGCGCGCTTTTTCGGTACCCCGACCTTTCTCGGGGCCCAGACCCTGATCGTGCTGGTGTGGATCGGCCTCAACCTGGGCGGCGTGACCACCTTCGACGTCTACCCGTTTATCCTGCTTAACCTCGCGTTCAGCCTGCAAGCCGCCTACGCCGCACCGCTGATTCTGCTGGCGCAAACCCGTCAGGCGGCACGCGACAAGGCCCAGGCCGACGCCGATGCCCAGCACCGCGAGGCCATCGCGGTGGCCAACGCCGACCGCCAGGCCCAGGCCGCGCAGAACACCGCGCAGTTGCTGGAGCTACTGGAGCAGAACACCCAATTGACGCAGATGACCAAGCAATTGACCGAACGCATCGAAAGCCTGACCTCGGAAATGCACCAGCACTTTGTGCGCAAGGAGCCGCCCCAGGCCTGAGGCGTCAGGGCAGGCGCACACCCCGCGCCAGCTCATCAAACAAGGTCACCACTGAGCGCAATGCACGGCAATCCGGCCGGGTCAGCAGCCACAAGGCGGTATCGCAACCGCTCAAGGCCTCGCTCAAGGGCTGCAAACCCGAGCCCTCCCCCAGCAGGAAGTCCGGCAACACCGCCACCCCCAGCCCGGCACGGGCCAGTTCACTGACCGACAGCATGCTGTTGCAGCGATAGGCGGGCTGCACCCCGGGCCACTGTTGGCGGCGCCAGGCCACCGTCGGGTGATCGGGGAGAAAATCGTCCGGAGCGATCCAGGTCAGCCGCTCCAGATCCACACTCGCCAGCGTTTTCAGATAAGCGTCGCTGGCGCAGACCCGATAAGACACCGCCCCCAACTGCCGCCCTACCAGGTGCTCGGGCGGCGTGCGGGTCAGGCGCAGGGCAATGTCAGCATCGCGGCGGCTGAGGTTGGCAAAATCATTGGAAGTGCACAGCTCCACCGCGAGCGCCGGGTAGGCCGGCATGAAGCGCGCCAGGGCCGGCAGCAGCAACCCCTGCAATACCGAGTCGGTACAGGTCAGGCGTACCGTGCCGCTGATGACTTCACCGCCCTGCTCGACACCGACCCGCGCCGCTTCCAGGGCCTGCTCGGCGCGTTCGGCCTGCTGCGCCAGGGCCTGGGCCAGGCTGGTGGGCAGGTAGCCGGCGCGGCTCTTGTCGAACAGCTGCTGACCCAGCGCCGCCTCCAAGCGGCGTACGGCGCGAAACACGGTCGACACATCGACCTTGAGCAGCGCCGAAGCGCGGGCCAGCGAGCCACCCCGGACCAGGGCAAGGATCAGGGCCAGGTCGGGGTAGTCCAGTTGATAGTGCGTGGCTGCATTGAACACTTGGGTAAACGCCAATATTGATTGCGTGGACGCCAATCTATAGTGGCCTCCAGCAATCAACAAGCCTTGGCCACACCGGAGTTCGAGCATGCCCAGCACCACGCCCCAGCCCCCCGTCCGCATTGCCCTGATCGGCGACTACGACCCGCAGATCACCGCCCACCAAGCCATCCCCAAGGCCCTGGAACTGTCCGCCACCAGCCTTGGCCTGAAGGTCGAGGCGCAATGGCTGGCCACCGAACAGATAGAGGCAGGCACGCCGCTGGAGCGTTTCGAGGGTGTCTGGTGCGTACCGGGCAGCCCCTATCGCAGCCACGAGGGCGCGCTGCGGGCGATTCGCTTTGCCCGTGAGCAACAACGTCCATTCCTCGGCACCTGTGCCGGTTTTCAACATGCCTTGCTGGAGTACGCGCGCCATGTCCTGGGCTGGAGCGATGCCGAGCACGGCGAGATCGCGCCACAGGCCGAGCGCGCCGTGCTCTCGCCCTTGAGCTGTGCCCTGGTCGAGGTCCGCGCCGCCGTTTATTTGCAGGAAGGCAGCCTGATCGCCCAGGCCTACCCAACCCTGACGATCGAAGAGGGCTATCACTGCCGCTACGGAGTCAACCCGCAATTGGCCCCCCTGCTGCTGAGCCAGGGCCTGCATGCGGTGGGCCATGACGCGGCGGGCGATCTGCGGGCAGTGGAGCTGGCAGGCCATCCGTTCTTTATCGGCACCCTGTTCCAGCCGGAGCGCGCCGCCCTCGCCGGTGGTGTTGCGCCTCTGGTCAGCGCCTTGCTCAACGCCTGCCGGGGGCCGCGCCAATGATCGGACAAACACCCGCGCCACCCTACTACGCGGTGATTTTCAGCTCTCAACGCCGCGGGCTCGACGCCGACTACGAAACCGCCGCCACCCGCATGCTCGAATTGGCGCAACAGCAGCCCGGGTTTCTCGGCGTGGAATCGGCCCGCGGCGAGGATGGCTTTGGCATCACCGTGTCGTACTGGGCCAGCGAGGCGGCGATCCTGGCCTGGAAGGAGCATGCCGAACACAGCGCCACCCGCGAGCGCGGGCGCCGCGACTGGTACGCGTCGTGCAACACCCGGGTGTGCAAGGTCGAGCGCGCCTATGGGTTCGAGCGCTGAGGCAGGCCCGGCTCAGCCGTGGGCGTGCTTGACCAGGCTGCGCACCGCTGAAATCTCCGGCATGTCGTCGCGGCGCATGTACACCCGCAGGGGTTCGGTGATGTTGATCCGGTCATCGATGTTCTGGTCCAGCAGCAGCTGGATCAACTCGCGGCTGAGGCTCATGGCCGGGCCGCTGCCCAGGGCCCAGACGAATTCACAGGTGGGGATGATGGCGTCGTCCGCAACGTCCATGCCGAAGGAGTCTTCGCTGAAACGCACGATGTAGCGGCCGGTCTTGCGATTGAAGCCGACAAAGCCCTTGAGCTGGTCGGCAGCCTGACAGATAAGCTCGGAAGTGATGCGCATGGTAAACCTCACTGAGGGTCCCGCAGGACTCGTGGTCGATGGTTTACACGCCAGGCAAGAAAAAGAATGTTCGAGGTTTCCCTCTGACGGGGAAACTGCAGGGCCCAAGAGTACTGCAAAGCGCTGCACAAACGTGTGGAAAAAAAGTCGCAGGGGGTAATGCCCGTCCGTTAAGGGCAAGCACCGTCATGGTGGCGAGGCAGCTTGCTCCCGCCGGGCCGCGCAGCGGCCCCAAAAAGGCGACGGCTACGCCCCGGAGCCCCGGCCGGCCCCACGGGAGCAAGCGCCCTCGCCACAGGTTATGTTTCGTTCGCTCTAGCGCTTAACTGATCGGCATTCGTCGCAGGGGGGCTTTTATGTCGCTGCCGCGATAGCACTGAAGCGCCGCAGTTGTTAAAAGAGAGGCCTCTGCCAATGCCCTCACGAAAGGATTTCGAGCATGCCGGTCACCTTCACCCACAGCGCCCTGTTATTGAGCCTGCTGCTTGGCTTCGGCCAGGCCCAGGCTGCCAGCGAGCGGGAGCCCGCCGCACTGGCCGCCAGCAATGGCATTCCTTACCCGGCGGTGATCGCCCACCGAGGAGCGTCGTTCGATGCGCCGGAGTCCACGGCGGCGTCTTACCGGCTGGCCCGCGACCTGGGCGCCGACTACCTGGAGATGGACCTGCAGCGCAGCCAGGACGGCGTGCTGTTTGCCCTGCATGACAACAACCTGCAACGCACCACCGACGTCGCCAGCAAATTCCCCGAACGCAAAGACAGCCCGGCCCACCAGTTCACCATGGCGGAGCTGAAAACCCTGGATGCCGGCAGCTGGTTCAACCAGGCCTACCCGGACCGCGCGCGCCCCGCTTACGTCGGGCTGAAGATCCTGACCCTGGATGAAATCATCGACATCGCCCAGGGCAACCCGCACCACAAACCCGGGCTGTATATCGAGACCAAGGAACCCAGGCAGTTTCCCGACATCGAGCGCGACCTCAGGGAAAAACTCCAGGACCGCGGCTGGCTGAGCCCGGCCGGTTCGAAACTGGCCAAAAGCGAACTCGCGGTCGGCCAGGGCAAAGGCAAGGTGGTGTTGCAGACCTTCGATAAACACAGCCTGGAGCTGCTGCAAAAAGAGATGCCACGGGTGCCGAAGATCCTCTTGCTGTGGGTCGGTGCCGGCAGCATCGAAGCGCAATCCCTGCAGACCTTTGCCGACAGCGGCGAAAAAACCAAGGCTGCCTTCTACGCCAAGCAACACCCCAAGAACGAGGCCGAATTCAAGCGCTGGGTCGATTACGCCAAGGCCCAGGGCGCCATCGGCACTGGCCCCTCGACCCAGCTCAGTGACCTGGGCGACCAGAGTTACTCCGACCTGGTACAGCCCTGGATGAACCAGTACACCCATGACCAGGGCCTGCTGGTGCACGCCTATACCGTCGACGAACCGGTGGATTTCAAGCAGGTGCTGAATGCCGGTGTCGATGGCATTTTCACCAACCGCACGAGCGAGTTGCTCAAGTACCTCAAGCGCCCGGCTGGCGCCAGCGTCGCGCAACTGCTCGAAGCCAACGGTTACTGAGAATGGGCCGCGAGCGGCGGTTGCCGGCAGCCGAATGGACCGGACAGCTGTGGCTCGGCCGCGACTATGGCCTGATCCACGGTGAGCTGGGGCGTACTACGCCCCACGCCCATTACGCCCATCAGTTGCTCCTGGCCGTGGACCAGCCACTCACCATCAGCCTCGACGGCGCCCTGCACATCGGGCGTCAGCTGTTTGTTCCGGCAATGCGCAGCCACGCGATCATCGAGGCACCGGGCGTGGTGTTCACGGTCTATGCCGAACCCTTGCTGATCGATGCCCAGGCGCTGCAAGACGCGGTGCTCGATGCCGAACTGTCGCTGCCCGGGCTGGACCAGGCCTTGCGCCAGTGCCCGCGCCAGGCAATCCAGGATCCGCGTATCGAACGGGCGCTGGCGGCGCTCGACGCCGCCCTGATCGGCAAGGTGCCGGCGGCCTCCCTGGCGGCCCATGCCCATCTGTCCTTGAGCCAGCTGGAACGGCTGTTTGCCAGCCAGGTCGGGTTGCCGGTGCGGCGCCTGGTGCTGTGGCGCCGGCTGCGCCTGGCCATGGCCCTGGTACTGGCGGGCAAGTCGGTGACCGACGCCGCCCATGGCGCCGGTTTTGCCGACTCGGCGCACTTCTCGCGGACCCTCAAGGCGCTGTTCGGCGTGACCGCACGCCAGGCCCTGCAAGGCATTGAACTGCGCCTGCTGGAATGACTCAACGGCGCAACGGCGACGGCACCTGCGGCTCGCGGCCCAAGGTCGGCGCCTGGAAGGGATCAAGCAGCTGCGGCCAGTAATCCACCGGAAAATCCGGGCGGCTGCCGATGCCCAGGTCGCCGTCGCGAATCGGGTATTCATGGCTGTAAAACGCCGTGCCCAGCAGCCAGTCCCACAGGTTGAAGAACAAACCGAAATTCACATCCCCGGCGCGGCCGTACTTCATATGGTGCAGGCGGTGCATCGGTGCCCAGGCGAACACCCAGCGCAGCGGCCCCAGGCGCATCTCGACATTGGAGTGTTGCAACAGCAGCTGGATGGCAATGGCAAAAGCCAGCAACTGCGCCACCTGCAACGGCAGGCCCAGCACCAGCAACGGCAACAGCCCGGCCGATGCCTCGACCATCTGGTGCAACGGGTGCTTCATCAAGCCATTGAAGCCATACAAGCGCTGCACGCTGTGATGCACCGCGTGCAGACGCCAGAGCAGCGGCAGGCGGTGGCTGGCGTAATGGGCCAGGGTGATGCCGCAATCGGCCACCACAATGGCCAGCAGCACCTGGGCCCACAACGGCCAGGCCTGAGGCCACAGGCCGTCATGGCCGAGCAGCGCCACCAGCCCCGGCACCAGCAACAGGCCCAGGGCGTTCAGGCTTTCATTGACCAACGCATGCAGCACATCGCGCAGCCGGTCCTGGCGCGGGCGGTTCCAGCAGGGCTCATAGGGCAGCCACCACTCGGCCATAAACGACACCCCCAGCGCACCGACAAACAACAGCGCCAGCCAACCCGGTGCAACCCCGCCCTCTCCCACCAGCCACACCCCGGCCCCGATAAAGCCAAACCAGAACAACGGCGCATAGATACTGCCCATCAAGCCTTTCATAAGGTTCTCCCGTGATCGAGCCCGCAGCATGCAAGCCGGCGTCGTCACGGAATTGAACAAACGGCGCAAAGGTTGCGCCAAATTAAGGGTGAATTAAGTTCGAGCGGCTAACCTGAGGCCACTTAAACAGTTCACCCCAAGGAATACACCGATGAAAACGTTGACTGCCCTGTTCGCCGCTGCTGCCCTGACCCTGACCGCTGGCCTGGCCCAGGCTGACGTTCGCCCCGACCTGATTCCGGGGCTGCTCAAGGCTGGCACCATCATGGACCTGGAAAAACTCAACCAGGCCGCCCTGGCCCAACACCCCGGCACCACCGCCGCCAACATCACCGACACCGAACTGGAACACTCCGCCGCAGCCGGCTACGTGTACCAGGTAGAACTGCGCGATGCCAAAGGCGTGAAATGGGAAATCGACCTGGACGCCAAGAGCGGCAAGGTCCTGAGCAACAAGCAAGACCAGTAAGGCAACCGACAGACAGGCCGCGCGTCCTCAGGGGCGCGCGGCTTTTTTGTGGCCCGCCGCTGGCAAACCGACGCCAGAAACAAATCCGCCCGGGGCCCAAGGAAATTGCCACCCACCCGCGTCAGCTCGCTAGAATCACCCCCAGGTTCGGCGGCGCATAAGGTGTCGCGCCTTATGTACAGAGAATGAAATGGGGCAGACAGCAGCCGACATCGCCACCATCGGCCGGATCAGCGCAGTACCGGCGATGTTGCAGGTGATTCGTGAAATGACCGGCTTGCGCTTTGCCGCGGTGGCCCGAGTTACCGAGACCTCGTGGCACGCCTGCGCGGTCCTCGATGACCTGGAGTTCGGCCTCAAGGTCGGCGGCGAGCTGGACCTGGTCACCACCCTGTGCCACGAAATCCGCTCGGCCCACGTCTCGGTCGTGATCGACAAGGCCAGCGAAGACCCGCACTACCACAATCACCACACCCCACGCCTGTACCGCTTCGAGAGCTATATCTCGGTCCCGGTGTTTCGCACCGACGGCAGCTTCTTCGGCACCATCTGCGCCCTCGACCCCAGCCCGGCGGCACTCAAGGCCAGCGCCATCCAGAGCACCATGGAGTCGTTCGCACGCCTGCTGTCGCTGCAGATCGAAGCCGAAGAAAGCCAGCAGCAGACCGAAGCCGCGCTGCAGCAGGAGCGCCAGACCGCCGAGCTGCGCGAGCAATTCATTGCCGTACTGGGCCATGACCTGCGCAACCCGCTGTTCGCGATCAATGTCGGTGCCGAACGCCTGCTGCGCAAACACCCGAACCCGGCCACCGACCCGATCGTGCAGCACATCCTCAACTGTGGACGGCGCGCCGCGCAGTTGGTCGAAGACGTGCTGGACTTCGCTCGGGGACGCCTGGGGCCCGGCATCACGCTGAACATCGCGTCCAGCCAGGATCTGGAGCAAACCCTGCATCACGTGGTGGCGGAGGTGCAGAGCGTGCACCCGGAGCGCCCCATCCAGTGTGTGATCGGCGATTTGCAGGGCATCCGCTGCGACCGTGACCGGGTCGCGCAACTGCTCTCCAACCTGGTGGCCAATGCCATCACCCACGGCGCGCCCGAAGGCCCGGTGCAGGTCAGGGCCGAAGTGCGTGAGGGCGTGTTTATGCTGGCGGTGCAGAACCCGGGGCAGATTCCCCCGGCGATCCTGCCCTACCTGTTCCAGCCGTACTCGCGCCCGGCCAGCGATACGCCGCAGGCCGGCCTGGGCCTGGGGTTGTATATCGCCGACCAGATCGCCCGCTCCCACGGCGGGCGCATGGACCTGGCCTCAAGCGCCGAGCACGGCACGCTCTTCACCTTCAGCCTGCCCCTGGCGCCTGAAGCTCGGGCCTGAAACAAGCGCCTGATCTCAGGCCGTGGTGTCGACCAGCGAGCCGGACGAACTGCTGCTCGAATCCTGCAAGGCTTGCAGCAGTGCGGCGGTGGCGGTCTGCAGCGAGCCGCTGGTGGAAGCGATCTGCGATTGCGCGGCGGCCACGGCGGCGGCCTTGGCATCCTTGCTGTCCTGACTGGCCTGGGCGGCCTGCAGCTGCTGTTGCTGCTCCTGCAACTCTTTCTGCAATTGCGCAATCTGCTTGCGCAGCGCCTTGACCGCATCCGACTCCTCGCTGCTGCTGGAACTGCCGCCGGACGCCGCAGCCCCCGAAGCACCGCCCGCCTTGCTGCTGTCACCGGAGGCAGCACTGGCCGCGGCAACCCCGGTCTCGGTGCTGCTGGCCTCGTCACTGGCGCTGGTCGCCAGCTTGCTGGTGCTGACCTGGGGTTGGGTAATGGAAACGGAACTGATACTGACCATGGGCATGGGCCTCGTGAGTTGGGGTTCGCCCTACCATCGACGCCGGCCCGGTCAACTTGAGAGTGACTGTGTACCGACCTGGTAAGCAGGCCGATACACAGGACGCGGCGGTCAGTTGCCCAGGCGCGCGGTGACCTCGTTCAACTGCCCCGACAAGCCATGCAGGTTGCGGCTTGCGGCTTCGGTGCGCTGCACGTTGTCGAGGTTGGTACTGGCGATGCTGGTGATCTCGGTCAGGTTGCGCGAAATGTCCTCGGCCACCGAGGTTTGCTCTTCCGCGGCCGTGGCGATCTGGCGGTTCATGTCACGGATCGCCTCCACAGCCACGGTGATCCGCTCCAGCATCGCCCCGGCCTGGGTCACTTGCTCGACGCTCTGCTCGCTGCGCGACTGGCCGCTTTCGATGGCCTGGGCGGCGTCCACCGCGCCGGTCTGCACGGTCTGGATAATCTGGTTGATCTCGATAATCGAGGCCGCCGTGCGTTGCGCCAGGCTGCGCACTTCGTCCGCCACCACCGCGAAACCACGTCCGGCCTCGCCGGCGCGGGCCGCCTCGATGGCCGCGTTCAGCGCCAGCAGGTTGGTCTGTTCGGCAATCCCGCGGATCACCTCCAGCACTTTGCCGATGCGCCCGCTGTCGGTTTCCAGCTGGCGAATGACCTTCGCGGTGTTGGCGATTTCGCCGCGCATCAGGGTGATGGTGTGGATGGTGCCCTGCATCACCTGTTCGCCCTGTTGCGCCGAATGATCGGCATCGTCGGCCGCGCGCGCCGCATCGGCGGCGTGGCGTGCCACTTCCTGGGCCGTGGCGGACATTTCGTTCATGGCCGTGGCCACCTGGTCGGTGCGGTTGAACTGCTCGTTGGTGCCCTGGGCCATCAACCCGGCGATGGAGCTCAACTCGCCGCTGGCGCTGTCCAGGTCGGAGGTGCTGCGTTGCAGGCGGCTGAAGGTGTCGGCGAGGAAATCACGCAGGGTGTTGGCGGCCATGGCCAAGCGGCCCAGTTCGTCCTGGCGGTCACTGGCGACACGTTCGGCAAAACGCCCCTGGCTCAGTTGCGCGACATACTCGATCAGGGTGCGGATCGGCTGCACCAGGTTGCGGTTGACCAGCCACAGGCTGAACAGGCCGATCATCAGGCCCGACGCCAGCATCACCAGAATCCCGATCCAGATCGTGCGTTCGGCTCCGGCGCTGATCAGCAGCGACTGCTGGTCGCCCTGCTTGCGCAACTGGCTGACCAACTCACTCATCTGCTCGCTGGTCGCACGATCCAGGCCCTTGACGGCCACATCGCCAGCTGCCGGATCCGCACCCGCCGCCACATAGGCGTCCCGGCCTTTCTGATAGGCCGCACCGAGCTGGCGATGCTCTTCGCGCAGGCGTTCGACCTGGCTTTTCAATTGCGCGTCGACACCTGGGGCCATCGCCAACTGGCCGAGAATGCCCTGGACATCGCTCTGGCGGTCTTCGAACAATTTCCAGTATTTGCTGCGTTCTTCAGGCTGTTTGCCGCGCAGCAGGACGTTCTTCCATTCCTGGACCTGGCTCTTGAACTGCAAGTTGGCCTCGTCGACCAGCTGCGAAGTGCGCAGCGGCCCCTCGATCAGATTGCGATAACTTTGCACACCATTGGACAGGAAGTTGAAACACGCCAGGGCGATCAACAACATCGCAAACAGGCTGCCGCTCAACAAGGCGAGCGTTTGCGCGCGCAGGGATTTTTGCAAGAACATCAAATGAGATCTCATGGCAGGGATGGAACACATCCGAAATGGACATGGGTGGCACACAGACATCCCTGTCAGGGCAGTCGACGACGGGCCGATGCTCGACTGCTGTGAGCGTGATCGGCGCGCAGCGGGCTTTCTTGAGCGCCTCCGACCACCGGTAGCAGGGCGCGCATTCTGCACCTGAAACTGTCACAAAAACGTCAAAAAGCCTTGCGATGATAAAGCCCAAGTGAACCTGTAAAACGCCTACAGGTGGCTTCCCTCCTGCGAGACTCCATGAACCACAGCATCGACCAAAGCCATCGCGATTCCGATCTGTTCGGCCTGTTGTACGGCTTCAGTTTTCTCCCGGGGCAAGCCGGCCGCGAGCTGGACTCGGCCAAGGCTCTGGAATGCCTGAAACAAGCAGGGGACGGTGACGAGTTTCTCTGGCTGCACCTGAACCTGGCCCACGCGGCCTGCGAGCGCTGGATGAAGGCTCACCTGGAACTGCCTGAAGAGTTTTTCGAAGCGCTGCATGAAGGCTCGCGCTCCACCCGCATCGAGCATGTGGACTCGGCCCTGCTGGCGGTGGTCAACGACGTGGTGTTCAACTTCAGCAGCATGGTCTCATCGGATATCTCGACCCTGTGGGTCTGCGCCCGCAGCCGCCTGATCGTCAGCGCCCGCCTGCAACCCCTGCACTCGGTGGACAAGCTGCGCTCCTCGGTCAAGGCCGGCGAGCGCTTTCGCTCGCCCCTGGAACTGCTGGTGCACCTGCTGCGCGACCAGGGCGAGGTACTGACCCAGATCGTGCGCAAGACCAGCCAGAGCGTGGACCAGATCGAAGACCAACTGCTGGCCGCCCGGGTCTCCACCAACCGCGCCGAACTCGGGGCCATGCGCCGGGTGCTGGTGCGCCTGCAACGACTGCTGGCGCTGGAACCGGGCTCGCTGCTGCGGCTGCTCAACCGGCCGCCGCAATGGCTGCAGAAGGAAGACGTCAAGGAGTTGCGCAAATCCACCGAGGAGTTCGCGCTGATCATCAACGACCTCACGGCCCTGGGGGAGCGAATCAAACTGTTGCAGGAAGAAATCGCCGCCAACCTCAACGAACAGACCAACCGCACCCTGTTCACCCTGACCGTGGTCACCGTGCTGGCGCTGCCGATCAACATCATCGCCGGCTTTTTCGGCATGAACGTGGGCGGCATTCCGTTTTCCGCAGACCCCGAAGGCTTCTGGATCCTGGTGGCCCTGGTCGCCACCTTCACCCTGTTCGCCGGCCGCTGGGCCTTTCGCAAACGCCAGGACTATTGAGCCAACACCCGCTGGCCCTGCATGACACCCCTTCCCCTGACCGACACAGCGCCTGTAACGGTATGCCGAAAGGCCCATTCAGATCAGCGGCCCACCCAATCGCACAAACACTGACCTGACGCAGTCTCTCTGTAACATTTGGCAACGATCATGGAGCCCACTCCTCCCCTCCACAGGATTGTCCGGCAATGGCCACCCCTTCCCTGACTGCCGCCACCCCCTCTTCCACCCGCGAAACCAAGCCCCAGCTGGATAAAAAGGCCAGCCCCTTCACCCTGGTGATGTTTTTCGCGGTACTGGCCATGGGCTTGCTGTTCACCGCCTACAGCCTGATGCATGACATGCACGAACTGGGCACCACCGTGACCACCTGGACCCCGTTCCTGCTGCTCGGCGTGGCGCTGCTGATCGCCCTGGGTTTCGAATTCGTCAACGGTTTCCATGACACCGCCAACGCCGTGGCGACGGTGATCTACACCCACTCGCTGCCACCGCATTTCGCCGTGGTCTGGTCGGGGTTCTTCAATTTCCTCGGGGTGCTGCTGTCCAGCGGCGCCGTGGCCTTCGGCATCATTGCCCTGCTGCCGGTGGAGCTGATTCTGCAAGTCGGCTCATCGGCCGGCTTCGCCATGATCTTCGCCCTGCTGATCGCCGCCATCCTGTGGAACCTCGGCACCTGGTGGCTGGGGTTGCCGGCGTCTTCGTCCCACACCCTGATCGGCTCGATCATCGGGGTCGGCGTGGCCAATGCCCTGATGCATGGCCGCGACGGCACCAGCGGTGTGGACTGGGGCCAGGCCACCAAAGTCGGGTACGCCCTGCTGTTTTCGCCGCTGATCGGTTTCGCGTTCGCCGCCCTGCTGCTGTTGGCCCTGCGCCTGTTCGTGAAGAACCGCGCGCTGTACAAGGCGCCCAAAGGCAACACTCCGCCGCCGTGGTGGATTCGCGGCATGCTGATCCTCACCTGCACCGGTGTGTCCTTCGCCCACGGCTCCAACGACGGCCAGAAAGGCATGGGCCTGATCATGCTGATTCTGGTCGGCACCCTGCCCATGGCCTACGCGCTGAACCGCACCATGCCGGCCGACCAGGCCCTGCAATTCGCCGCGGTGGCCGAAGTCACCCAGCAGGCCCTGAGCAAAGGTTCGCCACAGGCGGCGCCCGCCGATCCGCGGCCGATCCTTTCCGATTACGTGCGCAACAAGCAGGCCACGCCTGAGCTGATCCCGGCGCTGGCAGCGCTGGCCGGTCATATCGGCAACGAAGTGAAGGGCTATGGTTCGTTGTCCAAAGTGCCGGCCGAGGCCATGGGCAACGTGCGCAACGACATGTACCTGACCAGCGAAACCATTCGCCTGATGGACAAGAACAAGGTCGGCCACTTCGACGCCGACACCCAGGACAAGCTGCAGCTGTTCAAGCAACAGATCGACAACGCCACGCGCTTCATTCCGCTTTGGGTCAAGATCGCCGTGGCCATCGCCCTCGGCCTTGGGACCATGGTCGGCTGGAAACGCATCGTGGTGACGGTCGGTGAAAAGATCGGCAAGACCCACCTGACCTACGCCCAGGGCGCCTCGGCGGAAACCGTGGCCATGCTGACCATCGGCGCCGCCGACATGTTCGGCCTGCCGGTATCGACCACCCATGTCCTGTCATCGGGCGTGGCCGGGACCATGGTCGCCAACGGCGGCGGGCTGCAGATGCGCACCATCCGCAACCTGCTGATGGCCTGGGTCCTGACCCTGCCGGCGGCGATCCTGTTGTCGGGCAGTTTGTATTGGTTGTTTACCCAACTGTTTTGAGCGGGCGTGTAGTTGTCAGGCTTGGGCGGCGTTTGGATGCGGGCTGGGGCGGCTACGGGTGTAGCCGCCACGGTGCTCAGGAGGGAAACAGTTTGCTCAGGCAGCCCAGCTTTTTCTTGTAGGAACGCCGGGCCTCCAGCGCCTGTTCGAGGGTCACCGCGACGAAGCGGGCCTTCTGGTTGGGTTGCATCTGGCCGATCAGGTCGAGGTCGGCGCTGATCACGGTGCCGATCATGGCGTAGCCGCCACCGGACACCGCATCCCGATGCAACACGATCGGTTCGAGCCCCGCAGGCACCTGGATCGAACCGATGGGGTAGCAGCTGTCGACGATGTTCGACGGATCGGAGCCGGCACCAAACGGCTGCTCCCGCGGCTGAAAACCCAGGGCACTGCCGCCCTTGAAGCGATAGCCGATACGGTCAGCTTCGGAGCCCACGGTCCAGGGCTCGGCAAAAAAGCTGACCTTGGCCGCCTCGCTCAAGCGCTCGTAATACAGGCCGGGCACCACCCGCAGCGTGACCTCACCACCCAGGGACTGACGCAAGGCCATGGGCAAGCTCGCACCGACCCGGCTCTTGCCGCTGTCCACACCCACGGGCAACTCATCGCCGACCGCCAGCCGCCGCCCCTGGAAACCGCCCAGGGCGCCGAGGGTGTAAGTGGAACGACTGCCCAGCACCAGCGGCACATCGATGCCGCCGGCCACCGCCAGGTAAGCGCGGGCGCCGGCCTTGGGAAAGTCCAAACGCAGCACTTGCCCGGCCTTGACCGCAAAGGCCGTGTCCAGGTGCATGTCCACCCCATCGAGCTTGGGCGTCATGTGCGCGCCGCAGACCGCCACCAGGGCGTCGCGGCCAAACTCCAGCTCCGGCCCCACCAGCGTGCACTCCAGCGCCGCCGCCCCCGGCGGGTTGCCCACCAGTTGGTTGGCCGCGCTCAAGGCGTATTGATCCAGGGCCCCGGACGGCGGAATACCCAGGTGGTAATAGCCTTCGCGCCCGAGATCCTGCACCGATGTGGCCAAACCCGGTTTGATGACCTTGATCATGCCAACGCCTCCTGCAACGACTTCGGATAGCCGACCGGGTCGGCGAGAAAGGCATCCAGTGAAAACTCCACCGGCCGGATACGCAGGTCGAAACGACCGGCCTCTACTTCGGCCACCGCCAGGTCGTAGGCCTCGCGGTCCATGGGTTTGAACTGGACGATGTCGCCGGGGCGGAAGAACACCATGTGCTCTTTCAGATACGCCAGGGTTTGCTCGGGGTCGTAGATCGGGGCCGGGGTCACGCCAAACATCTGATAACCGCCCGCCCCGCGCACCGAGTAGATGCAGCCGAAACAGCCGCCGTGGCCCAGGGTCAGCTTCGGCGTATCGGTGCGCGGCCGCAGGTACTTGGGCACCTGCAACTGACGCTCGCGCTCGACCATCTGGAACATGAACGGTAAGCCGGCGACAAAGCCGACCATCGACACAAACCAGGGCGCGCCACTGTGGGCCGCGACAAACGCCTCGACGTCGGCCAGGCCGTTGATCCGCGCGGCGTACTCAAGGTCCGTGGCGCTCGGGTCCTGATGGCGGTCACGAAAACGCATCAGGGTTTCGTGGGTCCAGGGATCGTTGTACAGCACCGGAATCTCGATGATTCGGGTGTGCAAGCTGCGTTCGGCCACGGCTCCGGCCTCGGCGCCGCGCACCGCCTCCAGCAGCGCCTGGGGAGCGATGCGGTCGGGGTCGAACCGGATCTGGAACGAAGCATTGGCCAGGCATATGTCCAGCACCCCATCCAGGGCCAGGCGCTCCACGGCGCGGGTCACGGCCATGCCCTTGAAAAACGCCTCCAGGGACATGCTGTCGCTGACCTCGGCGAACAGGTGCTCATCGGCACCAAAGCTGTAGCGAATCGCTGTGCTCATGCCGCACCTGCCCGGCATTCAATCACCGCAGGTTGGCCCGGGACCGTGGCGGCCTGGGTGGTAACACTGTATTCAGCCATGTCTGTTCCTCTTGGAATACTTGTAGAAAGGCAGGCAAAAAAATTCAACGCATTCAGCGAAACCCGAGGTCTGCGCACTCGGTGTTCCAGGGCATCAGCGCGGCGCACGCACCTCGATACCGGCCTGGTCCAGCGCCTGGCGAGTGGCCTGGACCAAGGCCAGGGCCCCGGGGGTGTCGCTGTGCAGGCAGATGGAATCGAAGGCGATGGGCAGGTCCTGGCCTTCGACCGTGCGCACCAGGCCGCTCTGGCAGGCGCGCAACACCTTGGCCGCGACTTCGCCAGGATCCAGCGCGCGCACCTGGCGGGTAAAGACGATGGAGCCGCTGAGGTCGTAGTCGCGGTCGGCGTAAAACTCGCGGATCACCGGTTGCCCCAGCTCGCGGGCCACGCGCCAGATCACCGAATCGGGCATGCAGTACAACAGCAGCTGCGGCTCCAGGCGTTGCAGGTTTTCCACCAGCAGGCGCGCGGCCTGTTCATCCCGCGCCAGGTGCATGTACAGCGCGCCGTGGGGCTTGATGTGTTGCAGCGCTACGCCCTGGGCCCGGGCGATTTCCCGCAGGGCGCCGAGTTGGTAGAGCATGTCGTCGACCAGCTCCTGGGCCGGGGCATTGATGTGTCGGCGGCCAAAACCCACCAGGTCGCGGAACCCCGGGTGAGCACCGATGGCCACCCCCAGGCGCTTGGCGGTCTCGACCGTGCGGCGCATGGTGCCGGGGTCGCCGGCGTGAAAGCCGGTGGCGATATTGGCTGAACTGATAAAGCCCATCAGCTCGGTGTCGACGCCATCGCCGATGGTCCAGGGGCCGAAGCTTTCGCCCATGTCCGAATTGAAATCCACTGCCTGCATCACCGTTGCTCCGCCTGTCGTGACTGGTTGCAGGCAAAATTAGGCTGGGGGCCTACCCCTTGGGAAGATCTATTATCAGATAGGGTATCTTCTGAAAAACAGATAATACTGTCGCCGTAGCCTCGCGGGGCTTGGCAGCGGCTACGGCTGGTTATTGGATCAATGTGGGCGGTTTGAGGAGTTGTGGATGTCTTTGACGTTGCGCCAGGTGCGCTACTTTGTGGCCACTGCCGAGATCGGGCAGATTTCCCAGGCGGCGATTCACCTGAATATTTCCCAGTCTGCGGTGACCACGGCGATCAAGGAACTGGAAGCCATGCTCGCGGTGCAGCTGTTTGTGCGCTCGGCCCAGGGCATGAACCTGACCGATGCCGGGCGGCATTTTCTCAACCGCGCCTACGTGATTCTGCGCAGCGTCGACGACGCCTTGAACAGCCCGCTGCCGGACTACCGCGCCAGCGGCGTGCTGCGCCTGGCGGCAAGCTACACGGTGATCGGCTATTTCCTGCCCCATCACCTGCAACGCCTGGAGCACTGGCACCCGGACGTGACCATCGAGGTCCACGAGCAGGAGCGCCAGGCCATCGAACACGGCCTGCTAGAAGGCCGCTTCGACATGGCGGTGGTGCTGACCGCCAACCTCACCCACCCGGCTATCGTTTCGGAGATTCTGTTCAACTCCGAACGGCGCCTGTGGCTGCCCAGCCACCACCCGCTATGCGAGCGGGCGGCGGTCAGCCTGGCCGACGTGGCCCGCGAACCCTACATCCTGCTCACCGTGGATGAGGCCGAACAAAGTGCCATGCGCTACTGGGAACACGCCGGGCAGCAACCCACGGTGCGGGTGCGCACCAGCTCGGTGGAGGCGGTGCGCAGCATGGTGGCCAACGGCAGCGGGGTGGCGATTCTGTCCGACCTGGTGCATCGCCCCTGGTCGCTGGAGGGCAAGCGCATCGAGACCCTGACCGTCACCGACCCGGTCACGCCCATGAGCGTGGGCCTGGCCTGGCACCGCGAGCGCAACTTCACCCCGGCGATGCAGGCATTGCGTGATTATTTCCACGATGCGTTTCTGGCACCGCAGCAGCTGTCGGCTCGGCGCTGATCAGGCTCAGGGGCAAGGGGTGGACGGCACTTGCGCCCAGCGCCGAGCGGTACTGGCAATGCTCTGCGCCAATTGCCCGATGGCCTGCTGGTGCGCCAATACCAACGCCTCCAGTTCGACACCGGCCGGCTGGCGGATCTGGCTGCTGCAGGTCAGGCTGCGAGCCTGTGCGCCCTCGCCGCGCAGGCGCAGGCTCCACACCACATCGATCAAGGCATAGCGCCCCGGCAACGAATCAAAGCGGCGCACATCCGTCTGCAACGACAGCAGCGGGCGCCCGGCCTGCTTGGGCAGCCCTTCCAGGTTGCGGGTCCCCAACTTCACCTCCAACTGGCTGGCCAGGGCGTCATGAAACTCATCCACCAGCGGCGCACTCCAGCGCTGGGTCTCCAGAATCGCCAAGGTCCCGCCATCCAGGCGCACCACCAACTGTGGCTGGTCGACCTGGGCCGGAATGCGCACCGTCGCCATCTCGAACTGAAACCCCGGCGCCGCAACGCCAGCGGCGGCCCCTTCGGCCACGGGCGACATCAGCGTGTAGTAACGGGTCGGCGCCGAACTGCAGGCCGCCAGGCCCACTACCGCACTCAACAACAGGATCGGGGTTTTCATGGCAGGGCTTCCGGCTCGGGTTCACGAACAGAGGATGACGTGGATTTGTAGGCATCCGGCTGATTGTCCTTGAGGCGACCGCGAATCAACGACTCGGGATGGCGGCTGAGGAAGTCGGTCAACACCCGCACCGAACGCGCAGTGCGTTGCACTTCATCCATCGCCTGGCCCAGGCGCAGGCGCTCTGGCGAGTCCTCGGAAAAACTGTCGTTGGCGGTGGCCAGGGTTTTGCGGGTCTGCACCAGGGTATCGCGCATCTGCGGCAGCACCTCGCCGTTGACCTGTTTCAGGGTCTTGTTCATTTCCCCGAGGCTGGCGTTGAGGTTGTTGGCGATGGCATCGAGCGGCAATTTGCTGATTTTCTCGACCACTTGCTGCACTTGCTCCTGCAGCTTGTCGAGGCTGCCCGGCACGGTGGGAATCTCCAGCGGCTTGGCATTCTGGTCGAACATCACCGGCTTGGCGTTGGGCATGAAGTCCAGGGAAATCAGCAATTGCCCGGTCAGCAGGTTGCCGCTGCGCGCCTGGGCCCGCAGGCCGCGCTTGACGAAGCCGGCGATCAACTCCGCGGAGCGCGCCTCGTCCTCCCCGCCCCATTCCTTGAGCAGTTTTTCCTGAACCTTGCCCAGGCGATTGGGGTAGATCACCACACCGACCACGGTCCAGAAGTCCTTTTTCTGCTCGTCGAAATCCAGGTTCATCGACACCACTTTGCCGATGTTCACCCCCAGGAACTCCACCGGGGCATTGATCGCCAGCCCGCGCAACGGCTGGTCAAAACGCATGCGCATGTAGCGCGGCTCGCCATCGGGCGGCGCCAGGGCGGTGTCCTGGTCGTCGAACAGGGTGTAGGTGGCGTTTTCAGCCGCAGGCTCCGGGTTCGGGCTGTATTTGGGTTCAACAAAGGCAATGCCGCCCGCCAGGATCGACGACAGGGACTCGGTGTTGACCTTGAGCCCGTTGGCCCCCAGGGTCACGTCCACGCCGCTGGCGTTCCAGAAGCGCGAATCGGTGGTGACGTACTGGTCGTTGGGCGAGTTGACGAACACCCGCACATCCACCCCTTTGCCATCGCTGGCCAATTGATAGGAAATCACCTGCCCGACCTGGATCCGCCGGTAATAGACCGGCGAGCCGATGTCCAGCGACCCCAGGTCATCGGTGTGCAGGGTGAAGCGCTTGCCCTGCTGGCCGTAGGTCACCGCCGGCGGGGTTTCCAGGCCGACGAACTGTTTGCTGGTCTTGCCCGATTGCCCGGCGTCGGCACCGATGAAGGCCCCGGAAAGCAAGGTATCGACCCCGGAGATACCGTTGGCGCCGATACGGGGCCGCACCACCCAGAACATCGAGTCATCGGCGGTGAACGGCTGGGCCGACTGATCCAGTTCGACGGTGGCGTTGACCTTGCTGCGGTCATCGCTCAGGGCAATGGCAGTGACCTTGCCGATCACCACATTCTTGTATTTGACCTGGGTCTTGTTGGCTTCCAGGCCTTCTGCGGTGAGGAAGCTGATGGAGATCTGCGGCCCGGCCGACAAGGAGTTATTGATCATCATCGACACCCCGACCAGGGCCGCGACAATCGGCACCAGCCATACCAGGGATACGTTGAAACGCCGTGTCCTGACCGCCGGAGTGCCTGGGGCAGGCGATTGCTTGGAACCTGGATCATCAGACATCTTTCACCTCTACATCCCAGATGAGCCGGGGATCGAAACTCATGGCTGCCAACATCGTCAGCACCACCACCAAACCGAAAAACAGAATGCCCATGCGCGGCTCGATCGAGCTCAGGGCACGGAACTGCACCAGCGCGGCCACCAGCGCGACCACGATCACGTCGAGCATCGACCAGTAGCCGATCACTTCGATAAAACGGTAGAGCCGGGCGCGCTCGCGCATCGCCCAATGGCTGCGCCGCTGGCAACTGATCAGGAGGGTCGCCAGGACAAAGAATTTGATGCAGGGCACCACCACGCTGGCGATAAAGATCAGCAGCGCGATGTCCCAGGAGCCGTGGCTCCAGAACTCGTAGACGCCGCTGAGGATGGTGTTTTCACTGCCGCTGCCGAACATGCTGGTGTACATGACCGGCAACAGGTTGGCCGGGATATAGAAAATCAGGCTCGCCAGCAGGAACGCCCAGGTCCGCGTCAGGCTGTTGGGCTTGCGCCTGTGCACGGCGCCATCGCAGCGCGGACAGTGATGGACGTCTTGCGCGCAGACCTGGCCGCAGGTATGGCAGAGCATCAATTGCAGGTCGCGGGCGTAGGGTGGCGCGCTCATCAATAGCGGCCCTCCAGGTCGTGCCAGAGCCGGCGGATGTCTTTGCCGGAAATCAGGATGATCAGCACCGTCAACATCGACAGCGCCCACAGCCCAAGGCCCGGGTGCACATCGAGCATGCCCGCCAGCTTGACGATGGCCACCAGGATGCCCAGCAGGCACACCTCGAGCATGCTCCAGGGCCGCAGGTGTTCCAGGGTGCGCATGCAGGTCTTGAAGCCCGGCGCAGCGCGGCCGACATTGGCAAAGCCAAGCACCCAGCACAGCAGAACGATCTGCAGGCAGGGGGCAAGGATGATGGTCAAGCCGGTGACGGCGGCGATCAGGCTGATGCGCCCATAGGCCAGGGCCTCGACCGATTGCCAGAGGGTGGCTTCGTTGCTCAGGCCTTCGAGGCTGATCTTGATCACGGGAAAGGCGTTGGCGAACACAAACAGCAAGGCAGCGGTAATCGACAGCGCAAACAGCTGCTGCACGCTCCAGCGGCTGGCCCTGGCGAGCACTGCGCCGCAGCGTGAACACTGGGCCGTCTGGCCTTTGCCAAGCGGCACGGATTGATACAGCGAATCGCAGTGCTCGCAGATGATCCAGGATGGAGAAAGGGTCATGGCCTTCAGCTAGTCGAGGGAACAGCAGGTTCGGTTACATGAACCGGCACATCGCTTCTATCAATCATCACCCTGGCCGGTTCCAGGCTCCAGGCCTGCAACCCCAAGACCGAGTGCGCCCCGAGCGTCACCGTGAAGGTCGCTATCAGGGCTCTGCATCGGGCTGTTGCAGGCTGCAATGCAGCATAGCCAACTCAAGCGCGGGTTGCTGTTTAAAGAAACGCCGCTGCCGCAACGCGCGGCTATCGCCTCTCGGCAGCGGACTCTATGACCCAGGCCCGTGACATTAGTTCGCCATTCGCAGGCGCATCAGACGCTCCCGCGCCAGGTCGTACAGCCAGTGATACAGGTAGGTGTACGGCAGGAAAAACAGCAGCACGCCGATATCCAGCAGCAAGGCCTGCCACAGGCTGACCTGCAACCACCAGGCAATCAGCGGCACACTGACCGCCACCAGCCCGCCTTCGAACAACAGGGCGTGCAAGACCCGAGTCCAGGGGCTGTGGCTCAACGCCAGGCGCTTGAGCAGGCGATCGAACAGGCTGTTGAACACCACGTTCCAGGCCAGGGCAATCAGGCCGATGCCCAGGGTGACCGCGCCCATGTTCACCAGGGGCTTGTCCATCAACCAGGCCAGCAACGGCGTACAGATCAGCAACGCCAGCACTTCGAAGCCAACGGCCTGGGCAACACGTTCTTTCAGGGATTTCTGGGGGCTCATGGTCCGGCTCCAGGGGTGAATGTGGTTGCCATGATCCAATCAGATACCGATACTTCATAACCAATAACCATCGATCAAGGCGATAGTTCATGGCTTCACATGAAGTGCTGCTGGCGTTTGTCCAGGCGGCCACCCAGGGCTCGTTCTCCGCTGCTGCGCGCAAGCTGGGCAAGAGCCAGTCGACCATCAGCGCCGCTGTCGCCAGCCTGGAGATCGACCTCGATGTGCAGTTGTTCGACCGCAGCAGTCGCAAGCCCGGGCTGACTCCCGCCGGGCATGTGCTGCTGCAGCGCGCCGAAGAGATCCTGGCGGCCACCAGTCGCCTGGAAATGGCCGCCAGCCAGTTGTCCCGGGGGGTCGAGGCCAAGCTGACGGTGGCGCTGTCCGACACCTATCAGTCGGACCGCTTCGAGTCTTCCCTGCAAGCGTTCGAACAACGCTATCCGGACCTGGAACTGGAATGCCTGATCGCCGAATGCGAAGACCTGGTGGAACTGGTGCAACGCGGGCGGGCGCAGATCGCCTTCGCCGAAATGCAGCCCAGTTACCCCACGGACCTGGACTCGGCCACCGTCGATGAACGCACCGAGATCGCTTTGTTCGTGTCGCCGCAACATCCCCTGGCGAGCCTCGCCAAGGTCGACAAGGAGACCTTGCAGCAGCATCGCGAACTGCGCCTGGCGACGGTGATCAACCCTTACGAAAGCCGGGCCCGGGGCCGTGTCTGGTCGGCCCCCAGCTACCTGATGCTGCTGGAAATGGCCCAGGGCGGTTTCGGCTGGGCGCCCTTGCCGCGCTGGCTGGTAGAACGTTTCGGCGCGGGCAGCCTGCACGAACTCAACGCCCGCGGCTGGCCGCGCCTGGTGGCGGTGGATGCCCTCTGGTCACGCCTGCATCCGCCCGGCCCGGCAGGCAGTTGGCTGCTGGGGCAGATGCTTGAGTAGTCAGCCTGTAGCCGCTGCCGCCAGGGGCGCCGGGCGATGGGTGAGGAAGTATTCGTGCAGCCCGCGCAAGGTCGGCAACTCCAGCGCCTGGGCCGCGTAGCACAGGCCCACGCGCCGACTGGGGGCCGGCAGGTGCAAAGCACGGGTGACCACGCCAGGGCGCCCCCGGGCCAGGGACAGCGGCAGCATGGCCACGCCCACGCCGGCGGCCACCATGTGCATGGCCTGTTTCAGGGATCCGGCATGCCCGGCCACCGCTTCAGGCGAGCGCCCGTACAGCGCCATCAACCGCTGATGGGAAACATGCTGCGGGCAGGTGATCCAGTCCTCGATCGGCAGCCACCCGCGGCCTTCGTCTCGGGCCATGGCGTGCGCCGCGGGCAAGGCCATCACATAGGGTTCTTCCCACAGCGGCAGGAACAATTCGTCTTCACAGCACAACTCTTCAACCGCCAGCCGGGCATCGCCGACGCAACCTTCCTGCAGCGTCAGCAACAGGTTCGGCAAGCCCTGATGGGCCAGGCGCACAAAGGCTTCGATCTGACTGTCGGCGATATCACCCTCCACTCCCAGCACCAGCGGCGCACGGTTTTCGCGGGCGCGAAACAACCGGCTCAAGGCCTCGGCTTCAGCCACCATGCGCCGCGCCTGGGGGTACAGCACCCGCGCCTCGTCACTCACTTCGACCCCGCGCGGCTGACGCAGAAACAAGGCCGCGCCCAGTTCCTGCTCCAACTGTTTGATGGTCACCGACAGGGTCGGCTGGCTGATAAACAGGCGTTGCGCGGCGGCGGTGATGTTGCGTTCTTCAAACACCGCGAGGAAGGCTTTGAGGTGGCGAATATCCATAGGAAATTCCGATAACAGACAGAGGAATTAGGCATTTTTCAGCGATCATCCGGCTAAATATACTGCCGCTCTGCTTCAGTCATTGGTTTTTATTATTCCAGGAGTTTCCCATGAGCAAGCCACTCATCATCATTACCGGAGCCAGTTCCGGCATCGGCGAAGCCACTGCCCGCCTGCTGTCGGCCGCCGGCCATCCGCTGTTGCTACTGGCCCGGCGCATCGAGCGGCTGCAGGCCCTGAACCTGCCCGACTGCATCAGCCGTGGGGTCGACATCAGCGATCGCCCTGCAGTGCTGGCGGCGGTCAAGGATGCAGAAGCACGGTTCGGCCCGGCCGATGGCTTGATCAATAACGCCGGGGTGATGCTGCTCGGCGAGATCAGCAAACAGGATCCGGCGCAGTGGGACCAGATGCTCGACGTCAACGTCAAAGGCCTGCTCAACGGCATCCACGCGGTGGTGGCCGGCATGAGCGAACGTCAGCGCGGGACCATCATCAACATCAGCTCGGTGGCCGGGCGCAAGACTTTCCCCAATCACGTGGCGTATGTGGGGACCAAGTTCGCGGTGCATGGTTTGTCGGAAAACCTGCGCGAGGAACTGGCGCCGCACAACGTGCGCGTCATCACCATCGCTCCCGGTGCGGTGGAGACCGAGTTGCTCGGCCATACCACCGACGAAGCGATCAAGAGCGGCTACCAGGCCTGGAAACAGGGCATGGGCGGCACCGTGCTCAGCGCCGAAGATGTGGCCGGGGCGATCCAGTTTGCCTACGACCAACCGCAGAATGTCTGCATCCGCGAAATCGTCCTGGCGGCTACGCGGCAGCAGGCCTGAAGAGCTGGCGCATGGCCTGTCGGTGGGTGTAGCCGCTGCCGCAGGCTTGGCTACAAGGACGGCACCAGCGCGGCGAGGCGGCGTTCGAGGAAGCGCCGTTCGGGGTCTTGGCGAGTCAGTTGCAGGGCTCGCAGGTAGGCTTCGCGGGCCTGATCGTCGCGGCCCAGCTGGCGGCAGAATTCGGCCCGGGCCGAGTGCGCCAGGTGGTAATCCTGCAATTCACCACGGGCCAGCAGCGCCTCGACCTGCGCCAACCCCGCCTGCGGACCGTCGCGCTGAGCGAGGGCCACGGCGCGGTTGAGTTCGATCACCGGCGATGGTAGCGCCCTTAACAGCACGTCATACAGGCCGACAATCTGCGCCCAGTCGGTTTGCCCCGCCGTCGGCGCCTCGGCATGCACGGCGGCAATCGCCGCCTGCAGGCAATACACCCCGAAGCGCCGGGTGCCCAGCGCCCGCTCGACCAGGGCGCAGCCTTCGACGATCAGTTCGGCATTCCACAGCCGCCGATCCTGCTCATCCAGCAGCACCAGCTCGCCAGTCACGGAAACCCGCGCCGAGCGTCGCGACTCATGCAGCAGCATCAGCGCCAGCAGGCCCATGACTTCCGGTTCCGGCAGCAGCTCCAGCAACAGCCGCCCCAGGCGGATCGCCTCGCGGGTCAGCTCGTCACGGGTCAGCTCAGTGCCCATGGACGCCGAATAACCCTCGTTGAACACCAGGTAAATCACCCGCAGCACGCTGTCCAGGCGCTCCGGCAGCTCGCCCAGGGACGGCACCTGATAAGGAATTTTCGCCTCGCGGATCTTGGCCTTGGCCCGCACGATGCGCTGGGCAATGGTCGCCGGGGCCGTGAGAAAGGCCCGGGCGATCTGCTCGGTACTCAGGTCGCAGATCTCGCGCAGGGTCAGCGGCACTTGCGCATCCGCCGCCAGGGCCGGGTGGCAGCAGGTGAAGATCAGCCGCAGGCGATCATCTTCCACATCGTCCTCGCTCCACTCGGTCTGCTCCAACTGTTCCAGTTGCCTGGCCAGCGCCGCCTGGGACGCAGCAAACCGTGCGCGTCGGCGCAGGCCGTCAATCGCCTTGAAGCGCCCGACCGACACCAGCCAGGCCCGGGGGTTATCCGGCACGCCGTCGCGCTGCCAACGTTCGACCGCGACAAAAAACGCCTCGTGCATGGCCTCTTCAGCCAGGTCAAAATCCCCCAGCAGGCGAATCAGGGTCGCCAGGATGCGCCGCGACTGCTCGCGGTAGACCGTCTCGACCAGTGCCGGGACGGCCTGCCCCGCGTGCCTGGGCATCAGTCCGGCATGCCTTGGGTGACCAGGGTGACCAATCGATCCAGGCTCTGGCCCCAGCCTTCATGAAAACCCATTGCCTCATGGGCCTTCTGATCGGCTTCGCTCCAGTGCATAGCGCGTGCGGTGTAGAGGGTCTTGCCATCGACTTCGTCGAAGGTCACTTCAGCGGTCATAAAGGGCTTGGCCGAGGGGATCCAGCCCGGGACAAAGGCGTCGGTAAACACCAATCGGCGCGGCGCGACGATCTCCAGGAACACCCCCATGGTCGGGTATTCCTGGCCGTCCGGCGCGCGCATCAGGGTGCGAAACTGGCCACCGACCCACAGGTCCATCTCGCATTCGGGCGTGGTCATGCCATGGGGCCCCCACCATTGAGCCAGCAGGGCCGGCTCGGTCCAGGCGCGAAACACCTTGCGCCGAGGCGCATCGATCAGGCGGCTGATGGACAGTTGGTACTGGGCAGGCGCGTGGCCTGCTTGCGCATGAGTCATGGTCAAACTCCTGTTTATGGTTGTTATCAGGGATTCAATTGACGTACCGGGCGCACCTCGACGCTGCCGACCCGCGCCGCCGGAATATGCCCGGCGACCTGGAGGGCTTCGTTCAGGTCCCGGGCCTCGATCAGGTAGAAACCGGCCAGTTGCTCCTTGGTTTCAGCGAACGGGCCATCGGTGATCGACAACTTGCCGGCGCGCATGCGCACCGTGGTTGCGCTCTGCACCGACGCCAGCGCCTCGGCGGCGAGCATGCGGCCACTGCCCTGCACCGCTTCGGCATAGGCCATGCATTCGGCGTCCGCCGGGCTGTCGGGCAAGCTGTGCAGCAACTGTTCGTCGCTGTAGACCAGGCATAGGTATTTCATGGGGGCTCTCCATGATCGGGCTGATCAACTATGGCCGCTGTTGGGCGCTTTGCCGAAAAACCCGACGATCAGGGTTGCAGGTCGAACTGGGTGCTGCCGCTTTGCATGTCGAACGGTGCCGACCAGTGCTCGTGCCGTACCCGCCACTGTCCGTCGATACGCTGGTAACCGGCACTGACCCGCATCCAGCAGGCCTTGGTCTGCCCCTGCTCATCAGTGCCGCCGCAGTGGGCCAGCCAGTGGGCAAAGGCGATGTCGTCGGCGGCCACGATCTGCAATTGCTCGAAGTCGAAAATCCCCGGTCCGGGGCAGAACTCCATGCACGCCTGCCAATGATCGCGGTAGGCCTGCTTGCCCTTGAACTGCAAGGCGCCCACCGCATCGAAGGCGGTAATGTCCTCGACGTAGTAACTGACGATGCGCTCGATATCCTTGGCCATCACCGCCTGGCGCCAGGCGTCGATCAGGCTGCGAATCTGGTTTTCACTGGGGTGCGTGCTCATGGGGGTACTCCTTGCCATTGAGTGAAGACACCCTTAGTCGTCTGCGCGTCCCGCCAATCGACATGCCCAAGAAAAAAAAATGCGCAAACACCGCAAATCGCTAAAATCGACGCCCCTCCAAAAACAACATGGACAGTGCCTTGACGACCCGACTGGTGCCTTACGAACAGCTCGACGCCACCCAGCGCGAGCAACTCGACGGCCTTGAAGTACACCCGGAACAACAGGCTTTTTCCGGCGACATCTACACCGCCCTGCATACCCTGCTCAAGGCACCGGAGCCGGGCATCAAGGGCTTCGCCCTGCTCGCCGATGAGCGGCCGGTGGCGTTTCTGCTGCTCAAGCACGGGCCATTCCTGCCGCACTGGGCCAGTGCCGGCACCGCCACCCTGCATGCCTTGCAAGTCGACCACCGGGTCCAGGGCCGGGGTTACGGCCAGGCCTGCCTGCAAGCGTTGCCCGAGGCGGCGCGCCTGGCCTGGCCGGAACTCAAGGGCTTGATGCTGTCGGTGGATGCGGATAACCAGGCCGCGCTCAAGCTCTACCTGAAACAGGGTTGGGTCGACAGCGGCGAGGCCTACAAGGGCCGCATCGGCTACGAACGCAGGATGACCCTGGACTTCTAAGGCCGTCGGCCTACAGCTCAAGCACCATTTCGTGCCAGGCCATGCCGCCGTGGTCCGACGCCGAGGCTTTGCAATAGACGAAGCCGAAGCGCTGGTACAACGGCACATGCCGCTCCTTGCACATCAGGTGGATGCTGGCCTTGCCCAGATCGCCCATGTTGCCGATAAACGCCTGCAGCAGCTGCCGCGCCACGCCCAGGCCCTGGTAATCCGGGTGCACCACCACCGACATGATCACCACGTGGGGGCCGGCCGGGTCGTGGCCGATCAGTTCCTTGAACGCCTCATCGGCCATTTCCACCTCAAAGGCCGCGCCGGAGTTGATAAAGCCGGCGATCACCCCGTCCACTTCTGCAACGATAAAGCCGGTAGGCCAAGTGGCGATGCGGGTGGCGATCTTTTCCCGGGTGGCGGCTTCATCGCCCTCATAGGCCAGAGTTTCGATGGCGAAACAACGGTCCAGGTCGGCGGGCAAGACTTGGCGAATTTCAAGGTTGGAAGCATTCATGGCGGGCAACGGGGACCTCGGGCGGGTGAAGGGGCAGGCGCGGATTCTACCAACGCCGGGGCGTTGCCAGCCGGCTTGCCGGACAAAAACGTAGCAACGGCGTATGGATTCTTCACCCGCCCGTAAAACCTCCATATACACGCTGGCCAAGGCCCGGCGGCGAGGCTATTTATCTGGGCCCGGCGTGCTCCCGGCCTGCAACTGGCCGGGCGCCTGCCTCCTGTATCGGAGCCCTGTCCATGAGCAACACCCAAATCGGCCTGCTTCTGTTGTTTGGCATCAGCACCTTCGGTTTCATCACGCTGTACATCGACTTCCTGCATGAACGACGGGATAAAAAACAGCGCTGAGCGCCCCTGGCTGCTGCCGTTGCCGCACCCGCCAGGGCGCCTTCGAAAACGCCTCAGTCGGCCTTGAGCGGCAGCCAGATTTCCAGCACACCGTCACCGGTGGCCGGGTTGAAGTCGGCGCTGTAACGCTCGAACTCCGGCGCATCCGCCGCCTCGCGCCCGGACTGCGGCAGCCAGGTTTTCCAGATGTAGTGAAAGGTCTGGGGCAAGGACTGCAGCGGCCCCTGATGCTCGAATACCGCGTAGTGCTGCGGCTGCACTTCAACCCAGCGATACCGTTCGGGCAAGTCGTCGAGCTTGCTGATCTCGACGCCCGCCACGTAGTCGAACGCACCCTGGCCATCGGCGTTGCAGCAAATGCCGTAGGTCACGTCATCCACCTGGCCCGGCACCTGGCCGATATGGGGCGCAAACTGCTCCCACAGCTGGGGAATAGTCGCGGCGCTGGCCTGGTCGTAACGCCCGCCCAAACCGGCAAGCAGCAGAAAACGCCCTCTTTCGAAGCGCGGTTGCGAGGCGATGCCCTGTTTTTGCTCATCCATGAAAAGCCACTCCTGCCGGTTAGAAACGGGTTCGGCTGCAAGTATAGAGGCCAAACCCGAGTTGCTTCGTCAGAGTGCTGGAAGTTCTGCCAGGGCGCCGCCGCCGATAAACTCCTGGTAGCCAGATAGGATCACGTAGACCGCGAAATAGCAGAAGATCGCCGCAGATGCCAGATAGGAGTAGCGCAGCAGTTTGTCGCCGAGCAACTTGCCACCCTGGGTCGCAGCCAGGCACAGGCCCATGGTCCAGACCAGCCCGGCACAGAAGAACCCGGCCAGGAACAGCCCGGAACTGGCGATGCCGCCGCCCCCGGATCGGGCAATCAGGGTCCCGCCCACCGCGGCGAACCAGAGGATCGCGCTGGGGGATGACATGGCCAGGAAGATCCCGCGAAAGAACTCCTTGCGCGGCGAACCGTTGTCCGCCTCCCCCGCTTCCGCCAGCACCGAACTGTGGTGGATCGCCGAATAGATCATCTTCGCCGCGAAGTACACCAGCAGCGCCGAGCCCCCGATCCACAAGACCCAGCGCACGCTCTCGTACTGCAACAACACGGTCATCCCGGCCAGGGCCAGTACGGCATAGACCAGGTCGCCGACACAGGTCCCCAGGCCCAGGCAGAAACCTTGAAAATAGCCGCGCTGCATGGCCAGGGTAATCATCGCGATATTGGCCACGCCGATGTCCAGGCACAGCGAAAGGCTCAGCAGAAAGCCGCTGGTAAACTCCATCATTCATCCCGTTCAAGGCAGTTGCACACAGAGCCCCCTCATGGGGCACCACTTGCTAAGGCAAAAAGCGTGCACGTTATAGCGGCAAACCACCGCGCCTCACAAATGCTCGCCGAGGCCTGCAAAAAATTTGCGCGTCACCTCTGGACAAGCAGCCAGTCGCGCCCTTATCGTCAGCGCCGCAGGCCACCGCAGTGGCCAACGTCGCTCGGACGGTTCCGGGCGCTTACGTATTTCGAGGCAACAATGGCCGACCAAGGTTCGCCGCGCCGCTTTGCGCGCATAGATCGACTCCCTCCCTATGTTTTCAATATCACTGCCGAGCTGAAGATGGCTGCGCGTCGGCGCGGCGAAGACATCATCGACTTGAGCATGGGTAACCCCGACGGCCCCACGCCACCGCATATCGTGGAAAAACTGGTCACCGTCGCCCAGCGCGAAGACACCCACGGCTACTCCACGTCCCGCGGCATTCCGCGCCTGCGCCGGGCGATTTCCCGCTGGTACAAGGATCGCTACGAGGTCGATATCGACCCCGAAGAAGAAGCCATTGTCACCATCGGTTCCAAGGAAGGCCTGGCGCACCTGATGCTGGCGACCCTGGACCAGGGCGACACGGTGCTGGTGCCCAACCCGAGCTACCCGATCCATATCTACGGCGCAGTGATTGCCGGGGCCCAGGTGCGTTCGGTGCCGCTGATTCCGGGGGTGGACTTCTTCGCCGAGCTGGAACGGGCGATTCGCGGCTCCATCCCCAAACCGAAAATGATGATCCTGGGCTTCCCGTCCAACCCCACCGCGCAGTGCGTGGAGCTCGACTTTTTCGAGCGGGTGATCGCCCTCGCCAAGCAGTACGACGTACTGGTGGTGCATGACCTGGCTTACGCCGACATCGTCTACGACGGCTGGAAAGCCCCGTCGATCATGCAGGTGCCAGGGGCCAAGGACATTGCGGTGGAGTTTTTCACCCTGTCCAAGAGCTACAACATGGCCGGCTGGCGTATCGGTTTCATGGTCGGCAACCCGGAGTTGGTCAACGCCCTGGCGCGGATCAAGAGCTACCACGACTACGGCACCTTCACCCCGTTGCAGGTGGCGGCGATTGCCGCGCTGGAAGGCGATCAACAGTGCGTCAAGGACATTGCCGAGCAGTATCGGCAGCGGCGCAATGTGTTGGTCAAGGGCCTGCACGAACTGGGCTGGATGGTCGAAAACCCCAAAGCCTCGATGTATGTCTGGGCCAAGATCCCCGAGGCTTATGCCCACCTGGGCTCCCTGGAGTTCGCCAAGAAACTGCTGGCCGAGGCCAAGGTCTGTGTCTCGCCAGGCGTAGGTTTCGGCGAATACGGCGATGACCATGTGCGCTTTGCCCTGATCGAGAACCAGGACCGTATCCGCCAGGCGGTACGCGGTATTCGCGGCATGTTCCGCGCCGATGGCCTGGTCGGTAAAAGCGCCTGAGGCCTGAACCCCAGCCACAAAAAAACCGCAGCGATGCGGTTTTTTTATGCCGGAGCAGCCACCACTCGGGGCAGTGGCTGCAAGCGTGGTTCAGACCACCAGCGACAGCAGCAGGATAAAGATCAGGCCCACCACCGAGAGGATGGTTTCCATCGCGGTCCAGGTCTTGAAGGTTTCGGCCACGGTCATGTTGAAGTACTGCTTGACCAGCCAGAACCCGGCGTCGTTGACGTGGGACAGGATCAACGAACCGGCACCGGTGGCCAGCACCAGCAGTTCACGGTTGACGCCCGGAATCATCCCCACCACCGGCACCACAATGCCCGCGCCGGTAATGGTGGCCACGGTCGCCGAACCGGTGGCAATGCGGATCACCGCCGCCACCAGCCAGGCCAGGAGGATCGGCGAAATCTGGGCGTTGACCGCCATATGCCCGATCACATCACCCACGCCGCTGGTCACCAGCATCTGCTTGAAGCCACCACCGGCACCGATGATCAAAATGATCGCAGCGGTGGGCGCAAGGCTCGCATCCAGCAGCTTGAGAATGCGCTTGGAGTCGATGCCCTGGCGCGCACCAAAGGTGTACAGCGACAGGAGCAAGGCCAGCAGCAGTGCCGAGATCGGGTGACCGATCATGTCCATCCAGGTGCGGAAGAAGTTGCCATCCGGCAGGGCGACGTCGGCGAAGGTTTTCAGCAGCATCAGGAACACCGGCAGCAGCACGGTCACCAAGGTGATGGCGAAGCTCGGCAACTCGGCCGAATCCGGCTCGCGGGCCAGTTGGTCGACCAGTTCCTGGTTGGCGTGGCCCGGAATGTACTTGGCAATAAAGGTGCCGTAGATCGGACCGGCAATGATCGCCGTCGGCAACGCCACGATCAGACCGTAGAGAATAGTTTTACCGATGTCGGCACCAAACACCCCGATCGCCAGCAACGGGCCAGGGTGCGGCGGCACCAGGCCGTGCACCGCGGACAGGCCGGCCAGCAGCGGGATGCCGATCTTGATGATCGATACACCGGTGCGCCGAGCGACGATAAACACCAGGGGTATCAGCAGCACAAAACCGATTTCAAAGAACAGCGGGATGCCCACCAGGAACGCGGCGAACATCATGGCCCACTGCACCTTGTCCTTGCCGAAGGCGCGGATCAGGGTCTGGGCGATCTGATCCGCCCCGCCCGATTCGGCCATCATTTTGCCGAGCATGGTGCCCAGGGCGAGGATGATGCCGACAAACCCGAGCACGCCACCGAAGCCGTCTTGGAACGCCTTGATGATGGTGCCGATGGGCATGCCGGAGGTCAGGCCGAGAAAGGCCGAGGCAATGATCAGGGCAATGAACGGGTGCAGCTTGAACTGGGTGATCAGGACGATCAGCCCGATCACCGTGACCACTGCATCGAGCAGCAGGAACGTCTCGTGGGACATGCCAAACATTAGGGGTGTCTCCTGATTGTTGTTGTTATTAAAGCGGGTAATTCGCCAGCCACCAGGACAGCGCTATCTATTGAGATCGAATTCATACCGCACGTTTCAAACCGTGTTCCAGCCACCAGAGGTGGGCTTGTTCGGCCAGCTCGTCGACGCTGTGGTGCGACGCATCCAGGGCCAGGGTCAGGGCCTCGCCTACCGGCGATTCGAGGGTGGCGAACTGGCTGTCGATCAGGGTCGAGGGCATGAAGTGGCCAGGGCGATGGGATACCCGGTCAGCCGCCACTTCGGGCGTCAGCTCGAGGAATACAAACCCCAGGCCCGGCGTGGCGCTGCGCAGGCGGTCGCGGTATTTGCGCTTGAGCGCCGAACAGGTCAGCACCGGCATCTGACCGGCGGCCAGGGCGCGGCGCAATTCATCGCACAGGCTGTCGAGCCAGCCGGCACGGTCGTCGTCGTCCAGGGGAATGCCGGCGCTCATCTTGGCGATGTTGGCGGCAGGGTGGAACGTATCGCCTTCAATGGCCGTGGCGCCGCTGTGTCGGCATAAGGCCTCACTGACACTGGACTTGCCGCAGCCGGCAACGCCCATGATGACCAGGGCGGTGATGGGTTGACTCATGTAACACCTCAACACGCAGACAGCGCTACCTTCGCTCTTGGAAACTCTAGTGCAAAAATAGTTTCTGCCGACGCCTTCTTGTCATTTTTGTGGGTTGCCGCGTATATAGGCCCCGAAACCAAAGAGCGCCGGTCAGGCAACCCGCGCTCACACATTTGCAGCTGTTTCGAGACAGCGCTACCTTAGTGACTTGAATTTTGTTTGGCAAGCCGTCTGATGACCACTCACAAGAACGATAAAAATACCCGTACCACGGGACGCCCTACCCTCAATGAGGTTGCACGCCTGGCCGGGGTCAGCCCGATCACCGCGTCGCGCGCCCTGCGTGGCATCAGCAGCGTGGCCGCTGAACTGGTGGAAAAAGTCCAGCAGGCCGCCCTGGAACTCAACTATGTGGTCAACTCCGCCGCCCGCGCCCTGGCCTCGGCCCAGGGCCACTCGGTGGTGGTGCTGGTGCCCTCGCTGTCCAACCTGTTGTTTATCGAAACCCTGGAAGCCATCCATCAGGTGCTGCGTCCCAAGGGCTTCGAAGTGCTGATCGGCAACTACCACTATTCCCGCGACGAAGAAGAAAACCTGCTGCGCAACTACCTGGCCTATCAGCCCCGAGGCCTGTTGCTGACCGGCTTCGACCGCACCGAGAGCGCTCGCCGGATGATCGAGGCGAACAATATTCCGTGCGTGTACATGATGGAACTGGACCCCGGCGCCGGCCTGAACTGCGTCGGTTTCTCGCAATTGAACGCAGGCGAAACCGCTGCCGAACATCTGCTGTCCCGTGGTCGCAAGCGCCTGGCCTATATCGGCGCCCAACTGGATCAACGCACCCTGCTGCGCGGCGAAGGCTTTCGTCGGGCCCTGCAAAAAGCCGGCTTGTATGACCCGGACCTCGAACTGCTGACCCCGCGCCCGTCCTCCGTGGGCCTGGGCGGCGAGCTGTTTATGCAGATGATGCACAGCCACCCCCAGGTGGACGCGATCTTCTTCGGCAACGACGACCTGGCCCAGGGCGCGCTGCTCGAAGCCCTGCGCCACGGGATCAAAGTGCCGCAACAGGTGGCGATCCTGGGGTTCAACGACCTGCCCTCTTCGGAGTACATGGTGCCGCGCCTGAGCAGCATCAGCACCCCGCGCGAAGCCATCGGCCGCCGCGCCGCGGAGCAGATGCTGACCCTGATGGCCGGCAATACCGTGGCCAAGCCGGTGGTGGACATGGGGTTCGAGCTGCGGGTGAGGGAAAGCACCTAGGCGCTGTCATCGCTCAGCGTGGCGAGTGGTCGAGCGCCGGATCCTCACCACTCATCAATTGCACAAACGCCAGGGCCGCCTTCTGCAGCGGCTGGTTTTTCAGCCACACCGCGTGCACCGGCAGCAGCAAGCCGTTCTCGATGTTCTTGAACCTCAGGCGCTTGAGCCGGCCGGACGCCAGCAGGGGTTCGATCACCGACAGCGCAAAATTGCCCCAGCCCAGGCCGGACTCGACCATATCCAGGGCCATGGCCAGGCTGTCGGTGCGCCAGAACGACTCGCCCACCAGCGCCCGACCATCGCTGATCGGCAAGTCCCGACTGGCCACCACCACCTGCCGCGACTTGATCAGTTCTTCCAGATACAGCGGCTCGTCCGGGCCGGCGAAGGGTGAATGCCGGGCCGAGACGCAGGCCGTCATTTGCTCGCTGCCGACGAACTGGAAAAACTGCCGCGCACTCACCCCCAACTCGGCGAACGCCACCGCGACGCTGACCCGCCCGCTGTGCAACAGCTGCAGCACGTCATCCTGGGGCGCGGTCAGCACTTCGACATCCAGCAACGGGTAGCGCTCGGCAATCAGCTTGATTGCCGCCAGCACCCGGCGCTTGTCCAGATCATCCACCACACCGATGGACAGCCGGCTTTCCAGCCCCAGGGACAGCTCGATGGCGTGCACCTGCAATTGCCTGAGCTGGTCGGCGATCAACCGCGCATGGGGTGCCAGCGTCAAGGCCAGGGAGGTGGGCACCGGCTCGCGGTGGCTGCGATCGAACAAGGCATAACCGAGCTCGGCCTCAAGGTTGGCAATGCCCATGCTCACGGCCGAAGGCACCTTGCCCAGGGACCGGGCAGCGGCGGAAAACGAGCCGCGCTCAAGCACGGCGAGGAATAACTGGATGCTGTCACTGGAGAAATTCATCGGCGCAACCTATCAGAAAACCTGAAAGCTACTGACTTTTTCTGTCAGTCACATTGAAGCTATCTTTTGCGCCCTTCGCCAGCCACCCGCAGCCAACAGGCTGGCCTGATGCATTTGAAACAGAGGAAAAACCATGCAAGGTGTGAAACGCAAACTGGTGTATGTGGCGTTGTTCGAAGTGTTCGGCATGACCTTCTCGGCCCTCGGCCTGGCCCTGCTGTCCGGCACATCGCCCCACAGTACCGGGCCGCTGGCGGTGGTCATCACCAGCATCGCCGTGACCTGGAACTTCATCTACACCAGCCTGTTCGAGCGCTGGGAAAGCCGCCAGCCCTCCCGCACGCGCACGGTGAAACGGCGCATTGCCCATGCCGTGGGGTTCCAACTGACGCTGATCGTGTTCCTGATCCCATTGATCGCCTGGTGGATGAACATCAGCCTGGCGCAGGCGTTCCTGCTCGACCTGGCGTTGATCCTGTTTATCCCGTGCTACGCCTTTGCCTTCAACTGGCTGTTCGACCGGGTGTTCGGCCTGCCCACCTCGGCCCTGCCGGACCCGACACCCCAGCAGGCCAGCTGAGGCGCAAGCGTTAGCAACAGACAGCAGCACGCCGACGCTGGTAGATTTCGCGAGCCACGCACAGCCAAGGACGCGTTATGGGAACCCGCAAGATTCTCGGTAAAGCTTCATCGATCAATGTCAGGAAAGTCCTGTGGACCTGCTCTGAACTGGATCTTTCATACGAACGTGAAGACTGGGGCAGCGGCTTTCAGTCGACCCACAGCCCACAGTTTCTCCAGCTCAACCCCAACGCCCAGGTGCCGGTGCTGATCGATGACGCCGGCGCGTTGTGGGAATCCAACACCATCTGCCGCTACCTGGCGCACCACAGCGACCTGCTGCCCAGCGAGCCACGCGCCCGGGCCAGGGTCGAGCAATGGATGGACTGGCAAGCCACCGAGCTCAATCCAGCCTGGAGCTACGCCTTCGTCGCCCTGGTGCGGCAGAACCCGGAATACCAGGATCCGCAGCGGATCGCCGACGGCATTCAAGGCTGGAACAGCAAGATGGCGATTCTTGAACAACAACTGGCGGCCACCGGGGCTTACGTCACGGGCGCGCACTTCAGCCTGGCCGATATCGTGCTCGGGCTGTCGGTCAATCGCTGGCTGATGACGCCCATGACCCGCCCCGACTACCCTGCGGTCATGGCGTATTACCAACGCCTCGAGCAACGCCCGGGTTTCCGCCTCCATGGCTGCAACGGCATCCCGTGAAGCGGCGCAGCCCCTCGCAAAACCACAAAAAGAGACTTTCATGAACGGACTCAACGTACTGCTGACAGGCGCCTGCGGCAGGATTGGCAAAACCTTTTTCCAGGCCTCCCACGAGCGCTACCGCTTCACCCTCACCGATCGCATCGAGGCGGATTTCGAGGTCACGGCGCCCCACCGTTTCCTGCGCCTGGACCTGACCGATCCCCAGGCCTTGGGGTCGCTGCTGGAGGGCATCGACGTGATCGTGCACCTGGCCGGCATCCCTCACGCCACGGCGTCCTTCGACGAGTTGCTGCCCAACAATATCCTGGCCACCACCTACCTGTTCGAAGCGGCGGTGGCCGCCGGCTGCAAACGCGTGGTGTTCGCCAGCAGTGCACAAACCATTGAAGGCTACCCGGTGGACCGCCAGATCACTCCGGGCATGCCGGTGATGCCGGCCAACCTGTATGGCGTCAGCAAATGCTACGGCGAAGCGCTGTGCGCCTTTTATTCAGCCAAACGCGGTTTGTCGAGCATTGCCCTGCGCATCGGCGCCTTCGAGTTCGCCGAACACCACGAGCTGACCACCACCCGTGACTTGAGCGCCTGGTTGAGCCCGCGGGACGCGGTACAGCTGCTGCAACGCTCGGTGGAAACTCCCGGGGTTCAGTACCTGATCGGCCATGGCATTTCCAACAACCGCTTCAAGCGCCTGGACCTCAGCGAGACCACCCGGGTCCTCGGTTATCAGCCGCAGGATGATGCCTTTGCCGAAGACTTCGGAATCGGCATCAGCTACTGACCACCCGCACGCGGCGGCCATTGCCCCTGGCAGCTGCCGCAAAGCGGCAAGGCTTGTCCGCCCTGGCCCTGACAAGGACCGCGAAAGTCACTCAAGCCCTTGATATATAAGGACCGGATTTATCGGTATGTAAATTGCTTGTTACCCCGCATAGCCATTACCACCAGGTGCCCAATCATGTTGGTCAACGCACAGAAAAACATCGCGGTGCAGCCCACCCAGCGATCCGATATGGACCCGACCACGGCTGCCGCCAGCGCCCTTTACAGCGGCATGATGCAAAACGTGCAGAACGCCGCGACGTTCCAGGCCGCCCAGGCCACGCAACAGGCCAGCAACACCGTGACCGACAATGTCGACGCGGCGTTCGCCAAGACCCGCGTACTGCTGCAGGCCACCCCGCCGACCACCAGCACGCCTGAAGCCACCACCGCGACCCAAAGCGCCGCGATGACCGACTTCAAGGACTACATGAGCAAAAGCCCCGAGCAGCGGATGCGCGACAGCGTCCTCAAGGAACTGGGCCTCACCGAAGACGACATAAAGAGCATGCCGCCGGAGCAGCAACTGGCCATCGGCAAGGAAATTGCCCAGCGTATCGAAGACAAGATGAAGCTGGCGCAGACCGAGAAAGCCGAGAACGTGACCACGCCGCAAGTCGCGGACACGTTTCTCGCTGCGCTGTAATCGTCACCGCATTGAAAAAGGGTTCCCTCGGGAACCCTTTTTTTGTGTGCCGCCGCGCGCTATTGCAGCTGCAAGGTCGAGTTGAACTGGCTGATGGCATCCACCACATGCCGCGAACCCTGCTGGATTTCCAGGATCACCGAACCGGCCTCGTTCGCCAGTTCCACCCCGAGCCCGGTGCGGCTCAGGCTTGATTGCATGCTGGTCACCGCGCTGAGGGACAGATCGTGGTTCTTGCGCACCACCTCGACAATCTCCAGGGTCGCCTGGCTGGTCCGCGCCGCCAGGCTGCGCACCTCATCCGCCACCACGGCAAAGCCCCGCCCGTGCTCGCCGGCCCGGGCCGCCTCGATCGCCGCGTTGAGCGCCAGCAGGTTGGTCTGGTCGGCAATGCCGCGGATGGTCTGGACGATGGTGCCGATGATGTCGGACTGCTTGCTCACCGCGTCAATGCTGCGCGCGGCTTCGTTGAGGTCGCGGGAGATCTCCTCGATGATCTGCACCGTCTGCTGCACCACCTTCGAGCCCTTCTGCGCGCAGGCGTCGTTCTGCACCGAGGTGCTGTGGGCGGAGTCGGCAGCGGTCTGCAAGGTGTTCATCTGCTGGGTAATGTCGCTGGCGAACTTGACCACCTTGTACAGGCGGCCCTTGGCATCGAACAGCGGGTTGTAGGACGCCTCGAGGAATACGGTCTGGCCGTATTTGTTTTCCCGTTCGAAACGGTGGGAGTGGTACTCGCCGCGATTGAGTGAAGCCCAGAACAACTTGTAGGCCTGGGACTCGGCTTCGGCGCGATGGCAAAACATGCTGTGGTGCTGCCCGACGATCTCGTTCAGCGAATAACCCATGGTCTTCAGGAAGTTTTCGTTGGCGGTGAGGATCTTGCCGTCCGGGGAAAACTCGATAACCGCCATGGACCGGCCGATGGCGTTGAGCAGGCTCTGGTTTTCATGTTCGGTGTGGATCCGTTGCGAGATGTCCGCCGCCACCTTGATCACGCTCTGCACCTGCCGATCGGGGCCCAGCACCGGCATGTAACTGGCTTCGAGCCAGATCTCGTGGCCGCGCTTGTCGAGGCGCAGAAAGGTCCCGCTGATGGGCTCGCCGCGCGCCAGATCGCGCCAGAGCTTGGCGTACTCCTCGCTGCGGTAGAACTCTTCTTCGCAAAAAATCCGATGGTGCTTGCCGCGAATCTCGTCAGCGGTATAGCCCATGGTCTGGCAAAAGTGTTCGTTGGCGTCGAGGACGATGCCATCGGGGGAGAACTCGATCATGGCCATGGAACGGCTGATCGCCGCCAACTTGGCTTTGGCCTCGGTCAGCGCACAGGTAAATCGTTCAATTTCAAGCAGGTCAGACTTGTGATGTAAATTAAACATGTTGTATCACCTTCAACGCTGTCTTTTGATTGACGGAAGTTCCAAGTCTTTCAATTGATCCACCACATTGTTTCCTTGAACATGGCAAGCGTCTCGCTCCACGGGAGAGAGTGTGTCAGGTGATAAATGATGTTTAATCGGAGTGTCCATAGAGCAACGCTCTTATCAAGCCATCCTTTTCTTGATGACCCGTTACCGGGCCCAACCCAACATTGCAAATAACTCCATTTAATAAAAACTCCGTCAGATCCCGGTGCCTTAGTTGCGCACTCTTGAGGCTGTTCACGTATTCAGGCGCGTTGTTTCATAAATGTTACATGCCGGTCGACACCTGAAAACAAGCGGTTGATATGGCGACCGACATAAACCATTAGCGCTGAGCATAGACAGGCATGGCATCTGCGCAAGGCCATTAGTCAGCCAGTATTGGCAACTTTCTCCAGGCTCTAAAACCCTTCGCAAACTAACTAAAGGCCAACCATTAGTGGCGGATCAGCCGTCGAGCATATCCAGCAATGCCTGTACCGCTAACGAAGGCGGCCGCCCGGGTGCCGGCACCAGGGCAAAGCGGCGATCGATCGGCACACTCAAGGGCAGTATCCGCAGGCCCTGGCGGTTGTCGGGCAAGGTGCTCTGGGGCACCAGGCTGACCCCGACCTGTTCGCGAACCAGGGTGAAGGCGCTGTTCCACTCACGGACCTCGACGCGCACATCCGCCAGCACGAGCCCGGCGTCCAGCGCCAGGCTCCGGGCGTTCACCGAGCAGCCGCCCGTGGCCAGCACAAAGGGTTGTGCCACCAGTTCCGCCAGGGCCAGGCCCTGTTCGTGCGAGCGCCGGGCCAGGGCATGGCCGACCGGCAGCACCGCCACCCAGCTGTCGAGCCCCAGCAATCGCGCCTGGCCGCCCGCAGGCGGATTGAGCACCACGCCCACATCCGTCAGGCCGGCAGCGAGCAGCGCCTCGACCTCATCATCACTGACCTCCAGCGCCAGCACCTGGATGCCCGGGTACAGCTGATTGAAGCGGCGCAGCAACGGCGGCAGAAACGTCGCCAGCACCATCGGGAAACTGGCCAGGCGGATACTGCCGCGCTGAATCGGCCGCGCCTGATCCGCGGTTTCACGGATGGCCTGCAATGCCGCGAGCATCAGCCGCGCCTGCTCCAGCACCTGGAAGCCGATCGCGGTGGGCAGGGTCTGGCGGTTTTCCCGGGTGAACAGCTGCACCCCGAGCGTATCTTCCACCAGCGCCAGGGCCTGGCTCGCGCCCGATTGCGTCATGCCCACCTGTTCCGCGGCGCGGGTGATATTGCCGCTGTCGGCGATCGCCACCAACAGCCGCCAATGCATCAGGTTCATCATGCCAGTAGCTGACCTTATGGGAGTTTGCTGAAAGATTAATTTTACCCAGAGCACCCAGGACTATGACACTGATTCAAACGCTCCCCTCCCCCCTGAGTGCACTCGATGAAGCTCTATTACGCCCCGCAAGCCTGCTCCCTCGCCGCTCATATCGTGCTGCGTGAACTGCAACTGCCATTTCACGCCATCCGTGTCGACAACCGCAGCAAGCTGACTGCCGACGGCGCGGACTTTCTCGCCATCAACCCCAAGGGTTACGTGGCCGCCCTGCAACTGGACAACGGACAGGTGCTGACCGAAGGGCCGGCGATCTTGCAGTACCTGGCCGACCTCAAGCCCGACGCCGGCCTGGCCCCGGCCAATGGCAGCTGGGAGCGGGTGCGCCTGCAGGAGGACCTGAATTTCATTTCCAGCGAGGTCCACGGTGGCCTGGGCTGGCTGTTCAGTACCCAGCTTGACGAAGAAGCCAAAGCGCTGCTGCGCCATAAGTTGTTCAAGCGCCTTGACCTGCTGAATCAGCGCCTGGAGCAGCAGGACTACTTGCTGGGCAGCCATTTCAGCGTAGCCGATGCCTATTTGTTTACCGTGCTGCGCTGGACCCTGGGATTCGCCATCGATCTGGGGCAATGGCCAGCACTGGCGCGGTTTCAGGCACGGATCGAGGTGCGCGACTCAGTCAAGGTCGCGTTGGCGGTGGAGTTGGCGTAACAGCGTGCACAGAAGGTTTTAGCGCGGGAGGGAAAGACTGGCAGAGAGGCAGTGGGTGAAAGGATATGAAGCCCGCCAGGCGGGCTTCATCAAGTGCAATCAATGACCGAAAACATTCACTTCGGTTTTTTTGGTTTTCTTGTCCGCGCGCTTTTCATCCGCTGTTTTAGCCGGCTTTTTCTTCACGCTTTTCTTTGAGTTCATACCTTTGGACATGATGCACACTCCACTGATGCGGGATAGACCTTGAGGTATACCACCTATAGTGCGAGCGAAGTCCTTTATAATTGCGCGCCCTCCTGCAACCCGACCCGAAAAGCCCATGCCCAGCGTTCAAATCAGCCCGTTAAGCGACGACCTGCGGCCGTTGCTGAACAAGTTTTACCGTGACCATGACTCGTCCATGCGCGCCAGCGATGGGGAGCTCTGGGTCGCACGAAGCGAAACCATAATCGGCGGGCTGAGTGTAAAAAAGGTGTCGAAGGGGTATTGGCTGACGGGGCTGTTTGTCGACCCGAATTACCGCGGGCAAGGCATCGCCAGGCAACTGGTGGCCGAGGCCAGGGCCCCCCTCGACGGGCCGCTGTGGCTGTTCTGTCATCCGGACCTGCAAGGCCTGTATGAGTCCATGGGGTTTGCCTGCACTTCGGTGCTGCCCCAAGCCATGGCCGAGCGCCTGGTTCGCTACCGGCGCAACAAGGCGATGATCGCTATGGGCATAGAACCGTTGGTTAGCAGCACTGAAGATTTGGTCACATAAGGCCGGAGGGACTGCGTGTTAGCCTCGGGGCAAACCGCCCCTCTCAGGACCCGACATGAAACCCACGCTTCTGGCCTTATCCCTCGCTGCCCTGCTGCTCCCCGCCGTCAGCCATGGCGCCGAAAACGCCCCGATGACCTCGCAACACTATGCCCAGGTCCTGGCCGGAAGCTGGCGCGCGCCGGCCAATTCGGCACGGGATGTCTATCGGCATCCGCAGCAGACCTTGCAGTTCTTCGGCCTGCGCCCGCAACAGACCCTGATCGAAATCACCCCCGGCGCTGGCTGGTACAGCGAGATCCTGGCCCCCTTGCTCAAGCAAAAGGGGCACTACATTGCGGCCCTGCAAGCGCCGGCCAGCGGTGAATACTTCAAGAAGGCGGCGGACAGCCTGCGGCAGAAATTCGCCGCCGATCCCGAGCACTATGCCCAGGCGCGCTTCGTCGAATTCGACCCCAAGGCCCCAGTACTGGGGCAACCCGGCTCGGCCGATACGGTGCTGACCTTTCGCAACGTGCACAACTGGGTCATGGCCGATACCGCACCCAGCATGTTCCAGGCGTTCTTCAAGGTATTGAAACCCGGCGGCGTGCTGGGGGTGGTCGATCACCGGGCTAAAGACGGGGCTTCCCTGGAAGACATCAAGCACAGCGGCTACCTGACCACGGCCTATGTGGTGCAACTGGCCACTGATGCCGGTTTTGTCCTGGATGGCCAGAGCGAAATCAACGCCAACCCCAAGGACACCAAGGATTACCCCGATGGGGTCTGGACCTTGCCCCCGTCACTCAAACTGGGTGAACAGGACAAGGCGCGCTACCTGGCGATCGGCGAGTCGGACCGCATGACTCTGCGCTTTATCAAACCGGCCAAGTAAGCGACACCGCCGGGGCCAGGAGATCCGGCACCGGCGGCACGAGGGAGGATTGAGCGGCCAAGGGGCATCCCCTTTTTTCAGCTCACTCGTCCGAACCGGGATCGAGGTCGGGGAACATCACCTCGGTGAAGCCGAACTTGCTGAAGTCATCGATCCGCGACGGGTACAACCGCCCGATCAGATGGTCGCATTCATGCTGCACCACCCGCGCATGAAAACCCGAGGCAATGCGCACCACTGGCTCGCCCTTGGGGTCGAAACCTTCATAACGAATGTGCTGATAACGCTGCACCGCGCCGCGCAAACCGGGTACCGACAGGCACCCTTCCCAGCCTTCTTCCAGGGTCGGGCCCAGTGGGGTGATCAACGGGTTGATCAGAATGGTCTGAGGCACCGCCTCGGCATCCGGGTAGCGCTCGCTGTGCTCGAAACCAAAGATCACCAGTTGCAGGTCGACCCCAATCTGTGGCGCCGCCAGGCCAACCCCGCCAACGCTTTCCATGGTCTGGAACATGTCGTCGATCAGTTGCCAGAGCTCGGCGCTGTCGAACATTTCGGGCGGTACCGGGGGGGCGATGCGCAGCAGGCGTTCATCGCCCATTTTGAGAATTTCACGAATCATGGTCAGGCTTCATCAGTGTCCGGCTTGAGCGAGTGGTCCCGACCCAGTCCCGAAACGTGTTGTTTTTGGGAGTCGTGCTCGTCGGCAACCTTTTCTCCAGGGTCTTTACCTTCGGCCGACATGTGTTCGATCACCGCGTTCATTTCCGCGCCCAGCAACAGCACTGCCGAGGAAATATAGAAATACAAAAGAAGGACGATAATCGCGCCGATACTGCCATACATGGCGTTGTAGTTGGCGAAGGTCTTTACGTAGAAGGCAAAGCCCAGAGACGCGACGATCCACACCACCACCGCCAGCACCGAGCCCGGGGTGATGAAGCGAAATTCCTGCTTCACGTCCGGCATCACGTAATAGATCAGGGCCACGGCGACCATCATCAGGATCACAATCACCGGCCAGCGCAGGATGGTCCATACGGTGACAATGAAATCCTCCAGCCCGACTTGCCCGGCAATCCAGGCCATGACCTGCGGCCCCAGCACCATCAGCGCTGCCGCGGCGAGGAGCATGCCGGCAATCCCGATGGTGTAGAAAACCGACAGCGGGAAGCGCTTCCAGATCGGTCGCCCCTCAACCACGTCATAGGCGGCGTTCATCGCGCTCATCATCAGCCGCACACCCGCCGAGGCGGTCCACAGGGCGATGACGATACCCACCGAGAGCAATCCGCCCTTAGATTGCTGCAATTGGTCGATCACCGGGTTGACCTGCTCCAGGGCCTGGGGCGGCAGCACCAGTTCCGACTGCAGGCGCAGCCAGCTGAAGAAGTCCGGAAGGTGCAGGAAACCGATCAGCGCGATCAGAAACAGAATGAAAGGGAACAGTGAAAACAGCATCTGGTAGGCCAGTGCCGAGGCGTAGGTCGACATTTCGTCGTCGACGAACTCTTTCACCGTGCGTACCAGCACACGCTGCAGGGACAGGCCTTTCAAATGGGGGAAAATCATAGCGTCTCCTTTCGCCGCAAAAAGTCAGGGTCGGTGGCGACTCAGAGGCCGTTTTCTACATCAAATTAGCCCAGTTGGCGACTTTGAACCATTTCGATTCATTGGCCCACGCGGCAGCCGACAAAAAAACGGCCATCCCTGGATGGCCGTCTTACTGCATCGAGCCGCCCGAAACATCAGGCCTTGTCGATGGTTTTCTTGACTGCATCCTTGGCTTTGCCCACGGCTTGCTGGGCTTCGCCTTTCTTCTCTTGCACCTTGCCTTCCACCTGCAGCTTGGTGTTATCGGTCGCTTTGCCGACACCTTGCTTGATGTTGCCGATGGCTTCGTTAGCCAAACCTTTTGCCTTATCCGCTGTGCTGCCCATGGTATTTCTCCGAAGAACAATAGTGGGTTTTGGTCATTACGTAAGGATTGACCCGCCAGTGTTGCGCAGAGTTTCAATTATTTTTTGCCGCCGCCAGCAGGCGTATTTTTCGCCGCTCGGGCAGGTAGCGCTTTATGTTTGCCGGCCAACCCACGAGAATGCGCAACGTATTCAGGCTGTGCGCTGAAGATCCAATCCCGTAGGAATGTTATGAAACTCGATAAAAAGCTGGCCATTGCGCGCAGAAACCAGGAACTGGGCGGTGCAGTACTGGGCGTCAACAACTGCCACTTCGCGGAGCTGAACCGCAACAAGAACATCTGGTGGTTCGATATCCCGGTCAGCCGCCTGGCCATCGGTCAGTACGAATGGGTGCACCTGCTGCTGCACAATCCTGGCACCGACCAACTGCTGCACCTGAAGGTGCCGACGGTGTTCCTGCGGGAAAAACTCGAAGGCCTGGTGATCCGCAACGAGGGCAAGCGCAAAGCGGCCCTGAGCCTTGAGCTGAGCGCGGACAAGGATTCGTTGCTCAAGGACGTGCGCCCGGCAGGCACCGGCGTGAGCTTCGCCCAGTTCCAGCTGTAAGCCTGGGCAGCGCCCACAAAAAAGCCCCGCCTCTGCGGGGCTTTTTCATGCAGCCTTCGGCTTACTTCTTCAGGCCGAGCTTCTTCAACTCTTCATCACGCAACTCGCGACGCAGGATCTTGCCCACGTTGGTGGTCGGCAACGCATCACGGAACTCCACGGCTTTGGGCACCTTGTAACCGGTGACGTTGGCGCGCATGTGGGTCATCACCTGCTCTTTGGTCAGGGTCACGCCCGGCTTGACGACGATGAAAATCTTGATGACTTCCCCGGATTTTTCATCCGGAATACCGATCGCCGCGCACTGCAACACGCCTGGCAACGCTGCCAGCACGTCTTCCAGCTCGTTGGGGTAGACGTTGAAACCGGAGACCAGAATCATGTCTTTCTTGCGGTCGACGATGCGGATATAGCCGTCTGGCTGGATCAGCGCGATGTCACCGGTTTTCAGCCAACCTTCGCTGCTCATGACTTCGTCGGTGGCGTCCTGGCGCTGCCAGTAGCCTTTCATCACCTGCGGGCCCTTGACGCACAGCTCGCCGATTTCCCCCAGGGGCAACTCTTCGCCCGCATCGTTGATCACGCAGCACAGGGTCGAAGGCACCGGAATGCCGATGGTGCCGACCTGGATATTCTGGCTCGGGTTGACCGTGGCCACCGGGCTGGTTTCGGTCATGCCGTAGCCTTCGCAGATTGGGCAGCCGGTTACCGCTTTCCAACGCTCGCCCGCCGCCAGCTGCAAGGCCATGCCGCCGGACAGGGTGACTTTCAAGGCCGAGAAGTCCAGTTTGCGGAACGCTTCGTTGTTGCACAGCGCCACGAACAGGGTGTTGAGGCCGACAAAACCGCTGAACTTCCACTTCGACAGTTCCTTGACCATCGCCGGCAGGTCGCGCGGGTTGCTGATCAGGATGTTGTGGCCGCCGATCAGCATCATCGCCATGCAATGGAAGGTGAAGGCATAGATGTGGTACAGCGGCAGCGGAGTGATCAGGATCTCGCAACCTTCATTCAGGTCCGAGCCCATCAGCGCCTTGCACTGCAGCATGTTGGCCACCAGGTTGCGGTGGGTCAGCATCGCCCCCTTGGCCACGCCGGTGGTACCGCCGGTGTATTGCAGCACGGCAACGTCGCTGCTGGCCGGGTTGGCTTCCTTCACCGGCTGGCCATGGCCCTTGCTCAGCACGTCATTGAACTTGACGGCCTTGGGCAGGTGATAGGCCGGGACCATCTTCTTCACGTATTTGATGACGCTGTTGATCAGCAGGCGCTTGAGCGGCGGCAGCAGGTCCGCCACTTCGGTGACGATCACATGCTTGACGCCGGTCTTGGGCACGACCGCTTCGGCCAGGTGCGCCATGTTGGCCAGGCAGACCAGGGCCTTGGCCCCGGAGTCATTGAACTGGTGTTCCATTTCCCGCGTGGTGTACAGCGGGTTGGTGTTGACCACGATCAGCCCGGCGCGGATGGCGCCGAATACCGCGACCGGATATTGCAGGACGTTGGGCAGTTGCACGGCAATTCGATCGCCGGGCTGCAAGTCGGTATGCTGCTGCAGATACGCGGCAAAGGCCCCAGACAATTCGTACAGCTCACCGTAGGTGAGTGTCTTGCCGAGGTTGCTAAAGGCCGGTTTGTTAGCGAAACGTTGGCAGGACTGCTGCAACACCGCTTGAATATTCGGGTACTCGTCTGGATTGATCTCGGCAGCAATTCCAGCTGGGTACTTATCCTTCCAAAAGTCTTCGATCATGGAAGCCCACTCCTCAGCAACGCGAATTCATCACCGCATTTGATGCGATTATTATTTGTCTGGGTTTTTTACAGGTGTCTTTTGTTGGTGAGTCTGGCTTTTACCTAGGCCGAGAAGTCACAAAGCGCGCCGAGAGTAGCAGCTTTGCCAAAGGCCGACTAGAGCCAAGCAAGGCATCACCAGTCACATTGGTGACCAATAAAAACCGAACGGTCATTTTTAGAGCAAAGATTCTATAAGTCGAGAATCCGCTCTGGCTCGCGGCTTTGCGCCTGGCATAATGCACTGCGGGCAAGCCAGCCTCTACCGTGGTGCGGGTAGAAGCGGGCTTGCCCGCAGAGAATGACGAACAGCTGTATCAGGCGATATCGCGCAACTCGCGCCGCAGGATCTTGCCCACCGGGGTCATCGGCAGTGAATCACGCAGCACGATGTGCTTGGGCACCTTGTAGCCGGTGAAGTTTTCCTTGCAGTAGGCCTTGAGTTCTTCAAGGCTGACCCCCTCCTCGCGCGCCACCACAAACAGTTTCACCGCTTCCCCCGAGCGCTCGTCGGGCACCCCGATGACCGCGCAGTTGGCGACTTTCGGGTGGGCCATGACCACGTCTTCGATTTCATTGGGGTACACGTTGAAACCGGAGACGATGATCATGTCCTTCTTGCGATCGACAATGCGCACGAAACCGTCCGGGTCGATCACCCCGATGTCGCCGGACTTGAACCAGCCCTCGGCGTCCAGCACTTCGGCGGTGGCTTCAGGCTTTTGCCAATAGCCCTTCATGACCTGCGGGCCCTTGATGCATAGCTCGCCGCGCTCGCCCAGGGGCTGTTCGACGCCTTCGTCGTTGATCACCTTCAAGGTGCTGCCCGGCACGGGCATCCCCACGGTGCCCAGGCGCGACTTGTCGCCGTAGGGGTTGGTGCAGGCCACCGGCGAGGTTTCAGTCAGCCCGTAGCCTTCGGTGATGCGGCAGCCGGTCAGGGTCTGCCAGCGCTCGGCCGTGGCCTTGACCAGAGCAGTGCCACCGGAATTGGTGAGTTTGAGGCTGGAGAAATCCAGGGTCTTGAAGTCTGGGTGCTCCATCAGCGCGACGAACAGGGTGTTGAGCCCAAGTAGCGCGGAAAACCGCCAGTTTTTCAGCTCCTTGATAAAGCCGCCGATGTCCCGCGGGTTGGTGATCAGTACGTTGTGGTTGCCGGTCACCATCATGCACATGCAGTTCGCGGTGAAGGCATAGATGTGGTACAGCGGCAGCGGCGCGATCATCACTTCCTGACCTTCGCGCAGCAGCGGGTGACCATCGGGCCCGAGCTGGCCGAGGCAGGCCCGGGCCTGCTGCATGTTGGCCACCAGGTTGCCGTGGCTGAGCATCGCGCCCTTGGCCAGGCCGGTGGTGCCGCCGGTGTACTGCAGCACGGCAATATCGTCGAGGCTGACGTGCAGCGGCCGGATCGGCTGGCCACGTCCCAGGCGCAGCGCACTCTTGAAGGAAATGGCCTGGGGCAGGTGATAGGCCGGGACCATCTTCTTCACCTTGTCGACCACGGTATTGATCAACCAGCCCTTGGCGCTGGGCATCAGGTCGCCCATCCGGGCTTCGATCAGGTACTGGATCTCGGTATCGGCCAGCACCTCCTGGACCTTCTGCCCGAACATGTTCAGGTACACCAGGGCCCGGGCGCCGGAGTCCTTGAACTGATGGCGCATCTCGCGCGTGGTGTACAGCGGATTGGTGTTGACCACCACCAGCCCGGCGCGCAAGGCACCGAACACCGCAATCGGGTAATGCAGGACGTTGGGCATCTGCACTGCGATCCGGTCGCCAGGGGCCAGGTCGGTATTGGCTTGCAGGTAGCCGGCGAAGGCTGCGCTGTAGCGCTCCAGCTCGGCGTAGGTCAGGGTGATTCCCATGTTGCTGAAGGCCGGGCGGTCGGCGAACTTCTTGCAGGAACGTTCGAACACCTCGATCACCGACTTGTAGGCACCCAGATCGATATCCTGGGGAACGCCGGTGGGGCGTTTATCATTCCAGAAATCAGCTTGCATTATTCTTGTCCTCTTTACTTGAGCTGACCGGACCGCATCTCTGACGCTATCAAAGGCGGAGCTCATCGGACGTTAGCAGCAATGGCGATTCAGGCAAATATGCGCAAAGGCGTCATAGATCCCGTGAATCTTGCCTCCAAGGCGGCCACTGATCAGCCGGCAGCGCGCCGATGAGCTATACAATGCAGCGTCTTCGTGCAAAGGAACCGCCATGACCCACGATACCTTCTGGCTGACTGCAAGCGATCACAGCCGCCTCTTCGTCAACCTGTGGCTGCCCGAGAGGCCGCTCAAGGCCTTGATCCTGCTGGCCCACGGCATGGCCGAGCACAGCGCGCGCTACGAGCGACTGGCAAGCGCCCTGTGCGCCGAGGGTTATGGCGTGTACGCCCCCGACCTGCGGGGCCATGGCAAGACCGCCGAGCAAGGCGTGCTGGGCCATTACGCGGATCAGGACGGCTGGAACAAAGTGGTCGGCGACCTGGCCAACCTCCAGCAGCATATCGGCCAGTTGCACCCCGACCTGCCCATCATCCTGCTTGGCCACAGCATGGGCAGCTACATCGCCCAGGCCTATCTGCTGCACCACAGCGCCAGCCTGCACGGGGCAATTCTCAGCGGCTCGAATTTCCAACCGGTGGCGCTGTACCGCGTCGCTCGCCTGATTGCCCGCTTCGAACGCTGGCGCCAGGGCGGCCAAGGTCGCAGCGCGCTGATCGACTGGCTGTCGTTCGGCTCATTCAATAAAGCCTTCAAGCCCAATCGCACCGCGTTCGACTGGCTCAGCCGCGACCCCGCCGAGGTCGATAAATACGTCGCCGACCCGCTGTGCGGCTATCGCTGCAGCAACCAGCTCTGGATCGACCTCCTGGGCGGGTTGCAGCAAATCAGTAAAGCGTCCAATCTCGCCCAGATCGATCCGGGCCTGCCGTTGCTGGTGATGGGCGGCGAATGTGATCCGGTGAGCAATGGCACGCGTCTGACGGATCTGGCCGACGCATTGCGCGCCGCCGGCAACCAGTGCCTGCAACTGACCCTTTACCCCGAAGCTCGTCACGAGCTGTTCAATGAAACCAATCGTGACGAAGTGACCGCCGATCTGCTGGCCTGGCTCGACCAGGCCCTGCAACACCGCAGGCCGGCCAAGACCGAATGACCTTGAAGCCACACGCTACCCCACTTTTTCCACAGGACTTGATACAGATGACCCAGGTGACCAACACCCCTTACGAAGCCCTCGAAGTCGGCCAGACCGCCAGCTACAGCAAAACCGTGGAAGAGCGTGATATCCAGCTGTTCGCCGCCATGTCCGGCGACCACAACCCGGTGCACCTGGACGCCGAATTCGCTGCCGCCACCATGTTCAAGGAGCGCATCGCCCACGGCATGTTCAGTGGCGCCCTGATCAGCGCCGCCGTGGCCTGCGAGCTGCCTGGGCCGGGCACCATTTATATCGGCCAGCAGATGAGCTTCCAGAAGCCGGTGAAGATTGGCGACACCCTGACCGTACGCCTGGAAATTCTCGAAAAACTGCCGAAATTCCGCGTGCGCATCGCCACCCGTGTGTTCAACCAGCGCGATGAGCTGGTGGTCGATGGCGAAGCCGAAATCCTCGCCCCGCGCAAACAGCAAACCGTGACCCTGCCCACCCTGCCGGCCATCAGCATCGGCTGAGAACCCGTTCACCATCGGCTGCGCTTGGCTCATGCCGCGCCAGCCGGTTCTGCGGCCGGTTGCAGCGCGCCCCGTCGGGGGCGTGCGCAACTCGCGATGACGGCTGCCCCCTGCCCCGCCCTATTGACCCTCCTGCACCTGCACGCTGGCGGTCATGCCCGCGCTCAGATTGAGGCCTTCGGGAACCTTGTCGAGCTGGATCCGCACCGGGATCCGCTGCGCCAGGCGCACCCAGTTGAAGGTCGGCTGCACCTCGGCCAGCAATTGCCCATCGGGCGTGGTGTTACTGTCGGTGATGCCGCGGCTGATGCTCTGCACATGGCCTTCCAGGGCGTCCCCCGCACTCATCAGCCAGACTTTGACCGGGTCCCCGACCTTGATCCGCGGCAGTTTGGTCTCCTCGAAATACGCTTGCACGTAGAAGGTCGAGTCGTCGATCAAGGCCATGACCGGCTGCCCGGCATTGACATAGTTGCCCTCCGCCAGCCGCAGGTTGGTGATGTGCCCGTCACGCGGCGCATGCACCTGGCTGCGGGCCAGGTTGAGCTCGGCGACCTTGGCTTCAGCCTGGGCCTGGCGCAACTCGCCCCGGGCAATGCCGGCGTTGATCTGCGCGTTTTCCCGCAGCTCGGCGCTGATCGCCTGCGGGCCGAGGCTGGCGCGGCGGCTGGCTTCGTGTTCACGCAGGCTCAGTTGCTGCTGACGGGTCTGAACCACCGCCTGGGCCTTTTCCAGCGCCGCCTCAAAACGCTCGCGGTCGATGCTCAGCAACAGCTCGCCGGCCTTGACCTGCTGGTTGTCTTGGACCTTGAGCTGGCGCACCCAGCCCGAAACATCGGGGGCGATCACCACCACGTCGGCGCGAATCCGTGCATCACGGGTCCAGGGGGTCAGCATGTAGTACTGCCACAGGTGAAAGCCGGCGAACAACGCCACAGCCACCAGGGTCAGGGTAACGGCGACACGTACGGAAGTACGCATGGGCAACTCCTTATAAGGGTCCGAGGACGACGGTGATCAGGGTCAATACACAGACGTACAGGGCACAGTCGAACAGTGCTTCGTGCCAGATCCAGCGTCCCAGCGGCGTGATGCGCAACAGCATGCGCAATGCCCCGGTCAGCAGCAGCGCCAACACGACATAAATCAGAAACGGACTGAGCAGAATCCCGCCCAGCGACCACTCACGCAGCCCCATGGTGTTCCTCCTGCTGCCGGCACCAGGTGCGCCAGCTGTTTTGCAATTGCACCACCGCGCCCTGGGCCAGCTTCAAGGCATCGCTGGGCGGTTGTTGTTGCAGGGCCTGCAACAGGGCCGCGCTGGGTTCGACCAGGGCCTCGCTGCGACTGCCGGCCGGCCCTTGCTGCAAGACCTTTTCCAGGTGTTCGAGGTACGCGCGCTGCTGCGCACCAAGTGGCACCTGGGCCACCGCCAGGCTCAGGCGCAGGTGCAGCAACTCGTCACCGATATCCAGCGCCAGCAAACCATCGTCCCAGCGGCTGCGGGCCTGTTGCGGCAACTCCGGGTAATGCCGCGCCAATTGCAGCAGGCGGTCGGCCATGCGCCCACCGAACCAGCTTTCCGCGCCGCGCAGGTTGCGCCGGGTCAAGCGCACCAGATCATGCAGGGTCGCCGCCAGCAGGCGCCGGCCATGCCAGGCCGGGTTGCGCAAAATCAGCAGGTGGAACGCCAGCACTGCCGCGCCGACGCCGATCACCATGGCCTGGGCGCTGTTGAAGAAGGTCGCGACATCGAACTGCATTCGGTTCAAGGGGGAAATCAGCACCACAAAATGCAGGCAGAAAGAGGTCGCCGTGGCGCCGATCTGGGGTTTGGCCATACCCAGCGCCCCCAGGAACAAAGGCACGCCCATGGCCATGCACAGCATGGGGAAACCGCTCCATTGCGGCAGGAGAATTTCCCCGACCACAAAGGCCACGGGGATCGCCAGAAAAATCCCGCGCATAAAGCTCATGCCGATCTGTGCGCCGTTTTCGCGGCTGGCGAACAGGCTGCAGACCACGCACGTCAGCAACATCGCACCGGAGGCGGCCGGCCAGGCAGTGGCCAGCCAGAACGTCGCCACGGCCAGAAATGCCAGGGCACTGCGCGCACCGAAGACCAGGGCCAGGGACAGGTCGCGGTGCGGCGTCAGCGAGGCCGGTTGCTCCACGGGCGCCCGCCCCTGCTCCACCGCTTGCAGGGCGACCCCGGCGGCCAGGGCGGTGTCCAGCAACAGCGCGAACCGCGCCAGGCAGTAACTTTGCGCCGAACTGACCTGCGGATCGTGGGAAGCATCCAACAGTTGCGGCCGCAACGCCTGCAGCGTGGCCGCGTCCGCCGCGGTCAAGGCTGCCTGGACTTGATCCATCCAGGGTTGCAATTGGCCGGCCTCGGGCGCGTCGAGCTGCTGCCACTGGCGGCGCACTGACCGCGAAATGCGCAGCAGCATCAGCAATTTCTGGCTCAGGCCGCTGATGGCGCGGGCCCGCTGGCGCCCCAGGCGGCCTTCGAACCAGGCGTGCTCACGCTGAGAATCCACGGCGACGATACGCCCGAGAATTTCCAGCAACCCCTTGCGCGCCAGGGCATCCCCGGCCAGGGTCGCGCGGGCCGCGTGCAACCCGCTGTGCCAGGCGGCCCGGGCCTGATCGGCCAATTGCCGTTCGACCCGCATCGGCCACAGCAGCGCACTGCTGGCCGTGGCGCAGATAATCCCCAGGGATATTTCCGTGCAGCGCGCCACGGCCTGGTCGAATACCCCCAACGGGTGGCTGAGGGCCGGCAAGGCGATGATCGCCACGGTGTAGCCGGCCAGCACAAAGGAGTAGGACCAGGCACTGCGCAGCAGGGTCGAACTGGCGGTACACAACCCCAGCCACAAGGCCAGGGCCAGCAGAAAGAGCCAGGGCGTCTGGGCAAACAGCCCCATGAACAGCACCGACATGATCGTCCCCACCAGGGTTCCCAGCAGCCGGGCGAGACCTTTCTGCAGGACCATGCCGGACAGGGGCTGGGCCACGATGATCGAGGTCATCAGGGCCCAGGCCGGCTGCTCCAGCCCCCAACGCAACGCCAGCCACAGCGCCATGCCGCCACCGAGCACGGTTTTGATCGCGAACTGCAACGCGGGAAGGTCGGGAGCAAGCAACGCCTGCAGAGTGGTACGCACGCAAGGAACCTCGGGATGGATCGATTAACCATAGACGGGATCAGCCGGAAGTCGGCCGGAAGCAATTATTAGCTAGCTAACTAATGAGGGTCCAGCATTAAATTTCAGGCATAAAAAAACGCCAGACTGGCTGGCGTTTTTGACAGGTTTCGACGCTTACGAGCGAGCGCGAGCCTGGTTGCGAAGCGCTTTTACCTGGTCGTGGTTGCGTTGCACGCCGTGGTACTGGCGTTCAACCAGGTCACGGATACCCACCAGGTTGTGCTTGTTGATTTTTTCCAGGGCTTCTTTGTAAGCCTTCAGGGCATGGTCTTCACCGCGCTCAGCTTCGTTGAGCACCGCTTCTTCGTCCTTGCCGGTCACCAGCGCCTTGAGGTCGACCCAACGGCGATGCAGGTCGCCACTGACACTGGTCGAAGTTTCCGGATCGCCGCCCAGGGCGCGCACTGCACTTTGCAGTTCAGCGGCAGCGGTGGCGCAATCGGTGGAGCGTTTGGCGAACAACGCTTTGAGCTCGGGATGCTTGATGTCTTCGGCGCAGGTCTTGAACCCTTCTTGACCGTCCTTGCTGGTCTCGATCAGGTCGTTGAGCACCGAAATGGATTCTTTGTTCAAGTCAGTCATTTTCAATTCCTTCCAGGTTGGGGGAGAGTTGCAATAGGTATTGCACCCGCCGTGCCAGACTTGAACATGGAATTTATTTGTTATTTTTCAACAAGTTAACTTTTTATCAAAAATCTGTATCCGCGTTATTTGCATGATCTGTCATTTGGCCTGCATGCAGAATGCCTGTATTTTCCAGGGTGTTTGAATCACCCACAGACCCCATCGTCATGAATCCTGAAAAACTCGAGCTGCTGATCACCCGTGAAATGCCCTACGGCAAATACAAGGGCCGCATCCTGGCCGACCTGCCCGGCCAATACCTGAACTGGTTCGCCCGCGAGGGTTTCCCCCACGGCGAACTCGGTGGCCTGCTGGCCCTGATGCAGGAAATCGATCACAACGGCCTCTCCGATCTGCTGGACCCGCTACGCGCCAAACACGGCAAACCCAAGCCCCGCCACTGACAGAGCGCCCTATGCCGCCGATTGCCGAACTCTTTTGCGATGAACACCATTGGCAGGCGATCGCCGCACGCTATGAAGTCGAACCCGGACCGATCAATCTGGAAAATGGCTATTTCGGGCGCATGACCCGGCGCGTGCTCGACGACTACCAAGCCAATATCGCCTTCGTCAATCGCAGCAATTCGGTGTACGTGCGCCAGCAGTTCGAGCGCACCCAGGCCCAGCAGATCCGCCGCCAACTGGCGCAATTGCTGGAGGTGGACGAGCACGCCGTGGCCTTCACCCGCTGCGCCACCGATGCCCTGCAATCGTTGATCCGCAACTACAACCAGCTGCAACCCGGTGATCAACTGCTGCTGTGCGACCTGGAGTACGACACGGTCAAAAGCGCCATGCGCTGGCTGGCTCGCCAGCGGGGCGCGCAAGTGATCGAAATCGAGCACGCCCTGCCATCCAGCTTCGATGGCCTGCTGCACAGCTACCGCCAGGCCTTCGAGCGCTACCCACGGTTGAAGTTGATGGCACTGACCCACGTCACCCATCGCAGCGGACTGGTGATGCCGGTCCAGGCGATTGCGGCGCTGGCCCGGGAGCATGGAATCGACGTAATCCTCGACGGCGCCCACGCCCTGGGGCAGATCGACTTCAATCTGGCTGAGCTGGGCATCGCCTTCGCCGGTTTCAACCTGCACAAATGGATCGGCGCGCCGCTGAGCCTGGGCTTCCTCTATATCGACCCCTCGCGCCTGGATGCCATCGATCCGGACATGGACGAGTTTCACTACCCGCCCAGCGACGTCCGTTCACGCACGCCGTACAGCACGCCGAACATTCCGGCGCTGATGACTTTGCCCGTGGCATTCGATGAGCATCGGGCCATGGGCGGTGCGGCGCTCAAGGGTGCGCGCCTGAATTACCTGCGCGACCTGTGGGTACGCGAGGCCCGAGCGCTGCCGGGAATCGAGATCCTGACCCCGGATGATCCGCGGCTTTACTGCGCCATCACCTCCCTGCGCTTCACGCACACGCAGGACCAGCAACCGCTGGTCGATCGCCTGCTGTGCGATTACAACCTGTTCACCACCCTGCGCCAGGGCGCCGCCTTTGGCTCCTGCATCCGCATCACCCCGGGCTTTACCACGCCGCTTGCGCATATTCAGTTGCTGAGCAACGCCCTGGGTGAATTGGCGCAACCCTAGCTGCTGGCGTAGGCCAAAACGGACGCCGGAGTGCCCAGGGCAGTGCCTGGCATTTGTCCGAACTCACCTACCCCGCCCCCGCTCACTCGCACTTTTCCCCGGGCAAAAAAAACGGTGCACCGACCAAGCGCACCGTAAAGCCGTAGAACACCAACGAATCTGTAAAACCAATCAGTCCAGCAGGGCCAGGGCCTCGGCCGTGCACTCCTGGATCCGCGCCCAGTCGCCGTTCTTGATCCACTCGGGGTCAAGCATCCAGCTACCGCCGACGCACATCACGTTTTTCAACGCCATGTAGCTCTTGATATTGGCCGGGCTGACGCCACCGGTCGGGCAGAATTTCACTTCACCGAACGGGCCGCCCAAGGCCTTGATCGCTGCCACGCCGCCGCTGACTTCCGCCGGGAACAGCTTGAAGCGGCGATAGCCCAGGCCGTAGCCCTCCATGATGCCCGAGGCATTGCTGATGCCCGGCAACAGCGGGATGTCGCTGTCGACACTGGCTTCCAGCAGGTCGCGGGTAATGCCCGGGGTGACGATGAACTGCGAACCCGCGGCTTCGGCCGCCGCCAGCATGTTGCGATCGAGCACGGTACCGGCACCGGTCACCAGCTCCGGACGCTGCTCGCGCAGGATCTGGATCGCCTTGAGGCCGAACTGGGAACGCAGGGTCACTTCCAGCGCGGTCAAGCCACCCGCGGCCAGGGCGTCGGCCAGAGGCAGGACGTCCTGTTCGCGAGCGATGGTGATCACCGGCAGAATTCGCGCCTGGGCGCAAAGACTGTCGATCAGGGCAACTTTGTCCGCCATGGAAACGGTTGGACGTGGGTTTTTCATAGCGGCTGATCCTTGGCTCATGGGCACCAGTAAATCTCTAACGGAGGTTGCAGGAAGGCGCGAATCGGCATTTCGGCGACCAGGTCGCCGGCCAGTGCGGCACTCAGGGTGGTCAATTTGGATTGACCGGAAATCGACAACACGATGGACCGCGCCGACGCCAGCAACGCGCGACTCATGGTCAGGCGTTGATGGGGCACGGTCGGCGCCAGCATCGGCCAGCAGCGACGGCTGCCATCGGCTTGCAGCGCTTCGGCGAGGTTCGGGCTGTTGGGAAACAGCGACGCGGTGTGCCCGTCATCGCCCATGCCGAGAATCAGCACGTCGATGGGCGGCAACTCGGCCAGCACGCCTTCGGCTTGCTCGGCCGCCAGCTCCAGGCTCGGCGCGGGGCTGTACAGGCTGACGAACCTGGCCTCGGCCGCGGCGCCCTGCAACAGGTAGCGCTTGAGCAGCCCGGCATTGCTGTCGGCGTGTTCAACCGGTACCCAGCGCTCGTCCGCCAGGCTCACCACCACCTTCGACCACTCCAGCGCCTGCTTGGCCAGGTGCTGGAAAAACGCCACCGGGCTGCGGCCACCGGACACCACCAGGGTCGCCACGCCGCGAGCGGCAATCGCCGTGCGCAGCTGTTCGGCCACCTTCAGCGCCAGGCCTTCGGCCAGTAGCGTCGGGCTTTGAAACGCGTGGGCGCGCACGCCCTCGGGCAGTTTGAATTCAGATATCGCCATACCACGACCTCCCATCCCGCGTGATCAGTGCAATGGAGCTCATCGGCCCCCATGAACCCGCCGCATACGGCTTGGGCGCATCGCCGGACTTCTTCCAGCCGGCAATCAGCTGGTCGCACCACTTCCACGCGGCTTCGATTTCATCTTTACGGACAAACAGGTTCTGATTGCCGCGCATCACTTCCAGCAACAACCGCTCGTAGGCATCGGGAATCCGTGCGCTGCGATAGGTGTCGGAAAAATTCAGCTGCAACGGGCCGCTGCGCAGTTGCATGCCTTTGTCCAGGCCCTGCTCCTTGGTCATCACGCGCAAGGAGATGCCTTCGTCCGGTTGCAGGCGGATAATCAGCTTGTTGCTGATCTGCAGGCGCTGCTCGGGAGCGAAGATGTAATGCGACGGCTCTTTGAAATGGATCACGATCTGCGACAGCTTGTCCGGCATGCGCTTGCCGGTGCGCAGGTAGAACGGCACCCCGGCCCAACGCCAATTGCGGATATCGGCCCGCAGGGCGACGAAGGTTTCGGTGTCGCTCTGGGTGTTGGAATTCTCTTCTTCCAGATAGCCGGGCACCGGCTTGCCAGCGCTGTAGCCGGCGATGTACTGGCCGCGCACCACCTGGGTGGTCAGGCCTTCCGGGCTGATGGGCGCCAGGGCCTTGAGCACTTTGACCTTCTCGTCGCGGATGCTGTCGGCCGAAAGGTCGGCCGGCGGGTCCATGGCGATCAGGCACAGCAGCTGCAGCAGGTGATTCTGGATCATGTCCCGCAGTTGACCGGCCTTGTCGAAGTAACCCCAGCGGCCTTCGATGCCGACCTTCTCGGCCACGGTGATTTCCACGTGGGAGATGTAGTTCTGGTTCCACTGGGTTTCGAACAGGCTGTTGGCAAAACGCAGGGCGATCAGGTTCTGCACCGTCTCTTTGCCCAGGTAGTGGTCGATCCGATAGATGCGCGTCTCCGGGAAGAACTGCGCCACCGCATCGTTGACCTTGCGCGAGGACTCCAGGTCCGAGCCGATGGGTTTTTCCAGGACCACCCGAGTGTTTTCCGCCAGGCCGGCGCGGGACAGGTTCTCGCAGATCGCGCCGTAGACCGCGGCCGGAGTGGCGAAGTAGGCGATCAGGCGTTGTTCGCGACCGGCCCGCTCGGCCAGGGCCAGGTAATCGTCGGCCTTGAGGAAGTCCACATGCAGGTAGCTCAGACGCGCCAGGAAGCGCTCCAGCACCACGGCATCGATGTCCTTGTCGCCCAGGTAGCGGCGCAGCTCGGCTTCAATGAACGCCAGGTGCTGCTGCTCGCTGCCCGGCTCGCGGGCCAGGGCCAGGATGCGCGTGTCGTCATGCAGCAAACCGGCGCCATCGAGTTGGTAAAGGGCAGGAAACAATTTGCGAAGCGCCAGATCACCCAGCGCGCCAAACAAGGCAAAGGTGCACGGTTCAACCGTTATCGAAGGCATGATGTTTGTTCTTTTATCAAGTTAAGCTACAAATACCTTTTTTCAAGGCATCACTCAAGGGAAAATGTAGTAATAACCACAACATTTTCGCAAAATACAGAATCCGAGTGGTGGTCGGCACAGGCCATCAGTAGGATAGGCCACCGCCGAAGCCCGGTTAATCCCGGCTTCCTTGCATTGCCGACCTAGGAAACCTTAATGGACCGCATGCGCAATCTTCTGGAACACATCCAGAACCGCCTTGAAGAATTGAACAAGGCCGAACGTAAAGTCGCTGAAGTGATCCTGCTCAACCCACAGCAGGCGACGCGCTTCAGCATTGCCGCCCTGGCCCAGGCCGCCTCGGTCAGCGAGCCTACGGTCAATCGTTTCTGCCGCTCGTTCGGCGTCAGCGGTTACCCGGAACTCAAACTGCAACTGGCCCAGAGCCTGGCCAGCGGCGCGGCCTATGTCAGCCGCGCGGTCGAAGCCGATGATAACCCCGAAGCCTATACGCAAAAGATCTTCGGCAGCGCCATTGCGTCCCTCGACAGCGCCTGCCAGGCCCTGGACCCGAACCTGATCAGCCGCGCCGTCGACCTGTTGATCCAGGCGCGGCAGATCCACTTCTTCGGCCTCGGCGCCTCGGCCCCGGTGGCGCTGGATGCGCAGCACAAGTTCTTCCGCTTCAACCTCGCGGTGACCGCCCACGCCGACGTGCTGATGCAGCGCATGATTGCCTCGGTGGCCCATACCGGCGAGCTGTTCGTGATTATTTCCTACACCGGGCGTACCCGTGAACTGGTGGAAGTGGCGCGCATCGCCCGGGAAAACGGCGCCTCGGTCCTGGGCCTGACCGCCGCCGGCTCGCCCCTGGCCAAGGCCAGCACCCTGAGCCTGAATATTCCGTTGCCGGAAGACACCGACATTTACATGCCGATGACCTCGCGCATCATCCAGCTGACTGTGCTCGATGTCCTCGCCACCGGCATGACCCTGCGCCGCGGCGTCGACTTCCAGCCGCACCTGCGCAAAATCAAGGAAAGCCTCAACGCCAGCCGCTATCCGGTGGGTGACGAGTTCAACTGAGGGCTGCGCTGGCCCTCATCGCAACACCAATACACCTGATACGCCAAGGCGCCCATGCCGGCCTGGCTCAGGCGACGGCTCGGGCTTGCAGGCTCAGGTGGGCGCGTTCGCCGGGGGCCAGGCAGACGCTGCCGGTGCCGCCGCTGGCGGCTTCGACGCAGACGAAGCCTGACACTTCATTCCAGCTCACCCCCAGCAACGGCCGCGTGCCCGGGTGCCAGACCACGGTGTCGGCGCTGTCACCGGTGTCGATGCACAGTTGGCGCTGCCAGGCGCTGTCCTTGAGCTGCAATTCGCCTTCGTGCTGGAACACCCGCTGGCATCCACCCTGCACCCGCAACTCGCCCTTCTGTTGGCAGGCCTGGCGGTTCAGCTGGTCATAACCTTCCACGCCATCCAGCCCAGACAGCGCTACCTCACCAACATCACCAATACGCCAATAGGCGTGCAACGCCTGGCTCAATTGGCAGGGTTCACTGTCTTGATGCTCGGTGCCCAGGCGCAGTTCCAGGGCTTCCCCGAGGTGCGCGTGCAGGTCCACTTGCCAATCGCACAGCTGCAATTGCCAATGCAGACGCACGCCATCGTCGTCACTGCTGCTGTCCAGCAGCTTCCAGTCGATCAAGCGCGCCCAGCCATGGGACGGCCAGGCGTTCTCGCTCGGATGCCGACCGTACCAGGGCCAGCACACCGGCACCCCGCCCCGAATCGCCCCCACCTGCGGCCACTTGGCGGCGCACCACAGCCAGGGCTTTTGCCCGGTCGGCTGAAAATGCAGCAACTGCGCGCCCTGGCGACTGAACACCGCCTGGCACAAGGGGTGGTCGATTACCAGCACATCACGCAGCTGGTAGCGCTCCCAGGCAAAGGTCGGACGCTCGCGCAGGGATTTGAAAAAGCGTTGCAGCGGATGCTCATGCATGTGCCACGGTCCTGAAAATCATTGCTGTCTCGATACTCATGAGGGCTGCGCAAAACGCTGTAACTGCCGCGAGCTACAGTTCCCACAAAAAAAAGCGGACAGCCTTGGCCATCCGCGAAATGCGCACAAAGAGAAGGAGCTTATCGCAAGCGCGTCAGAACACCGACTGAATTTTCAGACCCGCCACCAACGCGTTATCGACTTCATCCACACCACCCGGGTGCGTGATGTACTGCAGGTTGGGACGCACGGTGAGCCAGTTGGTGACATGGAAGCCGTAGTTGATTTCATAGTTGTATTCAGTGTTGCGCAGCGGCGCATACAGCGCGTCGTTGTAGTCACTGATACCGTTGTCGGCGTTGACCAGCTCGGCGTTTTTCTTCACGTCGTCGTTGACATGGATCCGGGCGAAACCGATGCCGACGTCATCCTTGGGACGCGCGTCGAACGGGCCCTTGTACACGAACATCAGCGACTGGTAGTTGTCGACGACGTTGGTGTCCTTGTCGTGGAAGGTGGCGTTGGCCGCGATATTCAGGCCGCGCGAAGCATCGCCATTGTGGGTGGTGAGTTGCTGCTGCCCAACGAACCAGTAGCCATGCTTGCTGTTGTGCACGCGATAGCCTTCGCCGCTGTTCGCTGCATCCTGGCCATTGCTGTCTTCGCGCACGTCATTGGCATCGGCCGTGCTCTTGTAGTAACCGACCCGGTACTCGCCCGGCAGGCTGTTGAGCTTCGGCGACCAGACCACTTCGACCGGCAGCACCGTGCCCTTGGTCCCGCTGCCGCTGAGCTTGAAGCCGTTGCCGTGCTCCAGTTGCGACGGGTTCTGGTTGTAGGCGCCGATCTGCGCATACAGCTCGGGGGTGATGTTGTACTTGATCCGCAGCGCGGCCTGGCTGACCGGCCAGTTGTACCAGATGCCTGTGGCCCAGTTGCCCACCTGGGAGCCGCAGAACGCCAGGTTCTGGAATTCGCAGGGGAAGGTGTTGAAGTCTTCGCCTTCGCCGAAATAGCCGGCCTTGACGTCGAGCTTGCCATCCAGGAACTGATGCTGGACCCACAACTGGGTCAACCGGACCATATGGCCGCGGCCGTAGACTTCCTGGGAGGAACTCAGGGTGCCGGCACGCGGGTCGCCGATACGGTCATTGGAAATGTTCTGGCCGTTACGGTTGGTGAGCTGGACCTTGGCCTGGGTGTTATCCCAGCCCAACAGCTTTTGCAGGTCCAGGGCCACGCCCAGGCCGAACTGATCGCTGTAACGCGCAGTCTTGTCGTTGTTGTAGCCACCGTGCAGGTTACCGCCGACTTCACCGACGTAGTCCGCCTTGATGTCGATACCCTGCTCGATGAGCTTGGTCCGCTCGCCACCCCAGTCGCCCGTCATCCACTTGGAATCGGCGCCGAACGCCTCATCCGCCATCGCATTGCCGGACAGGACCAGTGCCGCCACCGCTGACATCTGGCAGAGCAGCCGGGTATTGGTGTGTTTCTTTTTCATCCCTACATCCTCGTCTTTATTGTTATTAACTGTTTTTATCTAACGCGGTTTACAGCGATTGCGACGAATGACAGGCCATCCGTCACGGATTCAGCGGCCCTTGAACTGCGCCACGTTGCCCGCCGGGGCCTGCGCCGCCGGCACACCGGCCACGCCCAGGCGCTCGCCGCTCTTGGCATCGAACAGCAGCACCTTGCTCGGATCGAACTGCAGGGTCAGGGTCTCGCCCACCTGCGGCGCCACGTCCGGCGCCAGGCGGCAGCAGACCTTGGTCCCGTTGAGGCTGACGAACACCAGGGTGTCGGGGCCGGTAGGCTCGGTGACCTGGACCTCGGCGCGAATACTCGGCAGGCCATTGGCCTCGGCACCGGCGAGGACGATCTGCTCCGGGCGCATGCCAAGAATCACCTCACGGTCTTCAAGCCCGGCATCCTGCATGCCCAGGGGCAGCTCGCAGCGCGCCTGGCCACTGTCGAGCAGGGCCAGCAGGCGGCCGTCCTTGCGTTGCAGGCGCAGGGGGATGAAGTTCATCGGCGGCGAGCCGATAAAGCTCGCCACAAACAGGTTGGCCGGGTCGTTGTAGATCTGCTTCGGGGTGCCGAACTGCTGGATGATCCCGTCCTTCATCACCGCCACTTTGTCGCCCAGGGTCATGGCTTCGATCTGGTCGTGGGTGACGTAGACCGTGGTGGTCTTCAGGCGCTGGTGCATCAGCTTCATTTCGGTACGCATCTCGACCCGCAGCTTGGCGTCGAGGTTGGACAGCGGTTCGTCGAACAGGTAGATCTTCGGCCGCCGCGCCAGCGCCCGGCCCATGGCCACGCGCTGCTGCTGGCCGCCCGACAGCTGGCCGGGCTTGCGGCTGAGCAGGTGTTCGATCTGCAGTAGCTTGGCGACACGGGCCACCTCTTCGTCGATCTCGGCACGGGGCATCTTGCGGATCTTCAAACCGAAGGCGATGTTGTCGCGCACGCTCATGGTCGGGTACAGCGCATAGGACTGGAACACCATGGCGATGTCCCGATCCTTGGGGCTCATGCCGCTGATGTCGGCGTCGTCCACCAGGATCGCGCCGCCGCTGATGTTCTCCAGGCCCGCGATGCAGTTCATCAAGGTCGATTTACCGCAGCCCGAAGGCCCGACCAGGATCAGGAACTCGCCGTCATCGATCTTCAGTTCGATGTTCTTCAGGGTGTCCGGCAAGCCCGCGCCGTAGGTCTTGTTGACGTTGCGTAATTCGAGAGTTGCCATCTGTTACCCCTTGACCGCGCCGGACGTCAGCCCACGCAGGAAATACTTGCCAGCGAATATGTAAACCAACAGGGTCGGCAGCCCGGCGATCATCGCCGCCGCCATATCAACGTTGTATTCCTTGGCCCCGGTGCTGGTGTTGACCAGGTTGTTCAAGGCCACGGTGATCGGCTGCGCATCGCCACTGGCAAACACCACCCCAAACAGAAAGTCGTTCCAGATCTGGGTGAACTGCCAGATCAGGCAGACCATGACGATCGGGATCGACATCGGCAGCAGGATCTTGCCGAAGATGGTGAAGAACCCGGCGCCATCCAGGCGCGCCGCCTTGACCAGCGCATCGGGAATGCTCACGTAGTAATTGCGGAAGAACAGCGTGGTGAAGGCCAGGCCGTACACCACGTGCACCAGCACCAGGCCGGTGGTGGTGTTGGCCAGGCCGAACTTGCCGAGGGTGAACGAGGCCGGCAGCAGCACGGTCTGGAACGGCAGGAAGCAGCCGAATAGCAGCAGGCCGAAGAACAGCTGCGAACCACGGAAGCGCCACATCGACAGCACGTAGCCGTTCATCGCGCCGATAAAGGTCGAGATCAATACTGCCGGCACGGTGATTTTCACCGAGTTCCAGAAGTAGCCGCCGACGCTGTCCCAGGCCTTGATCCAGCCAATGCCATCGATCACGGCGGGCCAGCTCAGGAGGTTGCCGGTGCGGATGTCTTCCGGGGTCTTGAAGCTGGTCAGCAGCATCACCACCAGCGGGATCAGGTACACCGCGGCCGCCAGCAGCAAGGTGGCGTAAATGGCGATGCGGCTGAAGTTCAGGGTCGGTTTCCCGAGCGCGTTAGTCATGGCGTTTGCCCCGCAGTTCGGAATACAGGTACGGCACCAGGATGGTCAGCACCGCGCCCAGCATCAGCATGGCGCTGGCCGAACCGATGCCCATCTGGCCACGGCTGAAGGTGAAGGAGTACATGAACATCGCCGGCAGGTCCGAGGAGTAGCCCGGGCCGCCCGCCGTCATCGCCGCCACCAGGTCGAAGCTCTTGATCGCGATGTGGGCGAGGATCATGAAGGCGCTGAAAAACACCGGGCGCAGGCTCGGCAGCACGATCTTCAGGTAGATGGTCGGCAGGCTCGCGCCGTCGACCTGGGCAGCACGGATGATCGACTGGTCGACACCGCGCAGGCCGGCCAGAAACATGGCCATGACAAAACCCGAAGCCTGCCACACGGCGGCGATCACCAGGCAGTACACCACCCGGTCCTGATCCACCAGCCAGTCCAGGCGAAAGCCTTCCCAGCCCCAGTCGCGCAGCATCTTGTCCAGGCCCAGGCCCGGGTTGAGCAGCCACTTCCAGGCAGTACCGGTGACGATCATCGACAGCGCCATCGGGTACAGGTACACAGTGCGGATAAAGCCTTCCTTGCGGATCCGCTGGTCCAGCAGCACGGCCAGGAACACCCCGAGCACCAGGCTGATGCCGATGAACATGCCGCCGAACAGCGCCAGGTTCTTGCTCGCGACCCACCAGCGGTCGTTGTCCAGCAGGCGGGTGTATTGCTGCAAACCGACCCATTTGTAGGTCGGCATGAAGCTGGAATTGGTGAAGGACAGAATGAACGTCCAGATGATGTAACCGTAAAAACCAACCAACACGATCAGCATGCTCGGCGCCAGCACCAACTTGGGCAGCCAGCGTTGCAGCGCATCGAACGGTGAGGCTTTGCTGAAAACCGCCACAGAGCTCATCGGGATAATCCAGGTGTGAAGTAGGGATCAGAAGGTGGTGCCCTGTGGGAGCGAGCGCCCACAGGGATAGACCCTTCAAGTAACGGCCACGGGCGTACCCGTGGCATCCGGGGTTACTGGGCGGCCTTGACGGCCGATGCCAGCTGCGCACTGGCCTTGGCCGGGTCCGCATCCTTGTCGTTCATGAAGTTGGTGACCACGTCGAAGATCGCGCCCTGCACGGCCAGGGAAGTGGCCATGTTGTGCGCCATGCTCGGTTGCAGGCCGCCGGTCTTCTCGTCAGCCAGGAAGTCCTTGGCTGACGCCTGGGCGCAGGAGTCGAAACCCAGGCCGCTCATGTCGTTGAGCATGTCGGTGCGCACCGGGATCGAACCCTTGTTGATGCTGAAGACCTTCTGGAAGTCCTTGCCCAGTGCAACCTTGGCCAGGTCCTGCTGAGCGGCGATGTCGCCCTTGCGATCAGCCTTGAGCTTGAACACCGCCAGGGAGTCGATGTTGTAGGTGAAGGCTTTTTCAGTGCCCGGGAACGGCACGCACTGGTAGTCCTTGCCGGCGATTTTCTTCGCCGCGGTCCACTCGCTCTTGGCCCAGTCACCCATCATCTGCATGCCGGCCTTGCCATTGATCACGTCGGCGGCAGCGATGTTCCAGTCACGCCCGGCGCGGTTGGGGTCCATGTAGCCGGTGAGTTTTTTCAGCTCGGTGAAGGCTTTGGTCATCTCCGGGCCGGACAGGGTTTTCTGGTCCAGGTCGACCAGGGCCTTCTGGTAGCCCTCGGCGCCCATCACCGACAGCACCACGTCTTCGAACACGGTGCTGTCCTGCCACGGCTGGCCGCCGTGGGCCAGGGCGATGAAGCCGGCGGCCTTGAGTTTGTCACCGGCGGCATAGAATTCGGCGAGGGTGGTCGGGGCTTTTTCGATCCCGGCTTTCTTGAATACTTCCGGGTTGATCCACAGCCAGTTGACCCGATGGATGTTCACCGGTACGGCGACGTAGTCACCTTCGAACTTGACGGTGTCGGAGACTTTTTTCGACAGCAGGCCGTCCCAGTTTTCCGACTTGGCGACGTCTTTCAGGGTGTCGGTGCTGAGCAGGCCAGTGCTGCCCCACTCCTGGATATCCGGCCCCTTGATCTGTGCCACACCCGGCGGGTTACCGGCGACGGCGCGGCTTTTCAATACGGTCATGGCAGTCGAACCGCCGCCACCGGCAACCGCACCGTCCTTCCAGGTAAAGCCGTCTTTCTCGACTTGGGCCTTTAGAACATCGACCGCGGCTTTTTCACCACCCGACGTCCACCAGTGCACGACTTCCACTGAACCTTTGGAATCGGCGGCAAGTGCGTTCAAGGGAAACAACGAGGCGAGAGAAATGACAGTGGCGAGGCGAGAAATCGCATTCATCTGAAGTACCTTTCTTGTTGTTATGCATGCAAGTCTGGTGCTTGCGCTGCACGGGATTTTAAACAGCGCATCGAACCTCGCAGGTAACGAAGGGACGCGCGAATGTCACTGCATGGTTACATAACCTGCGGGCCAGACACCTGCGCCAGGGCAGACGCGAGGCTCGGGGCCAACCCCAGGCGCGGAATCAGCACCGCCTGCCAGGCGTGATAGAGGTCGGGTTTGCCGGCCCAGATCTCGGCGCTGGGGGTGTTGTCCAGCCCCAGCTCGTGGTGCCAGCTGCCCTGCACGCGGTCGATGAAATGGGTTTCGCAAAACTCCCAGAAGCAGCGGTACCAGGTTTCGTACCGAGCCTCGCCGGTGCGCTGGAGCAAGGCACTGGCGGCGGCGCTGGCCTCGGCGTGGGTCCAGTGCAGGCGCTGGCGCACCACGGGCCGATGGTGCCAGTCCAGGGTGTAGACGATGCCGGGCGCACCGTCGACCGCCCAGCCGTGGCGGCAGTTGCTCTCGAACAGCTTTTGCGCGTCCAGCACCAGCCAGCCCGGGGTCAACATCCCGGCACGCACCCGCGAAGCCTCCAGGTGCAACAGCAAGCGCGCCCACTCGAAACCATGCCCGGGGGTGGTGCCATAGGGGCGAAAGCCGTCTGCCGGATGTGCCGAGTTGTAGTCGGGCAAGGCGTGCCACTGGCGGTCGAAATGCTCGATCACCATAAAGTCGTTGCCCGCCGCGTGCTGGTGGATCACCCGCTCGACAATTCGCAGGGCGCGGTTCAGCCAGCGCGGGTCCTGGGTGACATCGGCCAGGGCGAGGAAGGCTTCGGTGGCGTGCATGTTGCTGTTGGCGCCACGGTAGCTTTCCTCTTCGCTCCAGTCGCGGTTGAACGACTCGCGCAGTGCGCCCTCCTCCTCGCTCCAGAAATGGCTGTCGATAACCTCGATCGCCTGCTCCAGCAAGGCCTGGGCACCGGGGCGCCCGGCGACCACTGCGGAACTGGCGGCCAGGGCGACAAAGGCATGCAGGTAGGCCGCCTTGCCGGTGTTGCCATCCGCTGCTGCCGGCACCGCGAACCAGCCACCGTACTCGGCATCGCGCAATGGTCCGGCCAGGGCGGCGACGCCGTGGTCGACCAGCGCCGCGTAACCGGGCAAACCCTGGATATGGGCCATGGCAAAGCTGTGGGTCATGCGCGCGGTGTTCATGGTTTCGGCCCGGGCGTCGGCCGGCAGGCGGCCCTGGGCGTCCAGATTGCCGAAGCCGTCGGCGAGCCGTGCCGCCTTGGCGAAATCCAGCAGGCGCAGGCCTTCGGCAGCGAGCCAGGCATGATGGGCGGGAGCGTTCAGCCAACTGCTGAACGACAGCGAAAGAGAGTCCATGGGCGACCTGTTGTTGTTTTTATCGAAGGCCTGAGTCTAATCAAGCCTCGATCCACCGCAGGTAACGAAGCACACGGCAAATGTCACCAAGCGGTGACATAACCACCGCGCTGTGCAGATGGTGCTTATGTGATCAGGAGAGATTGCTGGACAACGAAGCTCTTTGTGGCGAGGGAGCTTGTTCCCGCTCGACGGCGCAGCCGGCGCAAAATCGCTGACGGCGGTGAATTGGGCAAACCCCGCAACCCCGGTTCAAGGTTGAAACCTTCGGTGCAGCGGCTGGCCCTCGCCACAGAGGGCGTGGGCTACTCAACCGGCCGATCCAACCCGCGCTCGACAGGCTCTCAATCAAACGAACGCGGCAGATACAGCGTCACCCGCAGCCCGCCTTCGCGCAGGTTCTGCAGGCTGACTTCGCCGCCGTGGCTGTGGGCGATATTGCGCGCAATCCCCAGCCCCAGGCCGTAGCCCTGCTGCTGGCCGGCCAGGCGAAAATGCGGCTCGAACACTTGTTCCAGGCGCTGTTCCGGCACCCCGGGGCCCTCGTCATCCACGTGCAGCATGAAGGCGTTTTCATCGTCGTCGATGTGCAGGTGGGCGTTCTGCCCGTACTTCAGCGCGTTGTCGATCAGGTTGCCCATGCAGCGCTTGAGCGCCAGGGGCTTGCCCGGGTAACCGGCCAGGGCCCGGCCCTGCTGGGTGACCCGACCGTTGCCATTGGGCGCGAGGTAGGGTTCCACCAGGCAATCGAGAACCTGATTGAGGTCCACCAATTCGATGTTCTCGTGGATGTCGGTGTCTTTCACACATTGCAGGGCGCCCTTGACCAGCAACTCCAGCTCGTCGAGGTCGCGGCCGAATTTGTTTTGCAGCTGTTCGTCTTCCAGCAGTTCGACCCGCAGCCGCAAGCGCGTGATGGGCGTGCGCAAGTCGTGGGAAATGGCGCTGAACAATTGGCTGCGTTCGGTCAGGTAGCGGCTGATGCGCTCGCGCATGGCATTGAAGGCGCGGCCGACTTCCACCACTTCGCTGCCACCGCCTTCGGCCACCGGCTCCACGTCCGCCCCCAGGGACATGTCCCGCGCGGCCCGCGCCAGACGCTTGAGCGGACGGCTCTGCCAGTGCACCAGCAGGCCGATAAACAACAGCAGGAAGCCGCTGGTGAGCACGATAAACCACACCTGCTGGGCCGGCAGACCCTGCTCCTCAAGGCTGGTATAGGGCTCGGGCAGCAAGGAAGCGATGTACAGCCATTCGCCGGGGGCCATCTGGATCTGAGTCACCAGCACCGGCGGGTTGACTGGCTCCAGGGTCAGCGCGTAGTGGGCCCAGGAGCGCGGCAATTCATCGAGCTTCAGGCCGCCGTTGAAGATCCGCAGGTCTTCGGGGCTGACAAAGGTCACCGAGATATCGGCCTCGTTGCCCAGGGACTGGCGCAGCACCTCGTCCACCGCCTTGAGCACCGCCTGCTTGCGCGGTGTCGGCGGCAGCACCTCCATGCCCAGGGGCTTGTCGTTGAGGGTCACCACAAACCGCGTGCCACCCATGCTGCGCAACTGGTCGAGCACCAGGGGCCGATAGGCCACCGGCAACGAACGCAGGTAACTGACGCTGGCGGTCATCGAATGGGCCAGGCTGCGGGCGCTGGTGACCAGGCCCTCAAGCTGGGTGGCGCGCAACTGCGAGACCCAGATCACGCTGGACAGGGCCTGGGCGAACAGCACCGCCAACAGCGTCAGGAGCAGCATCCGCCCCAGCAACGAACGCGGCACCGGGACCCGGGCCGCGAGACGCCGCAGGCCGTCAGTGAGCATTGCCGGCCACCACGTTGGCGGCCAACTGATAGCCACTGCCCCGCACGGTGCGGATCAAGCGCGGTGGCTTTTCGGTATCACGCAGGCGTTGGCGCAGGCGGCTGACCGCCATGTCGACGATCCGATCCAGGGGCATCAGGTCGCGGCCACGGGTGGCGTTGCCGATGGTGTCGCGATCGAGGATTTCCTGGGGATGGTCGAGGAACAGTTTGAGCAGGGCAAAGTCGGCGCCGGACAGGATCACTTCCTCGCCGTCGGTATGGAACAGTCGATGGCTGACCATATCCAGCCGCCAGTCGTCGAAGCACAGCACCTCGCCGCCGGCGCGCTCCTGGCCAAATTGCGCACGCCGCAACAGGGCCTTGATGCGCGCCTGCAGTTCCCGGGGGCTGAAGGGTTTGCCCAGGTAGTCGTCGGCCCCCAGCTCCAGGCCGATGACCCGGTCGGCTTCGTCGGAGCTGGCAGTGAGCATGATGATCGGCACCTGGCCCACCCGTGGGTGCTGGCGAATCCAGCGGCACAGGCTGAAGCCGTCTTCGTCGGGCAGCATCACATCGAGAATCACCAGGTCGCTCGGGGCCTCGTTCAGGGCCTGGCGAAAGCCGGCGCCATCGGCCGTGCTGCGCACCTGAAATCCGGCGCGGCTGAGGTAGGTCTCCAGCAGTTCGCGTATTTCCTGATCATCGTCAACCAACAAAATCGACTTACTGACTAAGCTCACTTGGTCGTCCTTGTTGTTAGGGTCTGCACGAAAACTACCTGCGCTTCGATCATGCTGCGTTAAAAACAGGTTCGGAATGCTCATGTAGGTCCCTACACTCCGCTTCCTCGCCTGTTTTTGCCTTGCCTGATCTTTGCTCGGCAAGCTTTCGTACAGACCTAAAGAGGGGAACGCGATTATGGCCTAAACGGCCCACCACAGGAGACCCTCGACATCCTCAGATCGCCGCCTGTTCCAACGCCACCCCGGCTCCGGTCAGGCCTGAATACGGCGCCGTCACCAGCCACACCGGGATGCCCTTGAAGTAATCGCTCATGCACCCCTTGTCGGCGAAACAGCGGGCAAAACCGCTTTGGATGAAAAAGTCGGCAAACCGCGGAATCACCCCGCCAACGATGTACACCCCACCGCGCGCGCCAGTGGTCAGCACGTTGTTACCGGCCACCCGGCCCAGCCAGCAGCAGAATTGCTCCAAAACTTCGACGGCTATCGGGTCGCCAGCCAACCCGGCAGCGGTGATCGCCTCCGGGGTGTCGAGCACGGCCGGATGCCCGTCCACCGCGCAGATCGCCCGGTACACCCGCGGCAAACCGCCGCCGCTAAGGGCGGTCTCGGCGCTGACGTGGCCGATCTCGTTGAAGATGTGCTGCCAGAGCTGGGTCTCCCGAGGGCTGCTCAATGGCAGGTCGACATGGCCGCCCTCGCCGGGCAAGGCCATCCAGCGCTGGTCACCGAGGTCGAGCAGGGTGCCGACCCCAAGCCCGGTGCCCGGGCCGATCACCACGGCCGGGCGCAACGGCTCGGGCGTGCCCGGGCAGACCTGACGAAACTCGTCGGGTTGCAGCCGGGTCATGCCCAGGGCCATGGCCGAAAAGTCATTGACCAACAGCAATTGGTCGACCTGCAAGGTCTGGCAGAACGCCTGACGGCTCAGGCGCCAGTGGTTGTTGGTAAAGCGGAACTCGTCGCCGCCCACCGGCCCGGCCACCGACAGGCACACCGAGCCGATCGAACCCGGGGCCAGGCCCAGGTCCTTCAGGTAGGCGCTGATGGCCTGTTCCGGGCTGCTGTAGTCCGCCGTCGCATGCACCTGGATCGAGTCCAGTTGCTGGTCTTTCCACAACGCGAACCGCGCGTTGGTCCCACCGATATCACCGACCAGGGACAGTTTCACTTAAGCGTCTCCAGGGCAGAGGTAAAGGCGCTGGCGCCCTGCTCTGCCGAGCTGAAGGCCATGCGCATGAAGCCGAACAATTCACGACCGCTGCCGACATTGTTGCCCAGCAGGCCCTTGGCCGGCTCGCGGGCCGCGAATTCAGCGGCGTCTACCTTAAGCTCCAGCGTGCCCTTGACGCCATCCACGCGAATGATGTCGCCATCCAGCACCCGCGCCAGCGCACCGCCGACCTGGGCCTCGGGGCTGACATGAATCGCCGCCGGGATCTTGCCCGAAGCGCCGGACATGCGCCCGTCGGTAACCAGGGCCACCTTGAAGCCACGGTCCTGCAGCACGCCAAGGAACGGGGTCATCTTGTGCAATTCCGGCATGCCGTTGGAGCGCGGGCCCTGGAAGCGCATGACGGCGACAAAATCTTTTTCCAACAGGCCGGCCTTGAACGCATCGGCCAGGTCCTGCTGGTCCTGGAACACCACCGCCGGAGCTTCGACGATCTGATGCTCAAGGGCCACGGCCGAGACTTTCATCACCCCACGCCCGAGGTTGCCTTCCATCACCCGCAGGCCGCCTTCCGGCGAGAACGCGCGGGCTACGGGGCGCAGGATGTTTTCATCGAGGCTTTCGATCGGGCCGTCGCGCCACACCAGCTTGCCGTTATCCAGGAACGGCTCCTGGGTGTAACGGCTCAGGCCACGGCCAGCCACGGTGTTCACGTCTTCGTGGAGCAGGCCGGCTTCCAGCAGTTCGCGGATCAGGAACGACATGCCGCCCGCCGCCTGGAAGTGGTTGATATCGGCTTTGCCGTTTGGATAGACGTGGGACAGGGTCGGCACCACCTCGGAGAGGTCGGCCATGTCCTGCCAGGTCAGCTGAATCCCGGCGGCCTGGGCGATGGCCGGCATGTGCAGGGTGTGGTTGGTCGAGCCGCCAGTGGCGTGCAGGGCGACGATGGAGTTGACCAGGGAGCGTTCGTCGACGATTTCACCAATCGGGGTGAACTGGCCGCTCTGCTTGGTCAGGCGCGTCACTTGTTGCGCCGCCTCATGGGTCAGGGCATCGCGCAACGGCGTGTTGGGGTTGACGAAGGACGAGCCCGGCAAGTGCAGGCCCATGACTTCCATCAGCAACTGGTTGGTGTTGGCGGTGCCGTAGAAGGTGCAGGTACCGGGGCTGTGGTAGGACTTCATTTCCGACTCCAGCAGCTCTTCGCGGCTGGCCTTGCCTTCGGCGTAGCGCTGGCGCACGTCGGCTTTCTGCTTGTTGGAAATACCCGAGACCATCGGCCCACCCGGGACGAAGATCATCGGCAGGTGGCCGAAGCGCAAGGCGCCCATCATCAGCCCCGGGACGATCTTGTCGCAGATGCCGAGCATCAGCGCCGCGTCGAACATGTTGTGCGACAGCGCCACGGCGGTGGACAACGCGATCACTTCGCGGCTGGGCAGGCTCAGTTCCATGCCCGGCTCGCCCTGGGTCACGCCGTCGCACATGGCCGGGGTGCCGCCGGCAAACTGGCCGACCGAGCCGATTTCGCGCAGGGCTTTTTTGATCTGTTCCGGAAAGTGCTCGTACGGCTGATGCGCCGAGAGCATGTCGTTATATGACGAAACAATTGCCACGTTGGCCGCGTTCATCATCCGCAGGCTGTTTTTATCGTCGGTGCCGCAACCGGCCACGCCGTGGGCAAAGTTCGCACACTGCAACCTGCCCCGTTGCGGGCCGTCGCTGGCGGCGTCGCGAATCAGAGCGAGGTAGGCCTCGCGAGTGCCGCGACTGCGGGCGATAAGCCGTTCGGTGACCTCAAGAACGCGGGGATGCATGTGTAGAACTCCAGGCTAACGGATGTGGCGACCTGTTTGTCTATGCTGATCAAAACGCCGTCAGGCCAGGAAGGCGCAGCGGTTTCTTGACCATTTGGACCAGTTGATTCAGGTCACTCGTTGTAGATAAGACAAAATATTGCCACTAAAAAGGCTTGTTTTCTATTTTTTTGCGAATAATCTTGTAATTCCAACAACAAAACCACGGCAGGCACTTTTCCAATGACTCTACGAATCGCAATCAATGGTTTTGGCCGTATCGGCCGTAATGTCCTGCGCGCACTTTATACCCAAGGCTACCGTCAGGACCTGCAGATCGTCGCCATCAACGACTTGGGCGACAGTTCGATCAATGCCCACCTGCTCAAATACGACACCGTGCACGGCACTTTTGATGCAGACGTGCAGCACGATCAGGAAAGCCTGACCGTCAACGGTGACCGAATTGCCGTCAGCGCCATCCGCAATCCGGCCGAGCTGCCCTGGGCCGCCGAGAAGATCGACGTGGTGTTTGAATGCACCGGCCTGTTCACCGACCGAGCCAAGGCCGCCGCCCATATCAGCGCCGGCGCCCGCAAAGTAATTATCTCGGCCCCAGCCAAAGGCGCCGATGCCACCGTGGTCTATGGCGTCAACCACGACCTGCTGCGCCAATCGCACCAGATCATCTCCAACGCCTCCTGCACCACCAACTGCCTGGCGCCCGTGGCCCAGGTGCTGCACCGCGAACTGGGCATCGAAAGCGGCCTGATGACCACCATTCACGCCTACACCAACGACCAGAACCTGACCGACGTCTACCACACCGACCCGTACCGCGCGCGCTCGGCGACCCAGAACATGATTCCAAGCAAGACCGGCGCCGCAGAAGCGGTGGGCCTGGTGCTGCCGGAACTGGCAGGCAAATTGACCGGCATGGCCGTACGGGTACCGGTGATCAACGTATCGCTGGTGGACCTGACCCTGTACCTCAAGCGCGAAACCACTGCCGACGAGGTCAACGCCCTGCTCAAGGAAGCCAGCCAGCACTCGAAGATCCTCGGCTACAACACCCTGCCCCTGGTCTCCAGCGACTTCAACCACAACCCGCTGTCATCGATCTTCGACGCCAACCACACCAAGGTCAGCGGCGGTCGACTGCTCAAGGTACTGGCCTGGTACGACAACGAATGGGGTTTCTCCAACCGCATGCTGGATAACTGCCTGGCCCTGTGCAACGCCGAATAAACACGGCACGGGAATAACCGACGTAGCGTGGAACAGCAACCGATGATCGGTATCAGCTTCACCGAAAAGACCATGGCGGCGCGCAAGCGCATCGCCCTGGTCGCCCATGACCACTGCAAAGTATTCCTCCTGGACTGGGCCGAACGGCACAAGGACACCCTCGCCGAACACGACCTGGTGGCCACCGGCACCACCGGCCTGCTGCTGACCAAACGCCTCGGCCTGCCGGTGCAAAGCATGATCAGCGGGCCCCTGGGCGGCGACCAGCAGCTCGGCGCACAAATCGCCGAACAGCGGGTCGACCTGCTGGTGTTCTTCTGGGACCCCTTCGAACCCCAACCCCACGACCCGGACATCAAGGCCCTGCTGCGAGTCGCGGCCGTGTGGAATATCCCGGTGGCCTGCAACGAGTGCAGCGCCGACTACCTGCTCAGCAGCCCGCTGATGAGCCAGGCGCATACCCATCGAATTCCCGATTACCAGGCGTACCTGGCTGGGCGTGGGTAAGTTGCTCGGTGATTAATGCGGCTTGAAGACGTGGGTACGGATAGGCAAACAGAAGAGTGCGATGTTCGAGTTACAAGATGAAGTACGAACATCAACAGCTGAAGTGATGGTGTTGATTGTATTGAAATAAAGATGGGCGATTTCGAAATCGCCCATCTTTAAAGGGACAAGTAGTTATCCCAATTACATTTGACTCCCCTGTCATTTTCCTTCCGCAAATAACCTGCACCTGCCGGATACAGCACCTGACTCATTAGAAGCTTAGGCGGCATATAGCTAATCACCCGACCATCCTCGGCCTGCAAGGCCGGATCGATATTTAACTTACGCAACAATATACCAGAGCTTGCTATACAGGCCTCAAGCAAAACCCAGCTCCCTTCATAGCTTCGCCATGAGGAAATATGATCCAGCCTTCTTATCAACTCACCCTCAACATCATATTCCGCCATACTAGCCACAAGCTCCTCTCCATCACCCTCCTCACTAAAATAGCTTACCCTAATAAATAGCACATAATAACTACCACCCATAAAGTATACATAAATCGGCTTAAAATCGTGATTACTGCCCTTTCTTAAATTGGCTCCGTCATGCATTTCAAACTCATACATCCCAAGCTGAAGGCATTGATTAGACAGTGACAACGAACTCGCACCCTTATAGAAAAAATCCATTTCAGTATGACTGGATTCGCTCTGGGGGCCGATAAGAGGATAGCTCTTGAACAGCCCAAAAGTGTTAATTGAAAACCCATCCTCAGCAACCGTTATTGCAGAACGCCGCAGACTGGCCTTACACGACTCGGCGTTTCCAGCTTCATTTATAGAGGGCGCGGTGGCTGAACAAGCCTGCATTCCGCATCCAGACGCTATTAAAAAAGAAGACACCATCAATAAAAACTTAGCGCTCATTGCATGACATCCTTCTACTTTTCGATCTGATGCACACGACGGCATCCCTCTATAAAATTAACTCGAAGCTATTGCTTGAACATATCGAGCGGAATTTGGCTTTGCTTTAGTTCGGGAACAATCAATATACAAGTTAAATCCAATGCCTGCTCGGCATTACAGCTAGCAGTTCGAATAGTCGTGGGAATTGCTATTTTTTCCGCCAACACACAGGTGAGGGCTTGAGCAGGAGAACTACACGTAGAGTTGAACCCCATAAGCGCGGCTTGAGCCCATCTTGCCGCGAAAGGATAGTAACTGTCCGCGTCATGCTGATCCCTCACAAACAAAATTATTTCCGGTCCTTTCATATAAACAGCCCGCTGCTCAAGCCGCCTTCTATATTCAGACATAGTCGTCACCCCATACTTTGAACTCCAAGAGTAGAGCGTGGGTATATTGGATGCCGCTCCGATCAGTTTAATCTCGTTATCACTGTCAAAAATGGCAATAGATTTGATCTCGGCCTGCCCCTCTTGTTTCCCCCAGAATATCTGGACACCACTTTCAGTTTTTAAATATCTTGGTGGATCTTGCTGAAAACCCACTATAATTCGCTCTGCAACAGATAGACTTTCCACCGTATCGGGACCGACTATACGGTAGCGATCTTCTCTGGAAAACCGCTCAATAGATAAAATCAAGTAAGAAAAATTTATATCAGAAACCTTACGACTGACATCTGCCGTCTCACTGAATGACTGAGTTTTACTCTCACTTATGTCCTTATCAGCTAGTACGGCGCCATCCGCATAAAGCTCGCAGCAGTTCAAAAGGAGTAACAGCGGGGCAATTGAAGCCAATTTATGCATACTCATTTCGTCATCTCAAATAATTTTCAGGAGCAGGGATTACCTTCCTCGGGGAGTTCGCCCGCATCGATAGCCTCCCTTAGAAGAGCCCCCTCTCTTTTTCTTCGGCTCAAGTATGGATCGGGACCAGATAGCAGCCAATCCGAAAGTATTCTCCATTTCCCGTCATACAACCCCCCCAAAATCTCTGACGAATAGGTCCCACACTATCATTAATGTAATATTGATATGCGAAGTCCAAAATTACGGTCTGAGCCTGAGAAGGGAGTTGTAGATACTTCATTTCGAGCCTGTTTTTAGCATCGAACAAGTTTGCAGTTTTGACTCTAAAATCAAATTTAAAAGCTTCAGCCATAATACTGGCTTGCGCTTCTGTGATGATCAGAGGGAGTTCGCTCAGCTTATTAACGGCCTGTATTTTTTTCAATGTAAAGTATGGAAAAATCTTACTTAACAGCAATGCTATGTCAACACCATTCACATTCCCGTACTGTGCAACGTAATTATTTAGGATATTTCTCGTCCCTATTAAAGACTGTTGGCCCAAGTCAATACCGGCACTTATCGTAACACCGCTTTGGCCGATGACTACGCCCGCACTGTTTCTAGGGACATATCCATTTAGTTCAAGTGCTCCTTCACTCTCCTCTAGGAAAGCGGTATTAATCCTCCATTCTTCTGTACATAAGCAGGCAAAATAGGCACTTAAACCTATCGGATGAAAGTGATAAACCTTCGCCCCCTCCGGCAATCCAATATCCGCCGCCACCTCCCCCCACCAACGCAATTTCATTACACAGTTCTTTTCCGCTT
>NZ_ATLP01000039.1:0-142575 GCF_000416215.1 Pseudomonas sp. CF161
AGGCGTGCGGCGCGCACGGCCAGGCTGCCGGCGCGGTTGGCCTGAGGCTCCAGCGCCGCAGCCGCCACCAGTAAGCCCAGGGCCCAGATCGCCCCGCGATGGGTATTGACCCCACCGGTGGTGACCCGCATCGCCGCTTCGCCTTCACGGCCGATGCGGCCCAGGGCTTCGCGCAATGGCAAACCGATTGCGCCAAGTTCGATGGCGGCGTCAGCCATGGCCTTGAACGCCGGCCACAGGGACAGGGCCGAGGCGTGCATCAGCCCCAGGTGCAGGTCGCTGTGGGCGCCGTTGCCACGACGGTCCACCAGCGCCGGCTTGGGCGACAGGTCGGCCTCGTCGATCAGCGCGTCCACCGCCAGGTCCGCCAGGCGCTCGGCCAGGCTCAGAGGGTGTGATTGCAGGTTGAATGCGTGCATTACCAGCTCCTGAACTTGGCGGGCGGGTGGTACAGGCCACCCGACCACTCCACCAGATCGGCGACGCTTTTCGCCGCGAGCAACTCGCGACTGGCATCGGTACGGCGAATGCCGAGGTCTTCGGGCAAGGCGATCAAGCCTTCACGGCGCATGCGCGCGGTGTCTTTGGGGTTATGTCGCAGGCCGATGGCGGTGACCCCGGCCACGGCGGCAATCATGGCCTGGCGCTCCTCCAAGGAGCGGGCCTTGTACAGGTAGGCGATGCCTTCCTCGGTCAGCAGGTGGGTGACGTCGTCGCCGTAGATCATGATCGGTGCCAGGGGCATGCCGCTTTTGCGCGCCACCTCCACCGCGTCCAGGGTCTCGACGAAGGTCGGTTTGCCGCCCTCCTGGAAGGTCTCGACCATCTGCACCACCAGCTTCTTGCCGCGCTCGAGCATGGCCTGGGGCGCGTCGTTCTGATCGACGCGCATGTCCAGCCAGGCCGGGGTGCCGTGGCGACGGCCGCGGGGGTCGTGACCCATGTTCGGTGCCCCGCCGAAACCGGCCAGGCGGCCCCGGGTCACGGTGGAGGAATGGCCGTCGCCATCCACCTGCAAGGTGGCGCCGATAAACAGGTCCACCGCGTACTGCCCGGCCAGTTGGCAGAACATCCGGTTGGAACGCAGGGAACCGTCGCGGCCGGTGAAGAACACGTCCGGGCGCGCGGCAATATAGTGCTCCATGCCCAACTCGGTGCCGAAACAATGCACGCTTTCGACCCAGCCGCTTTCAATGGCCGGGATCAGGGTCGGATGGGGGTTGAGGGTCCAGTTGCGGCAGATCTTGCCCTTGAGCCCCAGGGATTCGCCGTAGGTGGGCAGGATCAGCTCGATGGCCGCGGTGTTGAAACCGATGCCGTGGTTGAGCGACTGCACATTGTGTTTTTCGTAGATGCCGCGGATCGCCATCATCGCCATCAGCACGTGCACCGGCTTGATGTGCCGTGGGTCGCGGGTAAACAGCGGCTCGATGTAGAACGGCTTGTCGGCCACCACCACGAAATCCACCCAGGACGCCGGGATGTCGACTCGCGGCAACTCGCTGACGTCATCCACCAACTGGTTGACCTGGACGATCACGATGCCGTCGCTGAAGGCTGCCGGCTCGATCAGCGCCGGGGTGTCCTCGGTGCTCGGGCCGGTGTAGATATTGCCGGCGCGGTCGGCCATGAAACCGGCCGAGAGCACCACATTGGGGATCAGGTCCACCACCAGCCGTGCATAAAGCTCGATGTAGGTATGGATCGCGCCGACTTCCAGCAGCCCGTCTTCGAGCAACTGGCTGATGCGCAGGCTCTGGGTGCCGGCAAAGGAAAAGTCCAGCTTGCGCGCAATGCCGCGCTCAAACAGGTCCAGGTGCTCGGAACGGCCGACGCTGGGCATGATCATGTGCAAGTCGTGGAGCTTGGCCGGGTCGGCCTTGGCCAGTGAGCGCGAAAGAAAATCCGCCTGCTTCTGGTTGTTGCCCTCCAGCACCACCCGGTCTCCGGGCAGGATCAACGCCTCCAGGGCGGCCACGATCTTGTCGGTGGGCAACACCACACCATCGGCCAGGGCCCGCACCTGCTCGAGGCGCCGCTGCTTCTCGCTGCGCCGCCGCGTCCAGCGCGAGTCGGGGGATATTATTGTTGTCATGCTCACTCCACGGGTTCGCTGTCGTGGAGCCACCTTAGGAGGCAATCCCCGGGGCATCAATCAAGCCCGGCGGCGGATCGTTACGCTCAGGGTAATGATTCAAGCCACGGCCATGGAGGCCGTGCCTGCACCGCCGATCTTGGAGTACCCTGCCACCCCACCACAGGCGCATCCCGAATCACCCGGCCGCTGAATGGCCGGCATCGACCTGACGAGAACTCTCATGGCAAAAACCGCATTCCCTCCTGTCCGCTCGGTCGAGCAGTTGCTGGGGCAGCTCCAGCAGGGCTTCAAGCCCGAGTACCTGATGTTCTGGGGCCACCAGCCGGCGCGGGATGGCCGTGTCACCCCCAGCTGTTTCAGCCAGTGGTTCCCGACGCCGTTCGAGGTCGACGGAGTGAGTTACGCCAGCGCCGAGCATTTCATGATGGCGGGCAAGGCCCGGCTGTTCGATGACGCCCAGACCCTGGAGCGGATCCTCGTCGCGGCGACCCCGGCCGATGCCAAGCAATTGGGGCGTCAGGTGCAGGGGTTTGACGGGGCGCAGTGGGACGCGGCGTGCTTCGATATCGTGGTGCGCGGCAACCTGGCCAAGTTCAGCCAGCACCCGGCACTGGGTGAGTTCCTGCTGGCCACTGGCGAGCAGGTGCTGGTGGAAGCCAGCCCGGTGGACCGCATCTGGGGCATCGGCCTGGCCGCCGAGGACAAGAAAGCCTCGCAGCCGGAGAAATGGCGCGGGCTCAACCTGCTGGGGTTTGCCCTGATGCAAGTGCGCAGCGCCCTGCGCGCCGGCTAAGCAGGCTCAAGCCACGCCCGGCACCAGCCCCGACGCCACCAGCAAGGCTTCGAGCCCCAGTAGGTCGGGGACCTTGGCCACTTGTTCGGCCACCTGTACCGCGGCTTTTTCCAGGGCGCACAAGGGCACATCGACGTAGCTCAATTGGCTGTCGAGTTTGTGCGAGCGCGGGATGCCCTGGACCAGCAAGGCAATGAACGCCAGGTTCGGTCGTCCGCCCAGGGCGTTGAGCACCACGATCCGCGCCCGGTCGCCAATCACGGTCTTGCCGCCACAGGCCGACTCGAAGCTGAGCAACGGAATCTGCCGATCGCGCCAGCTCACCAGGCCCAGGTACCAGGGCGGTGAATCCAGGTCGAACGAGCCGGGCTGGTAGTCGATCAGTTCGGCGATCGCGACATTGGGCAGGACCAGGGTCCGGTCGGCCAGGGGCAACAGCAGCCCGGTCAGGTTGCTGGCGCGGTGATCAAGCATGGGGTTTGCTCCACAGGGCGATGCTTTCGAGCAATACCGACTCTTGGTAGGGCTTGCCGAGGTAGTCGTTGACGCCGATGGCCATGGCCCGGTCGCGGTGTTTCTGCCCGGTGCGCGAGGTGATCATGATGATCGGCAGGTGCTGCAGGCGCGGATCGCTGCGCACCTGCATCGCCACTTCAAAGCCGTCCATGCGCGGCATTTCGATGTCCAGCAGCATCAGGTCCGGCAGGTGCTCGTCGAGCAGGAGCATGGCGTCCACCCCGTCCTTGGCGGTCAGCACGTTCATGCCGTGACGCTCCAGCAGGCGGCTGGTGACCTTGCGCACCGTGACCGAATCGTCCACCACCATCACCAGCATCGGCCGTTGCGGCTCGGCCTCGAGCGGCGCGTCCTCGTTGCCCACCACCTGCGGGCGCGGCAACCAGCTCTGCTGGACGCGGATATGGGCCAGCAAATCGAGAATCAGCACCACCCGGCCATCGCCGAGGATGGTCGCGCCCGACAGCCCCTGCACCGCCGAGAATTGCGGGCCGAGGCTCTTGACCACAATCTCGCGGCTACCGGCCATGGCATCGACCTGCACCGCGACCCGGTGCTCGTTGTAATGCACCAGCAGCACCGGCAGCGGCAGGCTCTGGCCCAGCAGTTTCGGGCGGCCGACGGTGTGCAGCAGTTCGCCGAGGTAGCACAGCTCGTAGCGCTGGCCGGCGTATTCATAACGCGGCGGATCGAGCTGGTAATAGCTGTCGAGTTCCACCGGCAGCACGCGGACGATGCCTTCGATGGTGTTCAGCGGGATCGCGTATTGCTCGTCGGCGCACTGCACCATCAGCGCCCGATTGACCGACACGGTGAATGGCAGGCGAATCCGGAAGTGCACGCCCTGCCCCGGGATCGAGTCGATGCTCATGGTGCCGCCCAACTGCCGCACCTCTTCATGCACCACGTCCATGCCCACGCCGCGCCCGGAAATCTGGGTGATTTTCTCCGCCGTGGAGAACCCCGGCTGCATGATGAATTGCAGCACGTCGCGGTCGCTGATTTCGAGGTTCGGGTCCAGCAGTCCGCGCTTGATCGCCTTGCTGCGCACCGCCTCCAGCGGCACCCCGGCACCGTCGTCACGCATGTCGAAAACGATGTCGCCACCTTCATGCGCCAGGTCCAGGGTGATCCGGCCCTGGGCCGGCTTGCCCACCGCCAAGCGCGCCTCGGCCGATTCCAGGCCATGGTCGACGGCGTTGCGCAGCATGTGTTCCAGGGGCGCCACCATGCGCTCCAGCACGTTGCGGTCCATCTCGCCCTCGGCATTACCGACGATGAACTCGACCTCCTTGCCCAGTTCGCTGGCGACCTGGCGCACGATGCGCTTGAGGCGCGGCACCATGCGTTCGAACGGCACCATGCGCGTGCGCATCAAGCCTTCCTGCAGTTCGGTGTTGATTCGCCCCTGCTGCTGCAGCAGGTTGTGTGCGTCGTGATTGCGGCGGTCGAGGGTTTCCTTGAGGTCGAGCAGGTCGGAGGCCGATTCGAACAAGGCCCGCGACAGCTGCTGCAACTGGGAATGGCGGTCCATTTCCAGCGGGTCGAATTCTTCATAGCCCAGGCGCTCGGCCTCCACCTGCTGGCGGCTGAGGATCCGGCCCTGGGTTTCGGTGTCGAGCCGGCGCAGTTGGTCGCGCATGCGCTCGATGGTGGTTTCCATCTCGCTCAGGGCCACCCGCGCATCGTTGACCTGCTGTTCGATACGCCCGCGAAAGATCGAGGTTTCCCCGGCCAGGTTGACCAGGTCATCCAGCAGCTCGGCCGACACCTTGACCATGTCCCCGGCCGGAGCCTCGACCACCGGCACAGGTGTTTCAGGCTTGCTCGGCGCTGGCAGGCTGAGCAGCGCTGGCGGCGGGCTGGGCTCGACAGAGGGATGGGTAAACGCCCGGATTGCTTCGATCAGGCTGTCGGCGGGCTTGATCGGCTGCCCCGCGCGGGCCGCATCGAGCATCTGCGCCAGCCGGTCGTGGCTGCTTTGCAGCAGGCTGAACAACGCGGGGGTGGCGTGCAGCAGCCCGGAGGACAGGCCTTCGAAGAGAAACTCCAGCTCATGGGCCAGGTCGCCGATCGGGGCGATTTCCACCATCCGCGCCCCACCCTTGAGGGTGTGCAGGTCGCGCAGCAGGGTTTCCACCTCCTGCCGCCCCTGGGGCTCGGCCTGCCAGCGCACCAGGGCCGCAGCGGAGCTGTCGATGATGTCGAAACCTTCCTCGAGGAAGATCTCCAGCAGCTCCGGGTCATGGGCGGCGGAATCACGGTCGGCCAATGGCTCCACGACCTCGGGGGCGACACTCGCCCGCTGGCGGAAACGGCTGATGGCCTTGATCAGCTCCTGCGGCTCGTCCAGCGGCTGTTGCCGCTGCAACTGCTCCAGCAGCACCGCCAGTTGGTCGTGGCTGTGCTGCAGCAGCTGCGCCAGTTCCGAGCTGTGCTGGTAACGCCGGTCCACCAGGCCCTGGTACAGGTTTTCCAGCTCATGGGCCAAATCGCCCACCGGCCCGACTGCGGCCATGCGCGCCCCACCCTTGAGGGTGTGCAGGTCGCGCTGCAAGGACAACAGCGGCGCGCCGTTATCCGGGTCGGACAACCAGCGATGCAGGGCCTGGCCCGCGCTTTCGAGGATGTCCACCGCCTCTTCGAGGAAGATCGCGACAATTTCATCGTCCTGCTCCGGCAGGTCCGCAGCCTGCCCCAGCTCGGCGGTGGCGGCCCCCAGCTCGCTGATGCTCAGGGTGCGGCTGCCGTCACTGCGGATCAGCCCGGTGGCCGCCGGGTCCAGGCCTTCATCGAGCAATTCGCGCAGGGCCCTGACCCGCGCCGGTTGCGGGCTGACCACCTGCCCGGCGGCCAGTTCGTCGAGCATATTGATCAGCGCTTCATGGGCGCTTTCGGCCTCGCGGAAGAAGCGCTCGCTGACCGCCAGGCTGCTTTCTTCCACCGCCCCATACAGGTCGAGCAAGGCTTCGCACAACTCATCCATCGGCTGCAGGTCGGCCAGGTGCGCGCCCTCGCCCAGGGTCGTCAGCTCATCCAGCAGCGCGCTCAGTTCCTGGCGCGCGCCGGGGTGCTGCTGCCAGCGGCGCAACAGGTTTTCGGCGTCCAGCAGGATGTCCATGCCCTGGGCCAGGAAGTTGTTGATCAGTTGCGGGTCGCGCTTGATGCGCAGCCCGCTGGCAGGGGAATTGAGGAATTTTTCCAGGCGCTCGCCCAGCAGCGCCTGGGTGCGGTCGATCAATGACCGCGCTCCGCTGATGGGCGCCTGGGGATCGCTGCCCAACTGCTTCAAGCCACGGCGAAACAGGCCCTCGGCCTCCAGCAGCAGCTCGACTTCATCCAGGTCGAGGGCGATCAGGTGCGCGCGATATTCCCGGGCCAACTGGTCCAGGGGCGCCGCCAGCTCGGCAATCGGCAAGACCCCGGCCATCGAGGCACTGCCCTTCAGGGTGTGCAGGGCCCGTTGCAACTCGTCGCTGGCCTGCAATGGCAGGTGTTCGGCGGCGTGGTCGAGAAAGCGATTGATGCTGTCGAGGTGGGTTTGCGCTTCATTGCGGAAAATCTCCAGCAACTGCGGATCGAGGGCAGCGTTCGCCGTGTGCTCCACGGGCGCGGCGTCATCGCCCTTGGCCAGGGCATGGGCGCGGGCCGCCAGTTGGTCGACATCGTCACGCTGGCGCTGGGCCTGGGCGGCGAATTCGGCGATCAGTTCCGGCAGCAGCTGCACCACCTCGCCCAGCAGTTGCCAGACCTGGGGCCCGGGCTCGACGCTGCGCTCCAGCACCCGGTTGAGCAGGTTCTCGACGGCCCAGGCCAGCTCCCCCAGGACCAGCGCGCGCACCATGCGCCCACTGCCCTTGAGGGTATGGAAGGCCCGACGCAGCTCACTCAGCGCGGACTTGCTCGCGGGATCGGCCGACCAGCGCGGCAGGTACTCGCGCAGCACCTCCAGTACCTCGTCGGTTTCCTCGAGGAACACTTCCCGCAGCTCATCGTCCACCGGCGCTTCGTCCCGCGGCGGCGGCAGCAGGCTGCCCGGGGTGTTGAGCGCCGGCGGGTTGAGGGCCGACACCGGGCTGGCCAGCACATCGGCCAGAGACTGCACTACCTGCGGGTCGTCGAGTTCCTGCAGGTCCTGCATCACCTGGGCTTCGCCGGGGCTGAGCACGTCGTCGAGCAGCGGCACCTGTTCGGCCGGCACATAACCCAGCGCGGCCAGGCCCTGCTCGGCCACATCGAGGATTTTCTCTCCCGGGGCCTCGGGGTCTTCGCTCAGGCGCTCCAGGTAGTACTCGATGCTGGTAATCACGTCGGCCAGGCTGTCCAGTTGCTGCCACTCGGGGCGAACCGGGTCGGGCAGCAGGTGTTCTCGGATAAAGCGGTTGCAGGCGTCGAGCAGGCTCGCGGCGCGGCTCAGGGGAATCATCGCCAGCGCCCCGCGCACCTGGGTCAGCAGCTCGGGCAAGGGCAACAGGTGCTCGCGGTCCCAATCGGCGTCGATGTATTCGACGATCAGGTCCTTGGCCTGTTGCAGGCACAGCCGCGCTTCCTTGATCACCAATTGGTGGATCTGGGTCAGGTCGGTGGTGGGCAGGCGGCTTTCTTCGCGGCTTTCAGGCTCCACGGTGCCGACCATGCCGGCCAGGGTCGCCTCGACATACAGCAAGGCGCCGGCCACATCCATCAGCACCGCGTCATTGGGTTCGCGCTGGCCCTGGGCCAGGCTCTGAACCACCGCCAACTGATCGATGATCACCTTGCGCGGCTGGCCGAAACCCAGCACCGCAAGGGTGTCGGCGATCTGCCGCAACGGCGCCAGCAGGCTGTCCAGATCATCGGCGTGCTGCCGGTCGCTGCGCACAAACAGATCCAGGCGCTCCTTGACCCGCACCAGCTCCTCACACAGCGCGGCCAGGACCGAGCGCATGGCATCGCGGTCGGGGCCGGCCATGCGGGCGCGTTCCTCGTCGACCAGGGCGCTGTCGGGCAGCGCGTCGTCCAGGGCGTAGCGTTCTTTCATGATCTGCATCTGCGGGGTGGGATGACGGGCCTTGGCGATGTAAAACAGCAGGCTCTTGAGTAGTTCGTCCGGCGCCGGCTGGTTGACCCCGGCGATGCCTTCCTCGAACAGGCGCTTGAGCTGGCGGTCGACATCCTTGAGCAGGCTGCGCACCGCCGGGCTGTTGGCCACCACCGCATGGCGCATGCCATCCACCAGGGCCAGGGAGATCTGCCACAACGGCCCCAGCGGCGCGTTCTGGCACAAGGTTTCAAGGCGCTCGAACACGCGGGTCATATAGGACAGGCTGTTTTCCACATCCTGTTCCCGCAGCAGGTCCACCAGCGCGGTTTGCAGCATATGCCGCAGTTTGCGCAACAAGACCTGCCATTGCCCCGGGTCCAGCGCGGCCAGGGCCGCCGCGTCGAGCGGCGCAAGGCTGGGCAGCAGCGGGCTGAACAGGCTGGTTTCCGAGAGCAGGCTCTCGCCACGGGCGCTGCGCAGGTCGTTGAGCAGCGGCAACACCACCAGCGGCAGGTCGCGCCGCGCACTTTGCACCCGGTCCAGGTACTGCGGCAGCTGGGTGATGGCCTGCAACAACAGGCGGATGGCTTCGTCACGCTGGGACACCCGGTGCTGCTGCAAGGCCAGGGCCAGTTGTTCCATCTCTTCGGCCAGCAGCGCCGCGCCATAGAACTCGACCATCTGCAGGCTGCCATGGACCTGATGGATGCCCTCCAGGCACTGGCCGATGGCGTCGGCGGCCAACGGCTCATCGAGCAGATGCTCCAGCGCCTGATAGGCCTGCTTCAGGGTCTCGGCAATTTCGCCCTTGACCCATTCGAGGGCCACATAGTCGTGCCGATCAACCATAACCACTCCCGTCAAAGTCTTCGTCTGCCTTAGCGCTTGTCACCCGGGACCTGCTCCCGGGAAGCCGGCAAGGTGAAGCCGGACACCGAACGCCGCAGTTGGCTGGCCATTTTTGCCAGGTTGCCAATGCTTTCAGCCGTCGCGGTGGAACCGGACGAAGTTTGTGAGGTGATCTGCTGGATCACGTTCATGGTCAGGGAAATCTGCCCGGCCGATGAGGTCTGCTGCTGCGCCGCGTTGGAAATGCTCTGGATCAGCGCCGCCAGGGTCTTGGACACGCCTTCGATTTCTTCCAGGGCCACCCCGGCGTCCTGGGCCAGGCGCGCACCGCGCACCACTTCGGAGGTGGTCTGCTCCATGGAGATCACCGCCTCGTTGGTGTCGGTCTGGATCGCCCGCACCAGGGTCTCGATCTGCCGCGTGGCCGCCGAAGAGCGCTCGGCCAGCCGCTGCACTTCATCGGCCACCACCGCAAAACCACGCCCGGCGTCCCCGGCCATGGAGGCCTGGATTGCCGCGTTCAGGGCGAGGATGTTGGTCTGGTCGGCGATGTCGTCGATCAGGCTGACAATGTCGCCGATCTCCTGGGAAGACTCGCCCAGGCGCTTGATGCGTTTGGCGGTGTCCTGGATCTGCTCGCGAATGTTGTCCATGCCGTGGATGGTGTTGTGCACCACCTCGTTGCCCTTGTTGGCGATCTCCACCGACCGCTCGGCCACCGCCGAGGACTCGGCAGCGTTGGCCGAGACCTGGTCGATGGATTGGGCCATGTCGTTGATCGCGGTGGAGGCTTCGGAAATCTGCTGCGCCTGGTGCTCCGAGGCTTCGGCCAGTTGCATGGCGGTGGCCTGGGTTTCCTGCACGGCACCGGCCACCTGGCCGGCGGTGAGGTTGATGGTGGCCACCAGGTCGCGCAGTTGGTCGACGGAATAGTTGATCGAGTCGGCGATGGTTCCGGTGAAGTCTTCGGTGACCGAGGCTGTCACCGTCAGGTCGCCGTCGGCCAGGTCTTCGATCTCATCCAGCAGGCGCATGATCGCGTTCTGATTGCGCTCGTTCTTTTCAGCGGTCTCGCGCAGTTGGCGATTGGTCTCGCGCACCATCACCAGGCCGATCAGGATGATCGACATCAGCGCCAGCAAGCCCAGGACATAACCACCGATGGTGTCCAGGGAGCGGCCGCCGGCCAGGTTCTCGAAACCGTTGGCCAGGCGCGAGGCTTCATCGAGCAGGGTTTGCGAAAGGCTGAAGATATTGCTCGCGGACTCGCGAACCTGGAACAGCTCGGGAGAAGTTTCGAGGATTTCATCCACCGAGCCCGACACGAACTCGAACAGCTCGGAGATCTCGGCCAGCCGGGCGCGGGCATCACGGTCTTCGACCTGGCTGATCTTCAGCGCCGGATTGCCCTGCAGCATGCCGTTCAGCACCTGGCCAAAGCGTGCCGCATCGCGCCCGAAGGCATCGGCGGCCTGGACTGCATTTTCATCCCCGGCGAGCACGGTGTTCACCGCCCCCAGGATCCGCTCCGCCAGCAGCGACTGACGCTGGGCCACGGCCACCTGGGCCGCCGGCGCGCCACGCTGGAGGAGGATTTCGACCACCTTCTCGTACTCCACCTGCAGTTGCGGCACGGTTTCGGCGAGGGTCGCGGCCACTTGATGCAGGGACAACACGGTCTGTTCGCTGGCAAGAATGGCGTCGGTGTTCTTCAGCAGTTTTTCCCAGTCCTGCTGCACGGCGTGCATTTCATCGCGCACGGCCAGCGGCGCGCCGGGCAGGCCGGTGGCCGGGTCGCCTTTTTTCAGGTAACCCCAGCGCTGGGCAAAGTCGTTGCGCGCATCACTCAGCAGCTTGAACGCGGCAGCCTTGCCGGCGGCGGCTTCAGTGGCGTTCTTGGCAATGCGCTGGGACAGCACCCGCAACTCGCCGGCGTGGCCGATGTACTGCTTGTCGTAGGTGGCCTGGGTGTTGAGGTAAGCGAAGTTGGCGAACAGCAGCATGATGAAAATGATCAGCGCGATAAACAGCACGATGATCTGCGAGCGGCTGCGCGAGCCTTCCACGGGCTTGGCGGTTTTGGCTTTTATCATCGATCAGGCCTGTGGCGAGCGAGCATGCCCGCGTTGTAAGTGCACAGCGCGCATGACGGGCCCCGCGGCGGCAATGCCTGGCGGTTCACAGCGCTACATCCATAAATCCCGAGGAACCGGCCAGGGCAAAGGGACTGAACACCTGCCACACCTGGTCGCGTTCGAAACGGCCTTGCAGGTAGGGCGCGATCGCCCCCTGGGCCGGCTCGATCACGCTGGCTTGCAGGCTGTCCTGGGCAAAATGCTGCATGCCGACGACTTCATCCACCATCAGCCCGGCAAATACCTCTTTGTGTTCGACCACCAGCACCCGGCGTTGCTTGCGCAGTGCCGAAAGCTCATGGCCGAAGAAACCGCACAGGTCCATGACCGGCAGCAGCCGCCCCCGCAGATTGGCCACGCCCTTGACCCAGGATTTCACCCCGGGCAGCACGGTGTAGCGCGGTTCATGCAGGACTTCGCTGACTTCGCCCATGGGCGCCACGTACCACTGCTCACCGATGCGAAAGCCGATCCCGCTCCAGCTGTGCTGGCGGGTTTCCTGGGACGGCAGATCCGCCGCCAGCAGGCGGCAGCGCCGATCGATATCGAGCAGCAGCTCGAACGCGGTTTGCGACTCGGCCATGGCGCTGGCCGTCAGCCGGCCAGAACGTTGTTCAGGGTCTTGATCAGGGTTTCTTCATCCACCGGCTTAGTCAGGTAGTCCTTGGCGCCCTGGCGGGTGCCCCAGACCTTGTCGGTCTCCTGATCCTTGGTGGTGATGATGATCACCGGGATATGGCTGGTTTCGGCGTCCTTGGTCAGCTGGCGGGTCGCCTGGAAGCCATTGAGGCCCGGCATGACGATGTCCATCAGCACCGCGTCGGGTTTTTCCTGGCGGGCCAGGGCGACGCCGTCCGCGCCGTTTTCGGCCTTGAGGACTTCATGACCGTGCTTTTCCAGCATGCCGGTCAGTTTGTACATTTCAGTCGGCGAATCATCGACGATCAGAATACGTGCCATGGTCTTCCCCATACGAATAGGCGTTCGGCCCCTTGGCTGAACGTCAATGTGCTTGTTCTACTGCGGCGAAGCCCGGGACATGGGCCTTGATCGCGTTCAGCAGTTCTTCCTTGCTAAAGGGCTTGGTCAAAAACTGGTCGGAACCGACGATGCGGCCCTTGGCCTTGTCGAACAGACCGTCCTTGGAGGACAGCATAATCACCGGCGTGGACTTGAAGGCACTGTTGTTCTTGATCAGGGCGCAGGTCTGATAGCCATCGAGGCGCGGCATCATGATGTCGACAAAAATGATCCCGGGGTGATGATCGGCAATCTTGGCCAGGGCCTCGAAACCGTCAACCGCAGTGATGACTTCACAGCCCACGTTCTTGAGCAGCGTTTCAGCCGTGCGGCGAATCGTCTTCGAGTCATCGATCACCATCACCTTCAAGGCGCTGGAATGCTGTTCCATATTCTGCTCTACCATCGCCACAGCGAATCGATTTAATGCCGGTACCGCCTGGTAAAGCCCCAAACCCTTGATGTTCAAGGCCTGAGCGCGGCATGCGAGCCTTTTTAGCATACTCTCAGAATGCAATCTATCGGCCGACCGGCAAGGCGGTTTTTCCTTGACCGGGAACCGCCCGGGCGCCACTCTGACGCCACTTTTTCAAGCCATTGCGCCCACTAAATTTTCGAGGAAACAGCCCATGAGCGTTCGCGTCGGGATTGTCATGGACCCTATCGCCAGCATCTCCTATAAAAAGGACAGTTCGCTGGCCATGCTGCTGGCCGCCCAGGCCCGCGGCTGGACCCTGTTCTACATGGAACAGCGCGACCTCTACCAGGGCGCGGGCGAGGCACGGGCGCGCATGCGTCCACTGCAAGTCTTTGCCAACCCGGAAAAATGGTTCGAGCTGCAAGATGAAATCGACTGCCCGCTGAGCGATCTGGACGTGATCCTGATGCGCAAGGACCCGCCGTTCGACATGGAGTTCGTCTACTCCACCTACCTGCTGGAGCAGGCCGAGCGCGCCGGCGTGCTGGTGGTCAACAAGCCGCAGAGCCTGCGCGACTGCAACGAGAAGCTGTTCGCCACGCTGTTCCCGCAGTGCACGCCGCCGACCGTGGTCAGCCGCCGCGCCGACGTGCTGCGTGAATTTGCCGCACAACATGGCGACGTGATCCTCAAGCCCCTGGATGGCATGGGCGGCACCTCGATCTTCCGCCACCGCGCCGGCGACCCGAACCTCTCGGTGATCCTGGAAACCCTGACCGCCCTGGGCGCCCAGCAGATCATGGGCCAGGCCTACCTGCCGGCGATCAAGGATGGCGACAAGCGCATCCTGATGATCGACGGCGAGCCGGTGCCTTACTGCCTGGCGCGAATCCCGGCCGCCGGTGAAACCCGGGGCAACCTCGCCGCCGGCGGACGTGGCGAAGCCCGCCCGCTGACCGACAAGGACCGCTGGATCGCCGCTCAGGTCGGCCCGACCCTGCGGGAGAAAGGCCTGCTGTTCGTCGGCCTGGACGTGATCGGCGAGCACCTGACGGAAATCAACGTCACCAGCCCGACCTGCATCCGCGAAATCGACAATGCGTTCGGCACCAACATCGGTGCGCTGCTGATGGACGCCATCGAGGCCAAGCTGCAACTGGCAAGCCGCAAGCCACAAGCTTGATGTGGATCATGTACAGCCTGTCGCTTGAAGCGTGAAGCTCGCAGCTTGAAACCAACATTGCGTTATCATGCGCCGCCTGTGAAACGCGCGATGTTGGTTTTGTGATGCCTCCTGTGATGTTGAACCGATGACACTCCCGTCCGACCTGCCTCTCGACCTCCCTCCCGAGCTCGCGCATAGCGGTGTGCGTCCGGCCGATCGTCTCGGTTTCACCCTGTTTCTCGCCGCCCTCCTGCACCTGGCGCTGATTCTCGGCCTGGGCTTCTCCTTCGCCGAACCCAAGCAGATCAGCAAGACCCTGGAAATCACCCTCGCCACCTTCAAAAGCGAGACCAAGCCGAAGAAGGCCGATTTCCTGGCCCAGGACAACCAGCAGGGCAGCGGCACCCTGGACAAGAAGGCGATCCCCAAGACCACCGAGGTTGCGCCGTTCCAGGACAACCAGGTGAACAAGGTCACGCCGCCGCCCGCCGCCAAGCCCGAGGTCAAGGAAGCAGCGCCCAAGGCCGCCGTCGCCACCACCGCGCCGAAACCGAAGAAGACCGTCACCAAGCGCGAAGAGGTCAAGACCGAAGCCGCGCCCAAGCCTGCGGCGCCGACCTTCGACAGCTCGCAGCTGTCCAGCGAGATCTCCAGCCTCGAAGCCGAGCTGGCCAATGAACAGCAGCTGTATGCCAAGCGCCCGCGCATCCACCGCCTGAGCGCGGCCTCGACCATGCGCGACAAGGGCGCCTGGTATAAGGACGAATGGCGCAAGAAAGTCGAGCGCATCGGCAACCTCAATTACCCCGAGGAAGCCCGGCGCAAGCAGATCTACGGCAACCTGCGGCTGATGGTCTCGATCAACCGCGACGGCTCGCTGTATGAAGTGCTGGTGCTGGAGTCGTCCGGCCAGCCGTTGCTGGACCAGGCGGCGCAACGCATCGTGCGCCTGGCCGCGCCTTTTGCCCCCTTTACCGGTGACCTGTCGGATATCGACCGCCTGGAAATCATTCGCACCTGGAAGTTTGCCCGGGGCGACAAGCTTTCCAGCAACTGACGCCGTGGCCAGTGAGCCGGCTCAAGCTCGGCCCGGCACTGCGGAGCGAAGGCAGCACCTGGCCCCGCGCCACCGGGCCAACCGCCCATGATCACCAGCTTGTCAGTTTGCCCCTCCAACGCCACACTAGCGCACATGAAAAACGTCAGCCCCAGCTACCTCAAGCATCACTTCCTGATCGCCATGCCCCATATGGCCGACCCGAACTTTGCGCACACCTTGACTTACATCGTCGAGCACAACGCCAATGGCGCCATGGGGCTGGTGGTCAATCGCCCGCAGGAACTGAGCCTTGCCGACATTCTCGAGCAACTGCGCCCCGATGTTGAAACGCCACTTTTGTGCGAGCACGTGCCGATTTTCAGCGGCGGCCCGGTGCAGACCGATCGCGGTTTTGTCCTGCATCCCAGCGGCCTGACCTTCCAGGCCACGGTCGAGCTCGAAGGCCTGGCGCTGTCCACCTCCCAGGACGTGCTGTTCGCCATCGCCGACGGTGAAGGCCCGCAGAAAAGCCTGATCGCCCTGGGCTACGCCGGCTGGGAAGCCGGGCAATTGGAGGCCGAACTGGCCGACAACGCCTGGCTGACCTGCCCGTTCGATGCCGACATCCTGTTCAACACCAGCAGCGAACTGCGCCTGGAAGCGGCCGCGCGGCACCTGGGGATCAACCTCAACCTGCTCACCAGCCAGGCGGGACACGCCTGATGGCCTTGCGACTGATCCTCGGTTTCGACTACGGCACCAAACAGATCGGCGTCGCCGTCGGCCAGGCCATCACCGCCCAGGCCCGCGAGCTGTGCACGCTGAAGGCACAGAACGGCATTCCCGACTGGAACCAGGTCGAAGCCCTGATCAAGGAATGGAAGCCCGACGCCGTAGTCGTCGGCCTGCCGCTGAATATGGACGGCAGCCCCAGCGACATGTGCGTACGCGCCGAAAAATTCGCCCGGCGCCTCAACGGCCGCTACAACCTGCCCTTCTATACCCACGATGAACGCCTGACCACCTTCGAGGCCAAGGGCGAACGCCTGACCCGGGGTGGGCAAAAGGGCAGCTACCGCGACAACCCGGTCGACGCCATCGCCGCCGCCCTGCTGCTGCAAGGCTGGCTCGACGAAAACGCAGCCTTGCTCGAACACTGAACCGCCCGATCCTGAAGATGCGTGGCTGCCCCAGCCACACGCCTCCTGGCCACAACACCAGCCGTAAGACTCCGCACCCGGCTCCACGCAGCCGGGCGCGGGCCCACGAAGGAGCAACCATGAGCCTGCCCAATCCCGTCGAACTGATCAGCCAGATGGCCGCTGATCTCAACGCCCACCTGGCCAAGCGCAAGATCAGCGAGCCGCGCTATATCGGCATTCGCACCGGTGGTGTCTGGGTCGCCCAGGCCCTGCTGGAAGCGCTGGGCAGCGACTCGCCGTTGGGCACGCTGGATGTGTCGTTCTATCGCGATGACTTCAGCCAGAACGGCCTGCACCCGCAAGTGCGGCCTTCGGAGCTGCCGTTCGAGATTGAAGGCCAGCACCTGGTGCTGATCGATGACGTGCTGATGAGCGGCCGGACCATCCGCGCCGCCCTCAACGAACTGTTCGATTACGGCCGCCCGGCCAGCGTGACCCTGGTCTGCCTGCTGGACCTGGACGCCGGCGAACTGCCGATCCGCCCGAATGTGGTGGGTGCGACCCTGTCGCTGGCCGCCCACGAGCGGGTAAAATTGTCCGGCCCCGCGCCGCTGCAACTCGAACTGCAAGACCTCGCCCTTTGACACGCCCCTTTAAAGAGTCCATTGCGATGACGCCTCCAGACGCCAAGCGCCCGCTGCAGCTCAATGATCAGGGCCAGCTGCGCCACTTCCTGTCGCTCGACGGCCTGCGCCGCGAGCTGCTGACAGAAATCCTCGACACCGCCGACTCGTTCCTTGAAGTCGGCGCCCGGGCGGTGAAAAAAGTCCCGTTGCTGCGCGGCAAGACCGTGTGCAACGTGTTCTTCGAAAACTCCACCCGCACCCGCACCACCTTCGAACTGGCGGCCCAGCGCCTGTCGGCGGACGTGATCACGCTGAACGTGTCCACCTCCTCGGCGAGCAAGGGTGAAACCCTGCTCGACACCCTGCGCAACCTGGAAGCCATGGCCGCCGACATGTTCGTGGTCCGCCACGGCGACTCCGGCGCCGCGCACTTCATCGCCGAACACGTGTGCCCGCAAGTGGCGATCATCAATGGCGGCGACGGCCGGCACGCGCACCCGACCCAGGGCATGCTCGACATGCTGACCATCCGCCGGCACAAGGGCGGCTTCGAGAACCTGTCGGTGGCCATCGTCGGCGACATCCTGCACTCGCGGGTAGCCCGTTCGAACATGCTGGCCCTGAAGACCCTCGGCTGCCCGGACATCCGGGTGATCGCGCCCAAGACCCTGCTGCCGATTGGCATCGAGCAGTATGGGGTCAAGGTCTACACCGACATGACCGAAGGCCTGAAGGATGTGGACGTGGTGATCATGCTGCGCCTGCAACGCGAGCGCATGCAGGGCGGCCTGCTGCCCAGCGAAGGCGAGTTCTACCGCCTGTTCGGCCTGACCACCGCGCGCCTGGCCGGCGCCAAGCCGGACGCCATCGTCATGCACCCGGGCCCGATCAACCGCGGCGTGGAGATCGAATCGGCGGTGGCCGACGGCCCGCATTCGGTGATTCTCAACCAGGTGACCTACGGCATCGCGGTACGCATGGCCGTACTGTCCATGGCCATGAGCGGGCAGACCGCCCAGCGACAATTCGAGCAGGAGAACGCCCAGTGAAGCTCAGCATTCTCGGCGCCCGCGTCATCGATCCAAGCAGCGGGCTGGATCAAGTCACTGATTTGCATCTGGAAGCCGGCAAGATCCTCGCCATGGGCGCCGCCCCGGCCGATTTCAACGCCGTCACCACCATCGACGCCAAAGGCCTGGTGGCTGCCCCCGGGCTGGTGGACCTGAGTGTCGCCCTGCGCGAACCGGGCTACAGCCGCAAAGGCAGCATCGCCAGCGAAACCCGGGCTGCCGCCGCCGGTGGCGTCACCAGCCTGTGCTGCCCACCGCACACCAAACCGGTGCTGGACACCTCGGCGGTGACCGAGCTGATCCTGGACCGTGCTCGCGAAGCCGGCAATACCAAGGTGTTCCCCATCGGCGCCCTGAGCAAAGGCCTGGAAGGCGAGCAGCTTGCAGAACTCATCGCGTTGCGCGACGCCGGCTGCGTGGCGTTCGGCAATGGCCTGGAGAGCTTTCGCAGCACCCGCACCCTGTGCCGCGCCCTGGAATACGCTGCAACCTTCGACTTGACCGTGATTTTCCACTCCCAGGACCGCGACCTGGCCGAAGGCGGCCTGGCCCACGAAGGCGCCACCGCCAGCTTCCTCGGCTTGCCGGGGATTCCGGAGACCGCAGAAACCGTGGCCCTGGCCCGTGACCTGCTGCTGGTGGAGCAAAGCGGCGTGCGCGCGCACTTCAGCCAGCTGACCAGCGCCCGGGGTGTGGCGTTGATCGCCCAGGCCCAGGCTCGCGGCCTGCCGGTGACTGCCGATGTGGCGCTGTATCAGTTGATCCTGACGGATGAAGCCTTGATCGACTTCTCCAGCCTGTATCACGTACAGCCGCCCCTGCGTTCCCGAGCGGACCGCGACGGGCTGCGTGAGGCGGTGAAGTCCGGGGTGGTCCAGGCCATTTCCAGCCATCACCAACCCCACGAGCGCGACGCCAAGCTGGCGCCGTTCGGCGCCACCGAGCCGGGCATCAGCAGCGTCGAGCTGTTGCTGCCACTGGCGCTGACCCTGGTGGAAGATGGCTTGCTGGACCTGCCAACCCTGCTCGCCCGCCTCAGTGCCGGCCCGGCCGATGCCCTGCGCCTGCCTGCCGGCAAGCTCGCGGTAGGCGCCCCGGCCGACCTGGTGCTGTTCGACCCGGCCAGCTCCACCGTGGCCGGCGAACACTGGCTGTCCAAAGGCGAAAACTGCCCGTTCCTCGGCCACAGCCTGCCCGGCATGGTGCGCTACACCCTGGTGGATGGACGCATCAGCTACCAGGCGTGACTGCAGGCGCTGTGGTGTGTCAGGGGAGCGCTGGGCCTAGCGCGGCTCAGCAGCGGCTACGGGTTGTAGCCGCTGTTTGGGTCAGGTTAGCGCCGCTTGGCGTTTTCCAGGGAGACCTGATCGTTCAGGGTCCAGAAGTCGTAGAGCACGCCCAGGAAGAACAGCCCGCCTGTCAGCAGGTACAACAGGCCGCTGATCCATTTCCCCTGGTACATGCGATGCACGCCAAACACCCCGAGAAAGGTCAGCAGCACCCAGGCCACGCTGTATTCGAGCGGGCCGGCGGTAAACCGCAGGTCCGCTTCACGGTCCATGGCCGGAATCAGGAACAGGTCGATCAGCCAGCCAATCCCCAATAAGCCCAAGGTGAAAAACCAGATCGTACCGGTCACCGGCTTGCCGTAATAAAAGCGGTGCGCACCGGTAAAACCGAAAATCCACAACAGATAACCGATCACCTTGCTGTGGGTGTCCTGCGGTGAAACATCCTGACGATAGGTGTTCATTGATGACCTCATTCCACGCAATAGATAAATATTCTTTAATTCTTTGTGACTTTTTTACAGGCTGCCGACGTATGGGAAATGTTAAAGTCCCTCCCGCCAAAGCCCCGTACCGCCTGAGTTCTGGCGGACAATTGCGTCAATTTGCCGCTACTTTGCAGAAGTTGACCTCCAGGTTGAATCGACAAACGGCCTCGGAACAGACAAAAAAGCTGTTATAAAGTTGCGCGCTAACCCATAAGAGCCTTGCCTAATGCGTCCATTTTTCAAGACATGGCTAACCATTTGCCTATTAATGCCACTGGCCGCCCACGCCACCAATCGTGAGCAACGTCTTCCCAACATTAACGGTTACACCCCGAAATCCCATGTTTCGCCGGTAACCGCCAAGAACAAGCAAAGCGTCAAGGGCCCGACTCACCTGAGCAAGGCCGACAGCAAGCTGGTCCCGCAAATGGCGGCCAAGCAGAGCAGCAATGTACTGAGTCGCGCCGTCAACGTCCTGGGTACTCCCTATCGTTGGGGCGGCAGCAGCCCAAGTAAAGGCTTCGATTGCAGCGGGTTGGTGAAATACGCGTTTAATGATGTGGCAGCGGTGGATCTGCCTCGCACCTCCAATGCCATGGCCAGCGGCCACGGGCAGAAGGTCGAGCGCAAGGACCTCAAGCCGGGCGACCTGCTGTTTTTCAACATCAAGAGCCGCAAGGTCAACCACGTTGCCATCTACCTGGGCAATGACCGCTTTATTCACGCCCCGCGCCGTGGCAAGGCCGTGTCGATCGACACCCTGAAAAAGCCGTACTGGGATAACCACTACGTGGTTGCCAAGCGCGTCCTGCCTAAAGAGCAGAACGCCCTGCGTGTGGTTCAGCGCTGACCGTCAGCCCTAACGTCACACCTCTATCGCCGGCAAGCCGGCTTCGACAGGTCTCACGGCCTTGTCGGGGTCGACTTGCCGGCGATGACGTTTCAGGCGCCGCCAAAAACCCCTCGCTCACAGCCCCTGGGGCGTCCGGGCCTTCTCCCGGGCATGTTCCGGGCTGATCAGCCCCGCGTTCAGCAACGCCTTCAAGCTCATGTCCAAGGTGCGCATGCCCACCGCGCCGCCAGTCTGGATCGCCGAATACATCTGCGCCACCTTGTCTTCGCGGATCAGGTTACGGATCGCCGGGCTGCCGAGCATGATTTCGTGCGCCGCCACCCGCCCACCGCCGATGCGCTTGACCAGCACCTGGGCGATCACCGCCTGCAGCGACTCGGCCAGCATCGAACGCACCAGGGCCTTCTCCTGGGCCGGAAACACGTCCACCAACCGGTCGATGCTTTTCGCCGCCGAGGTGGTGTGCAGGGTGCCGAACACCAGGTGCCCGGTTTCGGCGGCGGTCAATGCCAGGCGAATGGTTTCCAGGTCCCGCAGTTCGCCCACCAGGATCACATCCGGATCTTCGCGCAGGGCGGCGCGCAACGCCGCGGCAAAACTTCGGGTATCACGCAGGACTTCGCGCTGATTGATCAGGCACTGCCTGGGTGCATGGATGAACTCGATGGGGTCTTCGATGGTGAGAATGTGTTGCTGACGGTGCTGATTGAGGTGGTCGATCATCGCCGCCAGGGTGGTGGACTTGCCGGACCCGGTCGGACCCGTCACCAGCACCAGGCCATGGGGTACGGCGGCAATCTGGCGAAACACTTCGCCCATTCCCAGTTGTTCCATACTCGGCACCTGCGCGGGAATGGCGCGCAAGACCCCGGCAGCGCCACGGCTCTGATGGAAGGCATTCACCCGAAAGCGCCCGATTCCCGGCAGTTCGTAGGAAAAATCCAGGTCAAGGGTTGCCGCGAACTCCGCCCGCTGCGCCTCACTCATCAGGCCCTGGAGCATGGCCTGCACCTGCTGCGGCTCAAGCACCGCCAGCTCGCTGCGGACAATCTCGCCATCAACCCGCAGCATCGGCGGCAAACCTGCGCTAAGGTGCAAGTCCGACGCGCCCTGTGCAACGCACAAGGCCAGCAACTCAGGGATGTCCATAGTGCTTCCCAATTCCAGTAGAATGCCGCAACCCCAAGACCCGCTGGCGCACATTGAATGTCCACGATAGCAGACAACATCGCACTGGTCGGCGCGCGGATCCGCGCTGCGGCGCAGGCTTCGCAACGAGATGTAAACAGCATTCACCTGCTCGCCGTGAGCAAGACCAAACCCGCCGCCGCCCTGCGTGAAGCCCACGCCGCCGGCGTGCGCGACTTCGGCGAGAACTACCTGCAGGAGGCCCTGGGCAAACAGCTCGAACTGGCCGACCTGCCCTTGTGTTGGCACTTCATCGGCCCCATTCAATCGAACAAGACGCGACCTATCGCTGAACATTTCGACTGGGTGCACTCCGTGGATCGCCTGAAAATCGCACAACGCCTGTCCGAGCAACGCCCTGAACACCTGCCGCCGTTGAACATCTGCATTCAGGTCAACGTCAGCGGCGAGGCCAGCAAGTCCGGTTGCACCCCGGCCGATCTGCCGGCCCTGGCCAGCGCCATCAGCGCCCTGCCGCGCCTGCAACTGCGCGGGCTGATGGCGATACCCGAGCCGACCGAAGAGCGTGCCGCCCAGGACGCTGCCTTTGCTGCCGTGCAGGCGCTGAACAACCACCTGCAACAGCGTTTGAATCTGCCGCTCGACACACTTTCCATGGGCATGAGCCACGACCTCGAAGCGGCCATCGCCCAAGGCGCCACCTGGGTGCGGATCGGTACCGCGCTGTTTGGTGCCCGCGACTATGGCCAGCCCTGACGTGGCTGACTTACCTCTCTATAAGGACCTGACATGAGCAAGACTCGTATCGCCTTTATCGGCGCCGGCAACATGGCTGCCAGCTTGATTGGGGGCCTGCGCGCCAAGGGCCTGGACGCCGCGCAGATCCGTGCCAGCGACCCGGGGGCCGAAACCCGGGCCCGGGTCCAGGCTGAACACGGCATCGAGGTGTTCGCCGACAACGCCGAGGCCATCCAGGGCGCCGACGTCATCGTCCTGGCGGTCAAGCCCCAGGCCATGAAAGCCGTGTGCGAGGCCCTGCGCCCTAGCCTGCGGGCTTCGCAGCTGGTGGTTTCAATCGCCGCCGGCATCACCTGCGCCAGCATGAACAACTGGCTCGGCGCCCAGCCCATCGTGCGCTGCATGCCCAACACGCCGGCGCTGCTGCGCCAGGGCGTCAGCGGCCTGTTCGCCACCGCCCAGGTGAGCGCCGAACAACGCCAGCAGGCCCAAGAGCTGCTGTCGGCCGTCGGCATTGCCCTGTGGCTTGATGAAGAACAGCAACTGGACGCGGTCACCGCGGTGTCCGGCAGCGGGCCGGCGTATTTCTTCCTGCTGATCGAAGCCATGACCGCCGCCGGCGAGAAGCTCGGCCTGCCTCGGGAAATTGCCGCCCAGCTGACCCTGCAAACCGCCCTGGGCGCCGCGCATATGGCCGTCTCCAGCGAGGTCGATGCCGCCGAGCTGCGCCGCCGTGTCACCTCGCCGGCCGGCACCACTGAAGCCGCCATCAAATCGTTCCAGGCCGGGGGCTTCGAAGCCCTGGTGGAAAAAGCACTGGGTGCCGCCGCGCACCGCTCGGCCGAAATGGCCGAACAACTGGGCCAATAAAGGAGCCACTGATGATTGGATTGAATACTGCAGCGGTGTATGTGCTGCAAACCCTTGGCAGCCTGTACCTGCTGATCGTGCTGCTGCGCTTTGTGCTGCAACTGGTGCGCGCCAACTTCTACAACCCGCTGTGCCAGTTCGCCGTACGCGCGACCCAGCCGCTGCTCAAGCCGCTGCGCCGGATCATCCCGAGCCTGTTTGGCCTGGACATGTCGTCGCTGGTACTGGCGATCATCGTGCAACTGGCACTGATGGCGCTGACCCTGCTGCTGACCTACGGCACCACCGGCAACCCGCTGCAACTGCTGATCTGGTCGATCATTGGCGTGACCGCGCTGTTTCTGAAGATCTTCTTCTTCGCCCTGATCATCAGCGTGATCCTGTCCTGGGTCGCTCCGGGCAGCCACAACCCGGGCGCTGAACTGGTGAACCAGATCTGCGAGCCGGCCCTGGCGCCGTTCCGCAAGATCCTGCCGAGCATGGGTGGCCTGGATATCTCGCCGATCCTGGCGTTCATGGTACTCAAGCTGCTGGACATGCTGGTGATCAACAACCTGGCGGCGATGACCATGATGCCGGACATCCTGCGCCTGCTGATCTGACCCGGTGAGCTACTTTCGCTGGGACGGTGACGACCTGATTCTGGAATGCCACCTGCAACCTGCGGCCCGCAGCGATGACTTCGCCGGGCTGCACGGTGAGCGGCTGAAAATTCGCCTCACCGCGCCGCCCGTCGAGGGCAAGGCCAACGCCTACCTGATGGCGTTCCTGGCCAAGGCGTTCGGCGTCTCGAAAAGCCAGGTCAGCCTGATCAGCGGCGAGCTGAACCGGCAAAAACGGGTCCGGATCAACGCCCCCAAAAAGCTCCCGGACCTGCCCGACCTGACCCGCCCAGCCTGATCCCCTCGATTCCGGCGTCCAGGCTACAACCCGCGAAATAATCAGCCCCGGCCTTTGCTTGCCGCTGGGGGCAGCGGTCTTTAGACTTACGCCTCATTTAAATGAGAGCAGGGTCGATGCCAACTGCCTTTCCCCCCGATTCCGTTGGTCTGATCACGCCGCAACTGGCGCACTTCAGCGATCCCCTGGCCCTGGCCTGCGGTCGCTCGCTGCCGGCTTATGACCTGATCTTCGAAACCTATGGCGAACTGAACGCCACGGCCAGCAACGCCGTGCTGATCTGCCATGCCCTGTCCGGCCATCATCACGCTGCCGGTTTTCACAGCGCCGAAGACCGCAAGCCGGGCTGGTGGGACAGCTGCATCGGCCCCGGCAAGCCCATCGACACCCACAAGTTTTTCGTGGTCAGCCTGAACAACCTCGGCGGCTGCAACGGCTCCACCGGCCCCAGCAGCCTCAACCCGGAAACCGGCAAGCCGTTCGGCGCCGACTTCCCGGTACTGACCGTGGAAGACTGGGTGCACAGCCAGGCCCGCCTGGCCGACCGGCTCGGCATCCAGCAATGGGCCGCCGTGATCGGCGGCAGCCTGGGCGGCATGCAGGCCCTGCAATGGACCATCACCTACCCGGACCGAGTGCGCCACTGCCTGGCGATCGCCTCGGCGCCCAAGCTGTCGGCGCAGAATATTGCCTTCAACGAAGTGGCGCGCCAGGCGATCCTCACCGACCCCGAATTCCACGGCGGCTCCTTCCAGGAACACGGTGTGATCCCCAAGCGCGGCCTGATGCTGGCGCGCATGGTCGGGCACATCACGTACCTGTCCGACGACTCCATGGGCGAAAAATTCGGCCGTGGCCTGAAGAGCGAAAAGCTCAACTACGACTTCCACAGCGTCGAGTTCCAGGTCGAAAGCTACCTGCGCTACCAGGGCGAGGAGTTCTCCGGACGCTTCGACGCCAACACCTATCTGTTGATGACCAAAGCGCTGGACTACTTCGATCCAGCGGCGAACTTCGACGATAACCTGGCAAAAACCTTCGCCAATGCCACCGCCAAGTTCTGCGTGATGTCCTTCACCACCGACTGGCGCTTCTCCCCAGCCCGCTCCCGGGAGTTGGTGGACGCGCTGATGGCGGCGAAAAAAGACGTCTGCTACCTGGAAATCGATGCGCCCCAGGGCCACGACGCCTTCTTGATCCCGATCCCGCGTTACTTGCAGGCCTTCAGCAACTACATGAATCGGATTGCGCTTATATGAGCCGCTATCACTTGGGGAGGACGGCATGAGAGCCGATCTGGAAATCATCCAGGAATGGATCCCCGCCGGCAGCCGCGTGCTCGACCTCGGCTGCGGCGACGGCGAGCTGCTGACCTGGCTGCGCGACCACAAGCAAGTCACCGGCTACGGCCTGGAAAACGACCCGGACAACATTGCCCAGTGCGTGGCCAAGGGCATCAACGTCATCGAGCAGGACCTGGACAAGGGCCTGGGCAACTTCGCCAGCAACAGCTTCGACGTGGTGGTCATGACCCAGGCCCTGCAGGCCGTGCACTACCCGGACCGGATCCTCGACGAAATGCTCAGGGTCGGCCGCCAGTGCATCATCACCTTCCCCAACTTCGGCCACTGGCGCTGCCGCTGGTACCTGGCCAGCAAGGGCCGGATGCCGGTGTCCGAGTTCCTGCCCTACACCTGGTACAACACGCCGAACATTCACTTCTGCACCTTCGAGGATTTCGAAGAGCTGTGCCGCGAACGCGAAGCCCAGGTCATCGATCGGCTTGCCGTCGATCAACAACACCGGCATGGGTGGGCCAGTAAGCTATGGCCTAATCTCTTAGGAGAGATCGGCATCTACCGCGTCAGCAGCCCGGGGCTTGCGGACCACAAGGTCGCGGTTTAATCCACGTCATAGCAAGGAGAACGATCATGGGTCGCTTGGTAACTTTTCTATTGGCCGCCTGCCTGAGCTTCACGGCCGTGGGCGCCGAGGCCATCAAGGGCGAGCGCAAGGAAGTCTTCGGTGACGTCACCGTGCACTACAACACCTTCAACTCGACCTACCTGCAACCGGACATCGCCAAAAGCGCGGAGCTGATCCGCAGCAAGAACCAGGGGGTGATCAACGTGTCCGTGATCAAGGCCGGCAAACCGCTGGTCGCCCAGGTCAGTGGCACGGTCAAGGACCTGACCAGCAAGAGCATCCCGCTGAGCTTCAAGCAAATCACCGAACAAGGCGCGATCTACTACATCGCCCAGTTCCCGGTCGAGCAGCAGGAAACCCGAACCTTCACCATCAACGTTCAAACTGGCGGCGACAGCAACAGCTTCAGTTTTAACCAAGAGCTTTTCCCGGGCGAATAATGAACCTCACGCAACTCGTACTGGCCAGCCATAACGCCGGCAAACTCAAGGAACTGCAGGCCATGCTCGGCGCATCGGTGCAATTGCGCTCGATCGGCGAGTTCAGCAGCATCGAACCGGAAGAAACCGGTTTGTCGTTCGTCGAGAACGCCATTCTCAAGGCGCGCAATGCCGCACGCATTTCCGGCCTGCCGGCCCTGGCCGACGATTCGGGCCTGGCGGTGGACTTCCTCGGCGGCGCACCGGGCATCTACTCGGCGCGTTATGCCGATGGCCAAGGCGACGCGGCGAACAACGCCAAGCTGCTGGAGGCCCTCAAGGATGTCCCCGAGGAACAGCGCGGCGCGCAATTCGTCTGCGTCCTGGCGCTGGTGCGGCATGCCGACGACCCGCTGCCGATCCTCTGCGAAGGCCTGTGGCACGGGCGCATCCTTCATGCGGCCAGCGGCGAACACGGTTTTGGCTACGATCCGCTGTTCTGGGTCCCGGAGCGCAACTGCTCCAGCGCCGAACTGAGCCCGGGCGACAAGAACCAAATCAGCCACCGCGCCCGTGCAATGGATCTGCTGCGCCAGCGTCTGGGCCTGAAATGACCCCACAGACACCCGCGCAGCCGCTGATTCTCGGCACTGCGCCCACGCCCCGGGCGGCCCTTCCCCTGTTGCCGCCCCTGGCGCTGTACATCCACATCCCGTGGTGTGTACGCAAATGCCCGTATTGCGACTTCAACTCCCACACCGCCAGCCCTGTGCTGCCGGAAGAAGAGTACGTCGACGCCCTGCTGGCCGACCTCGACCAGGACCTGCACGCCGTCTACGGCCGCGAGCTGAGTTCGATCTTCTTCGGCGGCGGCACGCCGAGCCTGTTCAGCGCCGCAGCCCTGGGCCGCCTGCTCAAGGGCGTGGAGCAGCGCATCCGCTTCGCCGCCGATATCGAAATCACCCTGGAAGCCAACCCCGGGACCTTCGAGCAGGACAAGTTCATCGCCTACCGCGCCCTGGGCATCAATCGGTTGTCGATTGGTATCCAGAGCTTCCAGGAGGCCAAGCTCAAGGCCCTGGGCCGGATCCACAACGGCGCCGAAGCGATCCGCGCCGCCGATATGGCGCGCCTGGCCGGCTTCGACAACTTCAACCTGGACCTGATGCACGGTTTGCCCGATCAGTCCCTGGACGATGCCCTGGGCGACCTGCGCCAGGCCATCGCCATGCAGCCGACCCACCTGTCCTGGTACCAGCTGACCCTGGAACCCAACACCGTCTTCTGGAACCAGCCCCCTGTGCTGCCGGAAGACGACACCCTGTGGGACATCCAGGAAGCCGGCCAGGCATTGCTCGCCGAGCATGGCTACGCCCAGTACGAAGTGTCGGCCTACGCCCAGCCGGGCCGCGCAGCACGGCATAACCTGAACTACTGGAGCTTCGGTGACTTCATCGGCATCGGCGCCGGCGCCCACGGCAAGCTCAGCCACCCGGACGGGCGCATCGTGCGCACCTGGAAAACCCGCCTGCCCAAGGACTACCTGAACCCGGCCAAACAGTTCAAGGCCGGCGACAAACTCCTGGCCAACGAGGAGCTGCCGTTCGAGTTCCTGATGAATGCCCTGCGCCTGACCCAGGGCGTCGATGCCGCGCTCTATGCGCAACGCACCGGGCTCAGCCTGGAAAGCCTCGCCGACGCCCGGCGCCAGGCAGAACAAAGTGGCTTATTGCAGGTCGAACCGTCACGCCTGGCGGCTACCGCCCGCGGACAACTCTTCCTCAATGACTTGCTGCAATACTTTCTGACTTAAGGAAACCCCATGGATCTGGTACTCGATCTGCTCGCCACGGTGTCCCGCTGGAGTCGCAGCAACCTCTCGGAAATCGCCCTGGCACTGGTGGGCTGCCTGCTGGTGCTGTTTGGCGCCGACATCAAGGGCTGGGTCGAGCAACGCCTGGGCGGCCTGGCCGGCGCCCTGCGCGTGCCATTGATGGCCCTGCTGTGCATGATCGGCAGCGGCCTGGCGCTGATCTACGCCACGCCCTGGATCATTCGCGGCCTGAGCCAATTCAACAATTACAGCCTGGCGCCGGTGCTGCTGGTGGTGCTGGTGCTGATCGGGGTGGTGGCGGATCGCCGCTGACCCGGGTTCACACACAAGGATGAACATGAGCAAGAAAGTCATCGATGAAACCAGCAAGTTTCTCAGCTACGTCCTGCGCCATGAGCCCCAGGCCATAGGCCTTGAACTGGACACTGAAGGCTGGGGCGATATCGACGCACTGATCAGCGGCGCGGCCCGGGACGGGCGGCAGTTGAGCCGGGAACTGATCGCGCAGGTGGTCGACAGCAACGACAAGAAGCGCTTTTCCCTGTCGGCCGATGGCCAGCGCATCCGCGCGGTCCAAGGTCATTCCAACAAAGACGTGCAGCTGCAGCTCGAAGCCAGACAGCCGCCCGCGATCCTCTACCACGGCACCGCCACGCGGTTCATGGAGTCGATCAATGAGAAGGGGCTGATCCCGGGTTCACGGCATCACGTGCACCTGTCCCAGGACCTGGAAACCGCCAGCGCCGTGGGCCAGCGTTACGGCAAGGTGGTGATTTTGCAGATTGCCGCGCAAGCCATGCAGGCCCAGGGCTTCACGTTCTATCAGGCAGAGAATGGGGTGTGGCTGACCGAGCAGGTGCCGGTGAGTTTTATCAAACCCCTGTAGGAAAGCGGCTCCCTTGTGCCAAGGGAGCCTGATCCACTCAAGCGGTTCAGCTCAGCTTTTCAAACTTCAGATCCCACACCCCGTGCCCCAGGCGCTCGCCGCGGCGTTCGAACTTGGTGATCGGGCGTTCGGCCGGGCGCGGCACGCACTTGCCGTCTTCGGCCAGGTTGCGATAGCCCGGCGCGACGTCCATCACTTCCAGCATGTACTCGGCGTAGGGTTCCCAGTCGGTGGCCATGTGCAGGATGCCGCCCACCTTGAGCTTGCTGCGCACCAGCTCCGCGAACGAGGCCTGGACGATGCGCCGCTTGTGATGGCGGCTCTTGTGCCACGGATCGGGGAAAAACAGCATCAGGCGATCGAGGCTGTTGTCGGCGATGCAGCGGTTGAGCACTTCGATCGCGTCGCAATCGTAGACCCGCAGGTTGGTCAGGCCCTGGGTCAGCACGCCATTGAGCAACGCACCGACACCCGGACGGTGCACTTCGACGCCAATGAAGTCCTGCTCCGGCGAGGCGGCAGCCATTTCCAGCAGCGAGTGGCCCATGCCGAAGCCGATTTCCAGGGAGCGCGGCGCGGAACGGCCGAACACCTGGTCAAAATCCACCGGCGCATCGGCCAGGGGCAGCACAAACAGCGGCGTGCCCTGCTCCAGGCCTTTCTGCTGGCCTTCGGTCATGCGCCCGGCGCGCATCACGAAGCTCTTGATGCGGCGGTGTTGGCGTTCTTCGCCTTCTTGCGGCTGGATAGGCGTGTCGTTTGATTCAGTCATCAATGGCTCTTACTTGATCAGACCATCCAGCGGCGAGGAGGCGCTGGCATAGAGTTTCTTCGGCATGCGACCGGCGAGGTACGCCAGGCGGCCCGCGACAATCGCGTGTTTCATGGCTTGCGCCATCAGGATCGGCTGTTGCGCGTGGGCGATGGCCGAGTTCATCAGCACCGCCTCGCAGCCCAGTTCCATGGCAATGGTGGCGTCGGAAGCGGTGCCGACACCGGCATCCACCAGCACCGGAACCTTGGCTTCTTCGAGGATGATCTGCAGGTTGTACGGGTTGCAGATCCCCAGGCCAGTGCCGATCAGGCCCGCCAGCGGCATGACCGCGATGCAGCCCATTTCCGCCAGCTGGCGGGCGATGATCGGGTCATCGCTGGTGTAGACCATCACGTCGAACCCTTCCTTGACCAGCACTTCGGCGGCCTTGAGGGTTTCCAGGACGTTGGGGAACAGGGTCTTCTGGTCGGCCAGGACTTCGAGCTTCACCAGGTTGTGGCCATCGAGCAGCTCACGGGCCAGGCGGCAGGTGCGCACGGCTTCAACCGCGTCATAGCAACCGGCGGTATTGGGCAGGATGGTGTAGCGATCCGGCGGCAGGATATCCAGCAGGTTCGGCTCACCCGGGTTTTGCCCGATGTTGGTACGACGCACGGCAACGGTGACGATCTCGGCGCCCGAGGCCTCGATGGCCAGGCGGGTTTCTTCCATGTCACGGTACTTGCCGGTGCCTACCAGCAGTCGCGACTGGTAGGTACGACCGGCCAGGACGAAGGGCTTGTCACTGCGAACATTGCTCATCGGAAATCCTCTGTTGGGGTGAGGTTCTTGCAGAATTCTGGAAGTGCGCGGGTCGGACCTTAACGGCTAGCCGCCGCCAATGGCGTGCACCACTTCGACCTGATCGCCTTCATTCAGGGAAGTCTCGGCGTGCTGGCTGCGCGGAACGATGTCCTGGTTGAGTTCGACCGCAATCCGGCGTCCGGTCAGGTCCAGACGGGTCAGCAGGGCCGCGACGGTTGCACCGTCGGGCAATTCAAAGGGCTCACCGTTCAACTGAATGCGCATGCTCAAGGCCGCCATCATTTTTAGGGGCCAGCATTCTAGCCCGATCGAGCCCCAAAGGTCAGCTACAAGCGTCAGACGGCAAGCTGCATGCGCCAGGCGGCAAGACCGAGGAAAAACCAGCCCAGCAGGAAGGCCAGGCCGCCAAGCGGGGTGATGATTCCCAGCTTGCTGATGCCGGTCAGGGTCAGCAGATACAGGCTGCCGGAGAACAGCAGGATACCGACCACGAACGAGATTCCAGCCCAGCTCACCAGGCGCCCGGGAATATGCGCGGCCAGCAGGGCCACGCCGAACAGGGCCAGGGTATGCACCAGTTGGTACGTGACGCCGGTGTGGAAAATCGCCAGGTATTCGGCACTCAGACGGTTTTTCAGGCCGTGGGCGGCAAAGGCGCCGAGGGCAACCCCGGTAAAGCCGAAAAAGGCAGCCAGCATCAGGAAGCCACGCAGCATGAGGAACTCCAGTCAGAATCATCGGGCAGGGTCTGTATAATGGCCCGCTCAACGGGTTCGGCCAAGCCATCTCTATGCTGCGTTTACTTTTCCGTCGCGTCACAAAAGCCCTGCTCTGGTTCGCAGGCGGCAGCGTTCTGCTGGTGCTGGTATTTCGCGTGGTGCCGCCGCCCGGCACGGCGCTGATGATCGAGCGCAAGATCGAATCCTGGGTCGACGGCGAGCCCATCGACCTGCAACGCACCTGGAAACCCTGGGCCGAGATCTCCGACGACCTCAAGGTGGCGGTCATCGCCGGCGAGGACCAGAAGTTCTCCGAGCACTGGGGTTTCGATATCGGCGCCATTCAGGCAGCGTTCGCCCATAACGAGCGCGGCGGCTCGATTCGCGGCGCCAGCACCTTGAGCCAGCAGGTGTCGAAGAACCTGTTTCTGTGGTCCGGACGCAGTTGGCTGCGCAAAGGGCTGGAAGCCTGGTTTACCGGGCTGATCGAGATTTTCTGGCCCAAGCAGCGAATTCTCGAGGTGTACCTCAATAGCGTGGAGTGGGATGAAGGGGTGTTTGGCGCTGAAGCTGCGGCGCGTCATCACTTCGGTATCGGCGCAGGTTCGCTGTCGCGTCAGCAGGCCAGCCTGCTGGCCGCTGTGCTGCCCAACCCGCGAGTGTGGAGCGCCAGTCACCCGACCACTTATGTGTCGCAGCGCGCGGGCTGGATTCGCCGGCAGATGAGCCAACTGGGTGGCGTCGATTACCTCAACGGCCTCAACACCACGCGCAAGGCGCCCTGGGAGCAGTAACCCAAGGCCATCAGGACGCCCCTGGCCCACAAACAAAAACGCCCCGATCAATGACCGGGGCGTTTTTTATTGCGCCAGGGCTTACGCCGCAATCGACAGCTTCAGCTTGTTCATCGCGCTTTTCTCAAGCTGACGAATCCGCTCGGCCGACACGTTGTACTTCTGCGCCAAGTCGTGCAGCGTGGCTTTCTCTTCTGCCAGCCAGCGCTGGTAGAGGATGTCGCGGCTGCGGTCGTCCAGCACTTCCAGGGCTTCGTGCAGGTTGTGGTTGGAGTTGTCGCTCCAATCCGCATCCTCCAGTTGCCGCGCCGGGTCGTAGCGGTGGTCTTCCAGGTAGTTGGCTGGCGACTGGAACGCGCTGTCGTCATCCGCTTCGGCGGCTGGGTCAAACGCCATGTCCTGGCCAGTCAGGCGACTTTCCATCTCGCGCACTTCCCGCGGCTCGACGCCGAGGCTTTCCGCCACACGATGCACTTCTTCATTGTTCAGCCAGGCCAGACGTTTCTTCTGGCTGCGCAGATTGAAGAACAGCTTGCGCTGGGCCTTGGTGGTCGCGACTTTCACGATGCGCCAGTTGCGCAGGATGAACTCGTGAATTTCCGCCTTGATCCAGTGCACAGCAAAGGACACCAGGCGCACACCCATTTCCGGGTTGAAGCGCTTGACCGCCTTCATCAGGCCCACATTGCCTTCCTGAATCAGGTCAGCCTGGGCCAGACCGTAGCCGGAATAGCTACGGGCGATATGTACAACAAAACGCAGGTGGGCGAGCACCATCTGCCGAGCCGCCCCAAGATCCTGCTCATAGTAGAGACTCTCGGCCAGTTCACGCTCCTGCTCCGGTGTCAGCAGTGGAATGCTGTTCACGGTGTGCACATAGGCTTCCAGGTTTGCGCCTGGGACTAGGGCATAAGCAGGTTGCAAAGAAGTGGTCATACGAAAAAACCTCCGACTTACATAACTCGTGCAGTTCAGCACTGCGAAAATTGACCAGAAACCGAAGAACAAGTTCCCATAAATGCTGAAAGGTCAATACAAGCAAAAAGACATTACTTCGGCGCCAGTTCCCTGAGGTGTCGAGCGACCGCAATCCATGCACCGATATACCCTAACAGCACCGCGCCAAGCAAGAGAGACAGACCGTCGGCGGGCGGTACGCCCGCCAGGGCAAAATCACTGCCGTACAAACCGGCAAGCCCGACTACTGCGTCGTTCAGCCAATCAAGGCCAAACGCCAGCACCCCCCAGGACAGAAGCCCCGCACCGAAGCCATACAACGCGCCCATATAAAGGAAGGGACGCCGTACATAGCTGTCAGTGCCGCCGACGAGTTTAATCACTTCTATCTCTGTGCGGCGGTTTTCAATATGAAGACGAATGGTATTGCCTATCACCAAAAGTAATGCGGAAACCAGCAACACCGTCAGGCCGAAGACAAACCGGTCGCCCAGTTTGAGGATCGCCGCCAGGCGCTCGACCCACACCAGATCCAGTTGCGCCAATTGCACCTTGGGCATATCCGCCAGGCGCTGACGCAGGGCTTCCAGGGTGGCCTTGTCGACTTCATTCGGCGTCACCAGGACCACGCCCGGCAACGGGTTCTGCGGCAACTCCTTGAGCGCATCGCCCAGCCCGGACTGCTGCTGGAACTCTTCCAGGGCGCGGTCCTTGCTGATGAATTCGGCATCCGCCACGCCCGGCAAGCCCTTGATCTGCTCGCTGAGCTTCTCGCCTTCGGTGGCGCTGGCGTCGAGTTGCAGGTACAGGGAAATCTGCGCCGCCCGCTGCCACGAGCCACCGAGGCGCTCGACGTTGTTCAGCAGCAGCGACAGGCCCATTGGCAAGCTCAGGGCCACCGCCATCACCAGGCAGGTAAAGAAGCTGCCGATCGGTTGCTTGCCCAGGCGTCGCAGGCTATCGAGCAGGCTGGCGCGGTGGTTTTCGATCCAGGCATGCAGCTGGGTGCCGAAATCCGGGCCGTCGTCTTCATCGCGTTTTTTCTTCGAGGGTTGCGGATCGGAGGCTTTAGGCGCCACACGCTCGGCAACTTTCGGACTGCGAGTGGCACTCATACCCCGGCCTCCCCGTCGCCGATCAATCGGCCGCGTTGCAGGGTCAGCATGCGATGGCGCATGCGGGCGATCAGCGCCAGGTCGTGACTGGCAATCAGCACGCTGGTGCCCAGGCGGTTGATGTCTTCGAATACACCCATGATTTCAGCGGCCAGGCGCGGGTCGAGGTTACCCGTGGGTTCGTCCGCCAGCAGCAAGGCCGGACGGTGGACGATGGCGCGGGCGATACCGACGCGCTGCTGCTGACCGGTGGACAGGTCGCCGGGGTACAAATCGGTCTTGTCCGACAGCGCCACGCGCTCCAGGGCCGAATCCACCCGCTTGGCGATCTCGGCCTTGGACAGACCGAGAATCTGCAACGGCAGGGCCACGTTGTTGAACACCGTGCGATCGAACAATAACTGGTGATTCTGGAACACCACGCCGATCTGCCGACGCAGGTAAGGAATCTGTGCATTGCTGATGGTGCCCAGGTCCTGGCCGGCCAGCAGCAGCTTGCCGGTGGTCGGGCGCTCCATGGCCAGCAGCAGGCGCAGCAAAGTACTTTTACCGGCCCCGGAGTGGCCGGTGACAAACAGGAACTCGCCACGTCGCACTCGAAAGCTCAGCTCATGCAAGCCGACGTGACCGTTCGGGTAGCGTTTACCGACCTGTTCGAAACGAATCATGAACGCTCCCGCTCGGCAAACAGTGCCTGGACAAAGGGTTCTGCTTCAAAGGTACGCAAATCATCGATGCCTTCACCGACTCCGATATAACGGATCGGCAGGTTGAACTGCTTGGCCAGGGCGAAGATCACCCCGCCCTTGGCAGTGCCATCGAGCTTGGTCAGGGCCAGGCCGGTCAGTTCCACGGTCTGGTGGAACTGCTTGGCCTGGCTGATGGCGTTCTGCCCGGTGCCGGCGTCAAGCACCAGCAGCACTTCATGGGGCGCGTCTGCGTCCAGCTTGCCGATAACCCGGCGCACTTTCTTCAGCTCTTCCATCAGGTTGTCTTTGGTGTGCAGGCGGCCAGCGGTGTCGGCGATCAGCACATCGATGCCCCGGGCCTTGGCGGCCTGGACGGCGTCGAAGATCACCGAAGCCGAATCGGCGCCGGTGTGCTGGGCAATCACCGGGATCTTGTTGCGCTCGCCCCAGACCTGCAATTGCTCGACGGCAGCGGCGCGGAAGGTGTCGCCGGCGGCCAGCATGACTTTCTTGCCTTCCAGCTGCAGCTTCTTCGCCAGCTTGCCGATGGTGGTGGTCTTGCCGGCGCCGTTGACGCCGACCACCAGGATCACGAACGGCTTGTTCTGCGAGGCGATCTGCAACGGCTGCTCGACCGGTTTGAGCATGGCGGCCAGCTCGGCCTGCAAGGAGGTGTACAGCGCATCGACGTCGGTCAGCTGCTTGCGCGCGACCTTCTGGGTCAGGTTCTGGATGATCACCGAAGTGGCTTCAACGCCAACGTCGGCCGTCAGCAGGCGGGTCTCGATGTCTTCGAGCAGTTCGTCGTCGATGGTTTTCTTGCCCAGGAACAGGCTGGCCATGCCTTCGCCGATGCTGGCACTGGTCTTGGACAGGCCCTGTTTCAGGCGGGCGAAGAAACCGACTTTGGTTTCTGCCGGGCTGGCTGCGGGCTCGACCGCAACCGCAACCTCCACCGGCGCGGCCACGACTTCAACGACAGGTGCAGGTGCAGGTGCAGGAGGTTGCGGGGCCACGAAGACCGGTGCAACCGGCTCCGGCAGTGCAACTTCAGGCGCCGACAGCACCGGCTCTGGCTCAAATGCAGGGGCAACACTGGACGCCGGGGCCGGGATCGGCGGGCTGACATCAATGGCCTGCTCGTCTTCCACCAGGGCCACTGGCTCTTCCGCCACCGGCAGGGTCAGCCAGGGTTGGTGCTCGGGGGCGGGTGTCAGCGACAGTTCGGCGGCGGCAGGCTCAGGGGCAGGTTCGGCCAGCGGTTGCAGAATCGGCTCGGCCAGCGGCAGGATCACCGCCGTCGGCGCTGCAACCTCTGCTGCGGGCTGGGCAAGCGGCTCGGGAGCGGCTTCAGGAAGGGCTTGCGGCTGTTCGACGACGGTTTCCTGCGGTTTTTTGCGCAGCCATCCGAACAGGCTTTTTTTCTCGCCAGCCGGGGCTGGGGTCTTCTTGTCGTCGTTGGAACCAAACATGGAGGACGGCTATCTCAAGGTAGCGACGCGCCAAGGTGGCGCCTCGGTAAATAAATATTCGATGCAGAACAGACTGCGTTTAACCCAGCTTGTTCACGCGCAACATTTTGTTGAAGTGCCCACACGCACATCAAAGAACGATTTCACTCAGGACTGGAACGGTAAAATCGGCGAAAAAGCGAAGTTTAGCTGATAAAAACCGACCTTTAGCAGCAAACCCATACAACCTGATCCAGCACAAAGGCCCGATAGGCGTGGCCGCCGCTAAAACGGATCAGTATCCTAGCACCTCCTCGCCCGTACAGGCTAAGACCAAGCGGGCAGTCCAACAGGTTTAAAAACGAATGAATGCTCTAGCCCGCCGCGCTGCAGGCCTGCTGCTCAGCACAGTTTGTCTGCCCCTTTCAGCCCTGGCTGCCGATCCACAACCGACCCATGAATTCACCCTCGACAACGGCCTCAAGGTCGTCGTGCGCGAAGACCATCGTGCGCCTGTCGTGGTGTCCCAGGTCTGGTACAAGGTCGGCTCCAGCTACGAGACCCCGGGCCAGACCGGTTTGTCCCACGCCCTGGAACACATGATGTTCAAGGGCAGCGAAAAGGTCGGCCCCGGCGAAGCCTCGCTGATCCTGCGCGACCTCGGCGCCGAGGAAAACGCCTTCACCAGCGACGACTTCACCGCCTATTACCAGGTCCTGGCCCGCGACCGCCTGGGCGTGGCCTTCGAGCTGGAAGCCGACCGCATGGCCAGCCTGCGCCTGCCGCCCGACGAGTTCAGCCGCGAGATCGAAGTGATCAAGGAAGAACGCCGCCTGCGCACCGACGACAAGCCGATGTCCAAGGCTTACGAGCGGTTCAAGGCCATGGCCTACCCGGCCAGCGGTTATCACACGCCGACCATCGGCTGGATGGCCGACCTCAACCGGATGAAGGTCGAGGAGCTGCGCCACTGGTACCAGTCCTGGTATGTGCCGAACAACGCCACCCTGGTGGTGGTCGGCGATGTGACCCCGGACGAGGTGAAAACCCTGGCCCAGCGTTACTTCGGCCCGATCGCCAAACGTGACGTGCCACCGTCGAAGATCCCCCTGGAACTGGCCGAGCCGGGCGAGCGGCAGATCACCCTGCACGTGAAGACCCAGCTACCGAGCCTGATGCTGGCCTTCAACGTGCCGAGCATCGCCACCGCTGAAGACAAACGCTCGGTGCACGCCCTGCGCCTGATCTCGGCCCTGCTCGACGGCGGCTACAGCGGTCGCATCCCGACCCAACTGGAGCGCGGCGAAGAGCTGGTCTCCGGCGGCTCGTCGAGCTACGACGCCTACACCCGCGGCGACAGCCTGTTCATGCTCTCCGCGACCCCCAACAGCCAGAAGAAAAAGACCATCGCCCAGGCTGAAGCCGGGCTGTGGCGTCTGCTGGAGCAGCTGAAAACCACCCCACCGAGCGCCGAAGAACTGGAGCGTGTGCGGGCCCAGGTCATTGCCGGCCTGGTCTTCGAGCGTGACTCGATCACCAGCCAGGCCACCGCCATTGGCCAACTGGAAACCGTCGGCCTGTCCTGGAAGCTGATGGACACCGAACTGGCCGAATTGCAGGGCGTGACCCCGGAAGATATCCAGAAAGCTGCCCGTACCTACTTCACCCGCGAACGTCTGAGCGTTGCGCACGTACTGCCTGAGGAGTCCGCTCATGAGTAAGCGCAAGAACTCACGCCCGGCCCTGATCGGCCTGGTGCTCGTTGCCCTGGTCGGCGCCGCCGGCGTCTACCTGTACCCGCAAGGCGATTCCAAGGCCAGCCAGGCCCTGGACCAGGCCAAGTCGAGCCAGAAGCTGCAATCCCTGGCCGAGCTGGACGGCAAGGCCCCAAGCCACCGCAGCCTCAACGTGCAGACCTGGAACACCGCCGAAGGCGCCAACAAGGTGCTGTTCGTCGAAGCCCGTGAATTGCCGATGTTCGACATGCGCCTGATCTTCTCCGCCGGCAGCAGCCAGGACGGCAAGGCCCAGGGCCTGGCCCTGCTGACCAACGCCATGCTCAACGAAGGCGTGGCCGGCAAGGATGTGGGGGCGATTGCCCAGGGCTTTGAAAGCCTGGGGGCCGATTTTGGCAATGGCGCCTACAAGGACATGGCCGTGGCCTCGCTGCGCAGCCTGAGCGCTGTGGATAAACGCGAACCGGCACTGAAGCTGTTCGCCGAAGTGGTGGGCAAGCCGACCTTCCCTGCCGACTCCCTGGCGCGGATCAAGAACCAGATGCTCGCGGGCTTCGAATACCAGAAACAGAACCCCGGCAAGCTGGCGAGCCTGGAGCTGATGAAGCGCCTGTACGGCGAGCACCCTTACGCCCACTCCAGCGACGGCAACGCCCAAAGCATCCCGCCGATCACCCTGGAGCAACTGCGCGCGTTCCACGCCAAGGCCTATGCCGCCGGCAATGTGGTGATCGCCCTGGTCGGCGACCTTTCGCGCAGCGACGCCGAGGCCATTGCCGCGCAAGTCTCCAGCGCCCTGCCCAAAGGCCCGGCCCTGGCGAAGATCGCGCAACCGAGCGAGCCCAAGGCGAGCACCGGCCACATCGAGTTCCCGTCGAGCCAGACCAACCTGATGCTGGCCCAACTGGGCATCGACCGCGCCGACCCGGATTACGCCGCGCTGTCCATGGGCAACCAGATCCTCGGTGGCGGCGGTTTCGGCACCCGGCTGATGAGCGAAGTCCGCGAAAAACGCGGCCTGACCTACGGCGTCTACTCGGGCTTCACCCCGATGCAGGCCCGCGGTCCGTTTATGATCAACCTGCAAACCCGTGCCGAAATGAGCGAAGGCACTCTGAAACTGGTGCAGGACGTGCTGGCCGATTACCTGAAGACCGGCCCGACCGCCAAGGAACTCGAAGACGCCAAGCGCGAACTGGCCGGCAGCTTCCCGCTGTCCACCGCCAGCAACGCCGACATCGTCGGGCAACTGGGGGCCATGGGCTTCTATGACCTGCCGCTGAGCTACCTCGAAGACTTTATGCAGCAGTCCCAGAGCCTGACCGTGGAACAGGTCAAGACCGCCCTGAACAAACACCTGAGCGCCGACAAGATGGTGATCGTCAGCGCCGGCCCGACCGTCCCGCAAAAGCCGTTGCCGGCCCCCACTGACAAACCCGCCGAGCAACCGCTCGGGGTTCCGGAGCATTAATGGCCAGCCCATCGCGTCCCAGCAAAAAACCCGTGCACAACCAGCACAACGGCGTCGGCCACCTGCGCATCATCGGCGGTGAATGGCGCAGCCGGCGCCTGAGCTTCCCCGATGTGCCGGGCCTGCGCCCGACCCCGGACCGCGTGCGCGAGACCCTGTTCAACTGGCTCGCGCCCTATGTCGCCGGGGCCAAGGTGCTCGACCTGTTCGCCGGCAGCGGTGCGCTGTTCCTTGAGGCGCTGTCCCGTGGCGCCGCCATGGGCCAGGCCCTGGACAGCAGCAACGTCGCGGTGTCCAGCCTGCGCGAGCACCTGGGCACCCTGCGTTGCAGCGTCGGCCAGGTGCAGACCGCCGACGCCCTGCGCTACCTCGAAAGCCAGCCGGCCAGCGCCTTTGACCTGGTGTTCCTCGACCCGCCGTTCCACCAGAACCTACTGCCGACCGCCTGCGCCCTGCTTGAAGAGCGCAACTGGCTGGCCCCCGAGGCCTGGATCTACACCGAAAGCGAAAGCGCACCCTCGACCCTGGGCCTGCCGGCCAGCTGGCGCCTGCACCGTGAACAAAAATCCGGGCAAGTGCATTACGCGTTGTGGCACCGTATGGCAGAGATCGCCGGTTAAATCACCGGCCTGAACACGCTGCGCAGCCCGTCTGCGCAGCGCTGCATCGAGAATCAGCGTGCCTACATCGTCAGATCGCTTCACCCCCGCCTTCGGCCTCGGCAACCCGCACCTGCAAACGTTGTGGGGCCCGCTGTGGCGCAAAACCACACACCTGGAACGCGAACGCGAGCGCCTCTGGCTCGACGATGGCGACTTCCTCGACCTCGACTGGCATGGCCCCCATAACGCCCAGGCACCGCTGGTGCTGGTGCTGCATGGGCTGACCGGTTCCTCCAATTCGCCGTACGTGGCCGGGCTGCAAAAAGTCCTGGCCGACCAGGGCTGGGCCAGCGCCGCGCTGAACTGGCGTGGCTGCTCGGGCGAACCGAACCTGCTGCCGCGCAGCTACCACTCCGGCGCCAGCGAAGACCTGGCCGCCGCCATCGCCCATTTGCGCGCCAAGCGCCCACTGGCGCCGCTGTATGCCGTGGGCTACTCCCTGGGTGGCAATGTGCTGCTCAAGTACCTGGGGGAAAACGGCAGCGCCAGCCAGTTGCAGGGCGCGGTGGCGGTGTCGGTGCCGTTTCGCCTGGACCAGTGCGCCGACCGTATCGGCCAAGGGTTTTCCAAGGTCTACCAGGCGCACTTCATGCGCGAGATGCTGGCCTACATCAGGCACAAGCAGCGTCAGTTCCGACTCGACGAGCGCCATGAAGGCCTGGCCACCCTGGAGGGCCTGGGCTCCCTGGAGAACATGCGCACCTTCTGGGAGTTCGACGGCCGGGTCACCGCGCCGCTGCATGGTTTTGCCGATGCCGAGGACTATTACCGCCGCGCTTCCAGCCGCTACTTTCTCGGCGAGATCCGCACCCCGACCCTGATTATCCAGGCCGCCGACGACCCCTTCGTGTTCACCCACAGCCTGCCGCAGGCTGCCGAGCTGTCGGCCTGCACCCATTTCGAGCTGCAAGCCAAGGGCGGGCACGTGGGGTTTGTCGAGGGCTCGCTGAAGCGCCCCGGCTATTACCTGGAACGCCGCATTCCGCGCTGGCTGACCGCCCTGGATCACCCATAGCCATGGCAGCCTGCGGCGGCGAATCAATCCGTTTCTGGCAGACCGCGCCATTGGCCGGGGTCGAACTGCTGGCCGCGCGCTACATCGAGCAGCGTTTCGTGCCCCATGTGCACGACGGCTATGTGATTGGCATGATCATGGCCGGCGCCCAGCGCTACCGCTATCGCGGCGCCGAACACCTGGCGGCCAGCGGCACCCTGGTGCTGATCAACCCCGACGAACTGCACACCGGGGCCAAGGGCGCCGAGGACGGCTGGCTGTACCGGGCGTTTTATCCGGATAACCGCCAGATCCTGACCCTGCTCGACGAACTGGAGCTGCCCAGCGGCAGCCTGCCGGCATTTGGCGCGACCCTGTACCGCGACAGTGACCTGGTCAGCGGCTTCGCCCGCCTGCACCACTTGCTGGAAAGCCCGGCCACCGCCCTGCAGCAGCAGACCCAGTGGCGGGAAATGATGCTCCTGCTGTTGCAGCGCCACGCCGGGGTCAAGGCGCCCGGCGCACCGGGGCAGGAACACCGGGCCATCGTCCAGGCCAAGGAACTGCTGCGCTCACAGCTGGCGGCGCCCCCGTCACTGGAAGAACTGGCGGCGGCGGTGAATCTGTCGCCGTTCCACTTTGCCCGGGTGTTCCGCCGAGCCACCGGCATTCCGCCCCATACCTGGCTGATGCAGCAACGCATCGCCAAGGCCCGGGCCTTGTTGCGCGAGGGCTGCTTGCCGCTGGAGGTGGCGACTCAGTTGGGGTTTGCCGACCAGAGTCATCTCAGTCGGCAATTCAAGCAGGTGTATGGCGTGGCGCCGGCGGCGTACCGCAGTGCACTGCTGGGGAGCTGAAGCAGCGCACGCTGCAAGCAGATTTTGCGGCCCGACTGAGGCTTAGTCGCCTTTGGCGATGGCCCGCGTCGGGTCGGTGATCCATTCGCTCCAAGAGCCGGCGTACAGCTTGCCCAGGGGATAACCGGCCAGGCTCAGGGCAAACAGGTTGTGGCAGGCGGTGACACCGCTGCCGCAATACGCCACCAGATCGGTGGGAGAACGGCTGCCCAGTTGCGCGGCGAAACGCTGCTTGAGTTGCTCCGCCGGCAGGAAGCGCCCGTCGCTGTCGAGGTTCTCGCTGAAGGCCGCGCATTGCGCACCGGGAATATGCCCGGCCACCGGATCGATGGGCTCGACCTCACCGCGAAAACGCGGCTGGGCCCGGGCGTCGAGCAGGGTCAGGCCGGGCTGGCCCAGGCGCTGCTGCAACTGCTCGGCACTGAGCAGCAGCGAGTGGTCGGGGCTGCCGACAAAGCTTCCCGGGGTGCTCGGCGGCGCATCCAGGCTCAGGGGCAGGCCAGCGGCGTGCCAGGCTTTGAGGCCGCCATCGAGGATGAACACGCCCTCGCGCTTGCCAAGCCAGGCCAGCAACCACCAGGCCCGGGCGGCAAAAGCACCGGGGCCATCGTCGTAGAGCACGACGTCGCTGTCGGCATCGATGCCCCAGGCCTGCAACCGCGCCTGCAACGCCGCCGGTTCCGGCAGCGGATGACGCCCGGTCACGCCCTTGACCACCGGCCCGCTCAGGTCACGCTCAAGGTCGGCAAAATGTGCGCCGGCAATATGCCCCTCGGCATAGCTGCGCTGCCCGTAATCCGGGTCTTCCAGGGCAAAACGGCAATCCACTAGCACCAGGCCGGGCTGCTCTTTTCGCAGGTCCAGGGCAAGCGGGCTGATCAGTTGCGCAAGGGGCATAGCGGGCTCCTGTGATTCAAGTCGGTGGTAGATCCTACTGCACTTCTTCCAAGGCCTGGGCCAGTGGCACATAAAACTCGTCGAACAGGCCATCGACCGCCTCCCGCGCCTGATCGGTGACAAACCCGGCCTCCAGCACCAGCACCTGATAGACCCCGCGCTTGACGGCTTCCTCGCTCAAATGCGCGGAGTTTTCCCGGGTGGTGCAGAGAAAACGCACCCAGGACGTGAGGATGATCCAGGCGTTGAGGGTCAGGGACTCGATCTGCACCCGGTCCATGCGCAGGATCCCGGCTTCGACAAAACGCTGATAGATGGCAATGCCCTGAATCAGGCAACGCTGGGAGAAGCGCCGATAGCGCGCAGCCAGATCGCTGTCGCTGTCGAGCAGGTGTTCGAGGTCGCGGTGCAGGAAGCGGTAGCGCCACATGGCGGCCAGCAGCGCCTGCAAGTAATAGCGCTTGTCCTGCACGGTCATCGGCCGCCCCTGGGGCGGACGCAGGAAACTGTCGACCAGGGTTTCGTATTCGGCGAAGAGCACGGCGATGATCGCCTGCTTGTTCGGGAAGTGGTAGTACAGGTTCCCCGGCGAAATCTCCATGTGCGCCGCGATATGGTTGGTGCTGACGTTACGCTCGCCACTCTGGTTAAACAGGTCGAGGCTGTGCTGAACAATCCGTTCGCGGGTTTTTATTCGTGGGGCCATGGGCTTGGGCTTTAATCATTGAAAAGGCTGGCCGGCATCTTACGACCTATCCGAAGCGGGATAAATCAAAGCCGGCCGGGATGGCATTTGACAAGTTAGAGTATAAGCTCTAAAAACTAGCCACCCCCTAATAATCGGAGCCGTTCATGTCCGCCGAGATCGCCTACCTGCAGGAATCCCACTCGCAACTGGACGAGCTTCAACAGCTGTTTTGCGCCCAGCGCCAGGCCTATGCCGCCAACCCGATGCCGCCCGCCGCCCAGCGCCAGCAATGGCTAAAGAGCCTGCTGGAGCTGCTGAGCAACGAGCGCCAGGCGCTGATCGAAGCCATCAGCCAGGACTTCAGCCACCGCAGCGCCGATGAAACCCTGCTCGCCGAGCTGATGCCGAGCCTGCACGGCATTCATTACGCGCGTAAACACCTCAAGGGCTGGATGAAACCCTCCAGGCGCAAAGTCGGCCTGGCCTTCCAGCCCGCTTCGGCCAAAGTGGTTTACCAACCGCTGGGGGTGATCGGGGTGATCGTGCCCTGGAACTACCCGCTGTACCTGGCCATGGGCCCCCTGGTCGGTGCCCTGGCCGCCGGCAACCGGGTGATGCTCAAGCTCAGCGAATCGACGCCGGCCACCGGCCAGTTGCTCAAGCAATTGCTGGCCCGGGTTTTCCCTGAAGACCTGGTGTGCGTGGTGCTCGGCGAGGCTGAAGTGGGCATGGCCTTCTCCACGCTGCGTTTCGATCACTTGCTGTTCACCGGTGCCACCAGCATCGGCAAGCATGTGATGCGCGCCGCGGCGGAAAACCTCACGCCGGTGACCCTGGAACTGGGCGGCAAGTCCCCGGCCATTGTTTCCAGCGATGTGCCGCTCAAGGACGCTGCCGAACGCATCGCCTTCGGCAAGACCCTGAACGCCGGGCAAACCTGCGTCGCCCCCGATTACGTGCTGGTGCCGGAGGAGCGCATCGGCGCCTTTGTCGAGGCTTACCGTCAGGCCGTGCGCGGGTTCTTCCCGACCCTGGCGGACAACCCCGACTACACCGCGATCATCAATCAGCGCCAGGTGGCGCGGCTCAACAGCTACCTGAGCGACGCCACCAGCAAGGGCGCACTGCTGATCCCGCTGTTCGACCAGGGTCAGGAGCGGCGCATGGGCCACAGCCTGCTGCTCAATGTCAGCGACGACATGACCGTGATGCAGGATGAGATCTTCGGCCCGATCCTGCCCATCGTCCCGTATCAGACCCTCGACCAGGCCTTTGCCTACATCAACCAGCGGCCGCGCCCGTTGGCGCTGTACTACTTCGGCTACAACAAGGCCGAACAGAACCGCGTACTCGAACACACCCATTCCGGTGGCGTGTGCCTCAACGACACCCTGCTGCATGTGGCCCAGGACGACCTGCCCTTCGGCGGCATCGGCCCGTCCGGCATGGGCCACTACCACGGGCATGAAGGCTTCCTGACCTTCAGCAAGGCCAAGGGCGTGCTGATCAAGCAGCGGCTGAACGCGGCCCGGCTGATTTATCCACCCTATGGGAAGTCGATCCAGAAACTGATTCAGAAGATGTTCGTCCGCTAACCAGTCGATCGCCGGGTAACAATAACAATGACCCCTAGCCTGTCTGAATCACCCGCGCTGTCACGGCGCGGCTTGCTGAAAATCGGCCTCTGCGCCAGCGCCTTCCTCGCCACCGCCGGTCTGGGCGCCAGCCTCAGCGGCTGTTCTGCCAGTACCCCGGCCAGCGGCTTTGCGATGCTGCGCAGCAACGACCTGCCGTTCCTGCGGGCGCTGATCCCGGTGATGCTCGAAGGCGCCGTGGCTGCCGACAAGATGCCTGCCGCCATCGACGGCACCCTGGCCAGCCTGGACAACGCCCTCAACCATCTGTCGCCGGAGATGTTCAAGCTCACCCAGCAATTGTTCGACGTGCTGGGCATGGCCGTTACCCGTGGCCCGCTGACAGGGGTCTGGGGCAGTTGGGAAAACGCCAGCGCCGACGATATCCGCCACTTCCTCGGGCGCTGGGAAAACAGCCTGCTGTCCCTGCTGCGCATGGGCCATGCCTCATTGCTGCAATTGGTGATGATGGCCTGGTACACCCGCGCCGAGTCCTGGGCCCACTGCGGTTACCCCGGCCCGCCCAAGGTCTGATCGCCCCCCCGTAACTGCCGCCGCGCCCTTCCATAATAAGAAACGACAGAGAGCCTGATATGCCCGTACCCGATCTGTTCCGCGAAGGCCTGGCCCGCGGCTGGAAAACCTACAACGGCGCACAGCTGGAGCAAGACCTGACCCTGGAAGCCGACGTCGCCATCATCGGCAGCGGCGCAGGCGGCGGCACCACCGCGGAGATCCTCAGCGCCGCCGGCTACAAGGTCTTGCTGATCGAGGAAGGGCCGCTGAAAACCAGCAGCGATTTCAAGATGCTCGAAGACCAGGCCTACACCAGCCTCTATCAGGAAGGTATAGGGCGCATGAGCAAGGACGGCGCCATCACCATTCTTCAAGGCCGTGCCGTGGGCGGCACCACCCTGATCAACTGGACCTCGAGCTTTCGCACCCCGGACCCGACCCTGGAACACTGGGCCCGCGAGCACGAAGTCAAAGGCCACAGCGCCAGCGACATGGCGCCCTGGTTCGAAAAGATGGAGCAGCGCCTGGGGGTCGCGCCCTGGGCCATGCCGCCCAACGCCAACAACGACGTGATCCGCAACGGTTGCGAGAAGCTCGGCTACAGCTGGCACGTGATCCCGCGCAACGTGCGCGGCTGCTGGAACCTGGGCTACTGCGGCCTGGGCTGCCCGACCAACGCCAAACAATCGATGCTGGTGACCACTATCCCGTCCACCCTGGAGCACGGCGGCGAGCTGTTGTACCTGGCCCGCGCCGAGCGCCTGCAGATCAAGGGCGACCAGGTCACGGGCCTGCAATGCGTGGCCATGGACGAGCGCTGCGTGGCCCCTACCGGCCGCGTCATCACGGTCAAGGCCCGGCATTACGTGCTCGCCGGCGGCGGCATCAACAGCCCGGCCTTGCTCCTGCGCTCGGATGCACCCGACCCGCATTCGCGCCTGGGCAAGCGGACTTTCCTGCACCTGGTGAATTTTTCCGCGGGGCTGTTCGATGCGGTGATCAACCCGTTCTACGGGGCGCCGCAGTCGATCTACTCCGACCATTTCCAGTGGCTGGACGGCACCACCGGCAAAATGTCCTACAAGCTCGAAGTGCCGCCACTGCAACCGGCGCTGGCCAGCACCCTGCTGGGCGGTTTCGGCCCGCAAAGCGCGCTGAACATGGAACAACTGCCCCACACCCACGCCATGCTCGCGCTGCTGCGGGACGGCTTTCACCCGGACAGCACAGGCGGCAACGTCGAATTGCGCAGCGACGGCACCCCGGTGCTCGATTATCAGGTCTCGCCCTACGCCTGGGACGGCCTGCGCCGGGCCTTCCAGAGCATGGCCGAGATCCAGTTCGCCGGCGGCGCCAAGGCGGTGATGCCGCTGCACAGCGACGCGCGCTATGTGAAGACCCTGGCCGAGGCCAAGGCCCAGATCGACGGCCTGGACCTGGCGCTGTACCGCACGCGCCTGGGCAGCGCCCACGTGATGGGCGGCTGCGCCATGGGTGAAAACCCGAAAATCGCCGTCGCCGACAGCCTTGGGCGCCATCATCAATTGGCCAATCTGTCGATTCACGATGGCTCGCTGTTCCCCACCAGCATTGGCGCCAACCCCCAGTTGTCGGTCTATGGGCTGACCGCGCAACTGGCCACGGCCCTGGCTGAACGCTTGAAAACCGGGTGAAAAAGCTGATTATTCGCCACGTCTATAGTGCTTTCTTCCGTGACAGGCGACTTGGCCGACCGGAAAGGCTGCGATACCATCCGACTCCCCAACGGATTCCCGCCAGGACGACGCGATGAACCGAGTGTTGTACCCAGGTACCTTCGACCCTATTACCAAGGGCCATGGCGATCTGGTCGAACGCGCCTCGCGCCTGTTCGACCATGTGATCATTGCCGTCGCCGCCAGCCCCAAGAAGAACCCGCTATTCCCCCTGGAACAGCGTGTGGAGCTGGCCCGCGAGGTCACCAAACATTTGCCGAACGTTGAAGTCGTCGGTTTTTCGACGCTGCTTGCGCACTTCGCCAAGGAGCAGAACGCCAACGTATTCCTGCGTGGCCTACGGGCGGTCTCGGACTTCGAATACGAGTTCCAGCTGGCCAACATGAATCGCCAGCTGGCGCCGGATGTGGAGAGCCTATTTCTCACGCCGTCGGAACGTTATTCGTTCATTTCCTCGACGCTGGTCCGTGAAATCGCAGCCCTGGGCGGTGATATCACCAAGTTCGTCCATCCTGTCGTCGCCGACGCGCTGACCCTGCGCTTCAAGAAGTAACCCGGCGCCCCCCATCGCGCCCGCGTGCACTGCGGGCGCCAATGCGGCACAATTGCGCCCATTGGTTTTTCAAATGCCTGGGCCAGCCGCCCCGGCCGGAGTGCCCCATGTCCCTGATCATCACCGACGATTGCATCAATTGCGACGTCTGCGAACCCGAGTGCCCGAACGCCGCCATCTCCCAGGGCGAAGAGATCTACGTGATCGACCCCAACCTGTGCACCCAATGCGTTGGCCACTATGACGAGCCTCAGTGCCAGCAAGTGTGCCCGGTGGACTGCATCCCGCTGGACGAGGCACACCCCGAGACTGAAGAACAGTTGATGGCAAAATACCGGCAGATTACCGGCAAGGCGTGAGCTGAACCCGCCATCACCGCCCGCCTATTTCTTCAGGCGGATTGCAGGTTGAGGGTTTACGGCCGCTGCGCGCCCGAGCGGGAGCAAGCGCCCTCGCCACAGCAAGCGCCATAGCAAAAAACCTCGGTTGGCGAACGGCTCAGCTCTGGCAGCGTGGGCAATAGACGCTGGCTCGCTGGCCGAGCTTGATCTCGCGCAGGCCGGTGCCGCAGACCTTGCAGTTTTCCCCGCCGCGCCCGTAGACGAACAGCTCCTGCTGGAAATACCCCGGCTGGCCGTCACCGCCGATAAAGTCGCGCAGGGTGGTGCCGCCACGCTCGATGGCGGCGGCCAGGATGCGTTTGATCTCGATGGCCAGCTTCAGGTAGCGCGCCCGGGAAATGCTCTTGGCTTCGCGGCGCGGGTCGATGCCGGCGGCGAACAGCGCTTCGGTCGCGTAGATATTGCCGACCCCGACCACCACCGCGTTGTCCATGATGAACGGCTTGACCGCCATCGAGCGCGAGCGCGACAGCTGGAACAGGCGTTCGCCATCGAACAGGTCGGTCAGAGGCTCGGGCCCCAGCCGCAGCAGCAGTTCGTGATTGAGCGGGTCCTGGCTCCAGAGCATCGCGCCAAAGCGCCGCGGGTCGGTGTAGCGCAGGGCCAGCCCGGACTCCAGCTCGATGTCCACGTGCTCATGCTTGGCCGCCGGCAAGCCGACTTCCACCAGCCGCAGATTGCCCGACATGCCCAGGTGGCTGATCAGGGTGCCGACTTCGGCATTGATCAGCAGGTACTTGGCGCGCCGCTCCACCAGCACGATGCGCTGGCCCGAGAGGCGCACATCGAGGTCTTCCGGGATCGGCCAGCGCAGGCGCCGGTCACGCACGATCACCCGGCTGACGCGCTGCCCTTCCAGGTGCGGCGCGATACCGCGCCGGGTGGTTTCGACTTCGGGTAATTCGGGCATGGTCGCCTCAGGTGCTCGATACGGGATGAAAAATCAGTGCGCGCCCATTTCGCGAACGGTGGCCTTGAGGCTCTCGAAGTCGTAGTCGGACAGGCCGACATAATCGAGCACCAGGTGGCCGACGCTGTTCCATTCGTGGTCTTCGACCTGATTGCCCAGGACCCGATACGAGGAGCAGATGTGCTCGGCCATCTTCAGGATCGCCAGCAGGTTCTTCAGTTGGCTGTTGCGCGAAGACTCGTCGCTGAAAATCGCCAGGGCGTTGTGGTGATTGGCGATGGCGTTGGTCACGTGTTCCGGCAGGCGCCAGGACTTGGCGGTGTAATAACCGACCACCGCATGGTTGGTGTTGAACGCGGTGTTCTCGGTATCGACCACCCGGCTCTCGGGGCCGGCGTGGGCATAAGCCTGTTCGAGCACCGCCATGTAGTCGGGGAAGCGCTTGAGCATCAGCGGCACCCCGCAATCGTGGAACAGGCCCAGGGCGTAGGCTTCGTCGATCGCTTGCGAACCGGTGCGCTTGGCCAGGGTCAGGCAGGTCATCGCCACGTCCTGGGCGGTGTCCCAGAAGCGATTGAGGGTGACGATGGTTTCATCGCTCATCTCGCCCTTGATCGACTGCGCGTTGATCAGGTTGATAATCGAACGGCTGCCCAGCAGGTTCACCGCGCGCTGGATCGAGGCGATCTTGTTGCTCAGGCCGTAATACGGCGAGTTGACGATTTTCAGCAGTGCGCCAGACAAACCCGGGTCCTGGGAAATCAGCTTGGCGATCACCTCCAGGTCCGGATCGGGCATGTACTGCTCCATCTGCAGATCCACCATGATCTGCGGTTGAGGCGGCACGCTGATGCCTTGCAGGGCCTGCTGAATCTGTTCTTCGGAGAGTTCTGGAGACATGAGTGCACACTCTGGACTAGGCGGCGATTCTAACCTCTAAAAAGACGAATTTGGCCACTTGGGCAGGATCTTTACATAGCTGTGACACGCCGCAGGTCCAGCCAAACCCGCGCAAGCACGCTGACGGGTTATACTCGCGCCCTTTTTTCCGGAGCGACGTCATGTCCCTGCCAAGCCTGCGCCTCAAAGCCAACGCCGATCGCCGCCTGCGCGCCGGCCACCTGTGGGTCTACAGCAACGAAATCGATGTAGCCGCCACCCCGCTCCACGGGTTCAAGGCCGGTGATCAGGCGGTGCTGGAAGCCGCCGGCGGCAAGGCCCTGGGCATCGTTGCCATGAGCCCGAACAACCTGATCTGCGCGCGCCTGCTGTCCCGTGACGTCAAGCTGCCCCTGGACAAGTCGCTGCTGGTGCACCGCCTGAACGTCGCCCTGTCGCTGCGCGAGCGCCTGTTCGACAAGCCGTTCTACCGCCTGGTGTACGGCGACTCCGACCTGATGCCAGGCCTGGTGGTCGACCGTTTCGGCGACATCCTGGTGGTGCAGATCGCTTCGGCCACCATGGAAGCCCATAAGGACGACGTGATCGCCGCCCTGACTCAGGTGCTCAAGCCCAGCGGCATTCTGTTCAAGAACGACTCGGCGGCCCGTGACGCCGAAGGCCTGGAGCGCTACGTCGAAACCGTATTCGGCCTGGTCCCGGAATGGGTCGCCCTCGAAGAGAACGGCGTGAAGTTCGAAGCCCCGGTCATCCAGGGTCAGAAAACCGGTTGGTTCTACGACCACCGCATGAACCGCGCCCGCCTGGCCCCTTATGCCAAGGGCAAGCGCGTGCTCGACCTGTACAGCTACATCGGCGGCTGGGGCGTGCAGGCGGCAGCCTTTGGCGCCAGCGAAGTGTTCTGCGTCGATGCCTCGGCCTTCGCCCTCGACGGCGTCGAGCGCAACGCCGCGCTGAACGGCTTTGCCGAGAAAATGACCTGCATCGAAGGCGACGTCTTTGAAGCCCTGAAAGAACTGAAAGCCAGCGAAGAGCGTTTCGACGTGATCGTGGCCGACCCACCGGCCTTCATCAAACGCAAGAAAGACATGAAGAACGGCGAAGGCGCCTACCGCCGCCTGAACGAGCAAGCCATGCGCCTGCTGAGCAAGGACGGGATTCTGATCAGCGCCTCGTGCTCGATGCACCTGCCCGAGGACGACCTGCAGAACATCCTCCTGACCAGCGCTCGCCACCTGGACCGCAATATCCAGCTGCTGGAGCGTGGCGGCCAAGGCCCGGACCACCCGGTGCACCCGGCTATCGCCGAAACCCGCTACATCAAGAGCATCACCTGCCGCCTGCTGCCTAACAGCTGAGTGCAGTGAAGACAAAAATCCCGGCCATGTGCCGGGATTTTTTATTCAGGGGCAAACACTTCCTGTGGCGAGGGAGCTTGCTCCCGCTGGGCCGCAAAGCGGCCCCAAAACCCGCCACCGCGAACGCTCAGACAGATCGCGGAATCAGGCTTTATGGCTCGCGCCCCGGAACATTGGCCGCTCCATCGGGAGCAAGCTCCCTCGCCACAGATAGAGCGTTCACCGTCCACCTCAGCCAACCCTCAGCGGCTGGGAATCTGCCGCCAGTCCAGTTCCACACCGTCGATCCGCAGGGTCTTGTAGCGCTGGCGCACCGGTTTGACCTTGCCCTCGCGAATCTGCCGGATCAGCTGCGGCGCATCGCTGATGCCAGAGAGCACTCCCGCATGCCGCCATTCGCCCTTGCCCTGATCCGCACGGGCGTACATCGCCGCCGACGACGCCCAGCTCTGCTTTTCGATCAGCAGCACTTCGTCGACACCATCGTCATCCAGATCCACCGCCCAGGCCGCGCAGCCGGGGGGATTGCAGTCGTTATGGGTGGTCAGCAGCTCGATCAGTTGCTGGCTGCCATCGGGCACCGGGCCCAGCCAATAGAGTTTCGGCGTCAGGTAGTCGTGCGGCTGGTCCTTGATCGAGACCGACTCCAGCAACTCCAGCAACTGCGCCCTGCCCGGCTCATCCAGGATCTGCCCCTGGCGCGCCTGCGCCAGCAACCCGTCGAACTGCTCGCGACCCGGCGCCCCCAGCTTCTGCCGCAGGCTCCGGGCATCGAACTCGGCCACCGGCGTACGCCCATCCAATAGACGCTGCACCTGGTTACGGGCACTGAAGGCCTGCGGGTCGAGCACCGGGGTGAACATCAACAACAGCACCAAAAAGCTCAGCAGGGCGATCCAGGGGTTGCTGCGGCTCAGGCTACCGAGCCACACCGAGTGCCGGGCAAACACTGCCCACAACGCCGCCAGGCTGTGGACCAGGGCCACGGCCACCAGCAGCAACGCCAGAAAGCGCCATGGGGTCAGGCCGTATTGATCGATCCGCAACCAACTCGAATAGCCCCCCATCGCCACCAACAACGGCAGGCAGCACAGGCTGGCGTTGATCAGGATTTTCAGCGCCTTGGCGTAGCCGGCATCCTGCTGGCCGTCCTGGAACACGCCATTGAGCAAAAACAGGGTGCACGCCACCAGGCTCAGCAAAATGTGCGTCGAGTAGCCGGTGCTCCAGATCGGCTGCAGACCGGTGAACACCAGGGCCAGGGTGAAGACCACGGTGATCAGCGCACACAGCGGCAGCAGGTAGCGGCACACGGTCAGCAAGATGCCGCGCAGCAGGCCGATGACCTTTTGGTTTTCCCGCCCCATGCGCATGCCCAGGGAGAAAAACAGCGGCAGGCTGAAACACAGGAAGTACGACGAGGTGAACAGGTCGCCGAGCTGGGGCATGCCGAGGATGCTGAACAGACGGCCGCACAGCCACAGCAACAGGCTGAAGGCCAGGGTCACCAGCAGCGCCAGGAGCACGATAAACCCGTTGTTCCAGGCGTGGCGGAACAGGTCTTGATAACGCGGGCGACCGCCCTCGCGCGTCGGCCAACTGAGGACGAACGCGGTGCCGATATAGGCCAGCACCAGGCCCGTGAACGGCCACAGACTCCACATCCAGCCGTAGGCATCGCGGATCAGCACCCAGCTGGACATTCCGGCCAGCAACAGGCTCAGGCCAACGACCAGTACCCAGGTGCCACGCTCGCGCACGTCACTGCCGAGCAGTTGCAGGTTGATCCCGGCCACCACCGCCAGGGTGCGGACGAAGGTGTAGAGCTCAGCCTGGTGATAGAACAGGCTGGCGCTGAGCAGCAGCCCCTGGACCAGGGCGATGGCGATATAGAACAACAGGGAGCGATTCAACACGGGCATGGCAAATCCTTTTGTGGAGACAGGCAGCGCTAGCAGGTCGCCGCGAGGGTGTTGCGGCGTAGCAGCATGTTCAGGCACAGGCCGATCAGGAACAGGCCCAGGGAGAACGCCAGGGTCGGCCCGGCAAAGAACACCAGCGCCTCCCAACCGCCCTTGAACGGGTCGCGGTAATGGCTGCTGGTCCAGGTTTTGAACAGGGCCTGGGCGAGCCAGGGCAAGGGCAAGGCCAGCGCCACCCCTAACCCATGACCGAAGAAGCGCCGCCAGAAGTGCGCCAGCCCCGGCAACACGGCAGCACTGATCAGGGTCAGCAGGACCAGCCCCGCCGTCACGCTGCTGAGCACCCAGGAGGTCAACGGCAGCTCGCGACACGCCAGCACCAGCCCCGTCACCACCAGGCCCAGGCCCGCCGCCGCCAGCCAGGTCAGCCCCTGGCCGCGACGTTCCGGCAGCAGTTGCAACAGGCCGCCGCCCATCAACAGCCCTGCGCTGCTCGCGACCATGACCTCGCCGGATACGGTGTTGGAGAGCCAGATACCCATCAACAGCACACCCTGGGCCAGCCCTACCGCCAGGTAAAATCTCAAGGTTCGAAGGGTCGCAGACATTCCAGTTCCATTGGAGAGTGATCGAAGGGCGCGCAGTCTAACCCAGCGCCCCATCGCCCGGCAGCAGGCAATCGCACGCCGCAGAGCGGCCACAACGTTCCTTCCTGACGCCAGCGGTGTAGAATCGCCAGATTCATCGCCAGTCATCCCCCGGCGGGTTTATGAGTTCAGGCTGAGGCGCGCGGCGATCCCGCAGTGTCATCAGCAGCTTTAGGACACACGGCCATTTCTGAGTGTTCCCAAGGTCAATAGAAGCTCACTCCCCTTTTGATACCTGATTAGCCGCCCGGAGTGCTCCATGCCTGATTACCGCTCGAAAACATCCACCCATGGCCGCAACATGGCCGGCGCCCGCGCACTGTGGCGCGCCACGGGGATGAAAGATGACGACTTCAAGAAGCCGATCATCGCCATTGCCAACTCCTTCACCCAGTTCGTCCCGGGCCATGTGCACCTGAAGGACCTGGGCCAGCTGGTTGCCCGCGAGATCGAACGTGCCGGCGGCGTGGCCAAGGAATTCAACACCATCGCCGTGGACGACGGCATCGCCATGGGCCATGACGGCATGCTGTATTCCCTGCCGAGCCGCGAGATCATCGCCGACTCCGTGGAATACATGGTCAACGCCCACTGCGCCGACGCCATCGTCTGCATCTCCAACTGCGACAAGATCACCCCCGGCATGCTGATGGCCGCCCTGCGCCTGAACATCCCGGTGATCTTCGTCTCCGGCGGCCCGATGGAAGCCGGCAAGACCAAGCTCGCCAGCCACGGCCTCGACCTGGTCGACGCCATGGTGATCGCCGCCGATTCCAGCGCTTCTGACGAGAAGGTCGCGGAATACGAGCGCAGCGCCTGCCCGACCTGCGGTTCGTGCTCCGGCATGTTCACCGCCAACTCGATGAACTGCCTGGTGGAAGCCCTGGGTCTGGCGTTGCCGGGCAACGGTTCGACCCTGGCCACCCACAGTGACCGCGAGCAGCTGTTCCTGCAGGCCGGTCGTACCATCGTCGAGCTGTGCAAGCGCTACTACGGCGACAACGATGTGTCGGTGCTGCCGCGCAACATCGCCAACTTCAAGGCGTTTGAAAACGCCATGACCCTGGACATCGCCATGGGCGGTTCCACCAACACCATCCTGCACTTGCTGGCCGCGGCCCAGGAAGCCGAGATCGATTTCGACCTGCGCGACATCGACCGTCTGTCGCGCCACGTGCCACAACTGTGCAAAGTCGCGCCGAACATCCAGAAGTACCACATGGAAGACGTGCACCGCGCCGGCGGGATCTTCTCGATCCTCGGCTCCCTGGCCCGTGGCGGCCTGCTGCACACCGACCTGCCGACCGTGCACAGCGCCTCCATGGCCGAAGGCATCGCCAAGTGGGACATCACCCAGACCACCGACGAAGCCGTGCATCACTTCTTCAAGGCTGGCCCGGCAGGCATCCCGACCCAGACCGCGTTCAGCCAGTCGACCCGTTGGGAAACCCTGGACGACGACCGTGAAAACGGCTGCATCCGCAGTGTCGAGCACGCCTACTCGCAAGAAGGCGGCCTGGCCGTGCTCTACGGCAACATCGCCCTGGACGGCTGCGTGGTGAAAACCGCCGGCGTCGACGAGTCGATCCACGTCTTCGAAGGCAACGCCAAGATCTTCGAAAGCCAGGACAGCGCCGTGCGCGGCATCCTCGCCGACGAAGTGAAAGCCGGCGACATCGTGATCATCCGTTACGAAGGCCCGAAAGGCGGCCCGGGCATGCAGGAAATGCTCTATCCGACCTCCTACCTGAAGTCCAAGGGCCTGGGCAAAGCCTGCGCCCTGCTGACCGACGGCCGCTTCTCCGGCGGCACCTCGGGCCTGTCCATCGGCCACGCTTCGCCTGAAGCGGCGGCTGGCGGCGCCATTGGCCTGGTGCAGGATGGCGACAAAGTGCTGATCGACATCCCCAACCGCTCGATCAACCTGTTGGTCAGCGACGAAGAACTGGCAGCACGCCGCGCCGAGCAGGACAAGAAAGGCTGGAAACCGGTTGAAGTGCGGCCACGTAAAGTGACCACCGCCCTGAAAGCCTACGCCCTGCTCGCCACCAGCGCCGACAAGGGCGCGGTACGCAACAAGGCCATGCTCGACGGGCTGTGATACTGACCGTTGAATAAAAATGCCCCGCCAAGTGCGGGGCATTTTTTTGTCCGTTACCCAGGCCGCCGAGCGATCCGAGGCCAGCACACGCCTAGGGCACCGGCTGGCCCAATTGCTCACGCAGGAAGCGGTACAGACCATCGGCGCTCTTGCGGTAGCCATCGGCCGTCAGGTGCACCAGGTCGTTGCGCGCCAGTTCGTTGGCTTGCCATTGGCTGATGGAGCACGGGCCGCCCATAAAGGCCTGCCAGTCCCAGAACAGGGTGCGGTTACGCTGCGCCAAGTCTTTCTGGATCCGCACCAGTTGCCGCAGGGGTTGCGGTTGCGCGGCGGCGCAGGAGCCGGCCCCACGACGCTTGATCGAGTCCGGTGGACCGACCAGCAGAATCACCGCCTTGGGCAGGGTTTTGCGCAACAGGGTGATTTTGTCCTGCAACTGGGCGCGGTATTTGTCCAGTTCCAGGTCATCGTCAAACGCCTCGTTGGTGCCGTAGGCCAGGATCACCATGTCCGGGCGCAACGCCTTGAGCGCATCGGCCCAACCCGGTTGCCATTTATCCACCACGTCCAGGCGCGCGCCGTTGATGCCCAGCGAGGAATAGATCACCCCGGCACTCTTCTGCGCGAGGATATTCCAGCCGCCCAGGGCCAGGCCCGTATTGTTGGCGACGCTCAGCTCCATGGGCATGCTCAGGTTGTTGAATGGCGGGCTGAAGCGCCATTGCCCACCCGTGGCGGCCAGCATGCGGGTGGCCTGGGTCAGGTTGGACTGGGCCTTGAGGGTGCTGTTGGTGGTCGCCTGGTACAGCGCCGACACCCGGTACTGCTGACGGCTGGGCTCGCGCTCGCGGATCTGCACCTTGGCACCCGGGGTCTGGGGCAAGGACAGATAACCGCCCAGGGGGAACTGGGTGCTCTGCTGATTACGCGCCGACACCTGCGACCACTGACGCTTGGCCACGTTGAGGATCACCCGCTCATAGCGGGTCCCCGGCACCGGCGTGGCGGCGATAAAACCGATACCGCCGTCACCGTACTGGGCCTGCAACAGGCGGCGCATCTCACCGGTGAACAGGTCGGCCGCGGTGTGCGAGTCGCCCAGTTGCACGATGCTGATCGGGGTGCGATCCGAGGTGCTGAACTTGCGCGCCAGCAGGGCAAGGTTCGGGTCGCTGCCCGGCACCGGGAGGATTTTCTTCGAGGCCACACCCGGTTTACCGGCGCCCGCCGCGGGAGTGGCTTGGACCTGGGAGGTAGGGCTACAACTGCTCAGCAGGGTAATGCTCAACAACAGCGCAATGCCGTGCAGTCGCCGCATGTCAGTGCTCCGTTATTTGTTGGGTAGGAAAGTTGATCATGGAGATCACACGTTCGGCGATCAGCCGTTGCCCGGTAGGGGTGAAGTGGATGCCGTCATCGACCCGGGTCTTGACCTTCTTCTGGTTGGCGTCCGTCAGGTAATAAGAGAACTGGTCGTTCTGATAGCCCAGGATTTCGTTGGCCGAGACAAAGTGCTGGTGGTACTGCTCGATCTGGCTTTTATACAGCACGTTGAGGTAAGCCATGGCCGCCGACAGCTTGGCTTTCTCCATGTTCGGCGGGCCGACCCAGATCACCTGCACGTTGTGCTCGCGCGCGGTGTCGAGGATCGAGTCGATGCGCTGGCGGTAAGCCACTTCCCAATCCGGCGCCTTGAAGCGCAGGAAGGGTTTGCCTTTGCCATCGGGCATGTCCCACGGGTCGTTGGGCCCGAGGAAGATCACCATCAGGCGAATGTTCGGGTTGGCGGCCAGGGTGCTTTCGACGGTCTTGGGCCAGTTGAAAAAGTTCGGGTAGGCCAACCCCGTGCTCTGCCGACTGAGGTTCACGCTTTTGACGTTGTAGCGTTTGCGCAAGGTATTGGCCATGTGCGGCGCCACGCCTTGCATCAGCGAGTCACCGACAAAAAACACTTCATCGCCCAGGGCCAGAGACGCCATCAACGGCGTGACCGGGGCACTGTCACCAGGGGTGGGGCTGGCCTGGGTCGAGGGTTCGACCGCTGCCGCCACGGCAGGTTCATGCACCGGCTCATGCACCGGCGCCTGGACCGGTTCATGTACCGGCGCCTGGACCGCCACCGGATGGCTGGCCGGGTGCGCGGCCGGCGCGGCGGGTGCCAGGACCACCGGCTCCACAGGAGTCGGGGCGAGGGTCGGCAACGGCGCCAGCGGCTCGTCTTCCGAGGCCTCGGCCTGGGCCACCAGGCCAAGCCCGTCCTGCCCGGTGAACTGGCTGACCAGTCGTTGCCGGCCATCCTCCAGTGTCTGGTTCAACTGCGCGCCCCACCGCCACTCTGGGTTCTGCGCCAGCCCGGGAATCTCGCAGCCCTCGTGGTACTTCTGCTGGCAGTACAGGCGGATCGAGTTCTGGTTGAACCACACCAGCATCAGGCTGATGACCAGCACGGCGTACAGCACTTTGGCGGCAGCGCCCTGGCTGCTCAACCACGGCGACCTGTTAGAAACTGGCATAGATAAACCCCGGTACGCCCGACGGCGAGGCAAAGATGACCAAGCAAATGAACAACCCCAACGGCAGCGGATACAGCAGCCACGGCAAGCGGGTGCTGGCATCGAACAGCCGGCGCAACAGCGCCACGATCTGCGGGTACAGGGCGACAAACAGCAGGCACGCCAGGAGCGAGGCGCCCTGGCTGGTCAAACCGGCCAGCGACAGGTTGCCAAGGCCGGCGAACATGTCCAGGGCATCGCTGAAGGACGCACAGCGGAAGAAAATCCAGGCAAACGCCACATAGTGGAAGGTCAGCAAACGGGCCAGCAGGTCGGCGCCGATCCAGGTCGGGCGCTGCGGCAGCCACTGGCTGAAGAGCTTGTACAGCGCCAGGCCGATACCGTGCAGGGCGCCCCAGATAATGAAGTTGGCGCTGGCACCGTGCCACAGCCCGGAAATCAGCATCGCCAGCAGCATGTTCAGGTTGCCGCGCCACACGCCCCGGCGGTTACCGCCCAGGGGGATGTACACGTAGTCGCGGATAAAGGTCGACAGGCTGATGTGCCAGCGGCCCCAGAATTCCTTGAGGTTGCGGGCCGCGTAGGGAAAGTTGAAGTTCTCCGGCAGACGGAAGCCCAGCAGCAGCGCGATGCCGGTCACCAGGTCGGTGTAACCGCTGAAGTTGAAGTAAATCAGGAACGAATAGCCGTAGACGCTGCGCAGAATCTGCTCGGCAGAAAAGCTCACCGGGCTCTCGAACACCGGGTCGACCCATTCATTGGCCAGCCACGAGCTGAGGAAAAACAGTTTGACCACCGCCAGGGCGATCAGGCCCAGGGCGCGCTGCGGCTCCAGCACCTGGCGCACGGTTTGCGGGCGGATCTGCGGCAGCATGTGGCTGGCACGGTTCACCGGGCCGGCGATCAGGCTCGGGAAAAACGCCAGGTACAGCGCCAGGTCGAAGGGCGATGCCGGGGTCATCTCGCGCCGGTTGATCGACACCAGGTAGCTGACCGAGTGAAAGGTATAGAACGACAGCCCCACCGGCAGCAGCACTTCCAGCAGCGGCACCGACACTTCCAGGCCGAACTGGGCCAGGGCGCTTTGCAGGCTGCTGGTAAAGAAGTCCTGGTACTTGAACAGGTAGAAGGTGCCGAGCACCAGCAACAGCATCAAGCCATTGACCCAGGCACGCCCCGGATACCGATGGCTCAGCAGCCCCAGCAGGTACACCAGGCTGGTATAGCCGAGCAGGATGTACAGGAAGTTCAGGCTGAAGCTGGCGAGGATCGCGTAGCTCGCGCCCAATAGCAGCACGTTCTGTAGACGCGGGCTCGCGCACAGGCACCAGTACAGGACGAAAAACAGGATGAAGCAGAAGCCGAATTCGATCGAGAGATAGCTCACAACGTATTCCATTACGCGCAGACGGAAGGGAGCCCAGCACGCAAGGAACAAGCCGCGGCGTTAAGCGGCGGCGATTATGGCAGAGGGCCTTTATTTGTCACAAGTTGAAACACTCTGCAACGATCTTATCCACAGCCCCGAGCCGGCGCCTGCAACCGGAGGCTGCAGGATCCGGCGTCGGTGACCGGGTTGGTTACTGAATGTCCTCGGGCTTGACGATCACCCAGTTCTTGTCGGCGGTCACCGGCAGCCCTTCCTTGGCCTGGGCCGCGGCGTGCTTGGCCATCATGCCGTTGAGCTGGGTCATGTACTTGTCCTTGCGATTGATCCACAGGTGGATGCCACCCTTGGCCACGTCGACATCGTGGAACAGCATGTAGCCGTCGCTGGTCGGGGTGTCGCCGCCCACCAGCACCGGTTTCTTCCATTCGTCGATGTAGGTCAGGATCGCCGCGTGCTTGCCGGCCATCCAGGTGGCCGGGGTCCACAGGTAGGGGGTCAGCTCCAGGCCGAGGTTGGCCTTCTCGTCATACTTGCCGTCGGTGATCTGTTTGCGCGCGGTGGTCAGGGCGCCGGTCTTACGGTCCTTGAGCAGGGTGGTCACGCCGATCACGTTCTGCGGCTTGACGTTGTAGCCGTACTTGGGATCGGCGGCGACCATGCGCACCAGCTCTTCGGACGCGGCGGTCATCACGTAGACCTCGATGCCGTTCTCCATCAGCTTGTTGTACAGCTCGGCCTGGCCGGTGAAGACCTTGGGCGGGTTGACCTCGATGGTCTTGACCACGTCACCGTCGTAGTAGGTGCTCGGCACCGGCTTGCCGGACGCCATCAGCTCGTCGACGTAGCCCTTGAGTTCCTTGAGGGTAAACCCCGAGAACACTTGCGCGACCCAGGGGTAGCAGACCATGTCGTCGACTTCACACAGGCGGTAGTAGTAGCTGAACAGGCTTTCCTTGTGCTCGGCGGTGTCCTTGAACGGCATCAGTTTCAGTGACGGGTCGAGGGTCTCGCGGGTGATCAGGCCCTTGTTCTCCATAAAGGGCAGCAGGGATTCTTCCAGGTCGTAGCGGTAACTGGTGTTGTCCATGTCGAACACCGCGTAGTTACCCTTGTTGGCGTTGGCCGCGATCATCGCGTCCAGCTGCTTGGCCTGCGCCGCCGGCCAGTGCTTGAGTTCGGTAGCGGCAAGGGCCTGGCCAGCCAGGCCCAGGCAGAGTGCGACAGCCAGAAATTTCGGAGCAAGTTTCATCGGCGGTTCTCCCTGATTCAAAGAGATCGACGCTAACAAATAAGTGTGACGATCCTCGTCTCGACGCGACCGCCTGCGTCCTGATTCCGTCACCGACATTCGTCTGCGCGCCAGCCGCTTATTCCAAAAACGACAGTCCACCTGCTTTTTTGGTATTAAATCTTTTAGTTATCAAGCTGTTAGGATTTCCGGTTCGCAATCGCAGGCACACGCGATTGGCACCTATCTTTTCGGAGCTTCAATGAATCTGCCGCTGATCCTCAATCTGCTGGTATTCCTCGCCTTGCTGCTGGGCCTGGCGCAAACCCGCCACAGCTCCTGGAGCCTGGCCAAGAAAGTGCTGCTGGCACTGGTCCTCGGCGTGCTGTTCGGGGTCGCGCTGCACAGTATCTATGGCGCGGGCAACCCGGTGCTCAAGGCCTCGATCGGCTGGTTCGACCTGGTCGGCAACGGCTACGTGCAGTTGCTGCAAATGATCGTGATCCCGCTGGTGTTCGCGTCGATCCTCAGCGCCGTGGCCCGCCTGCATAACGCCTCGTCCCTGGGCAAGATCAGCTTCCTGACCATCGGCACCCTGCTGTTCACCACCGCAATTGCCGCCCTGATCGGTATCGGCCTGACCAACCTGTTCGGCCTCACCGCCGAAGGCCTGGTGGCCGGCACCCAGGAAATGGCCCGCCTGCAAGTGATCCAGAGCGATTACGCGGGCAAGGTCGCCGACCTCAATGTGCCGCAGTTGCTGCTGTCGTTCATTCCGCAGAACCCCTTCGCCGACCTGGCCCGGGCCAAGCCGACCTCGATCATCAGCGTGGTGATCTTCGCCGCCTTCCTCGGCGTCGCCGCGCTGCAGCTGCTTAAGGACGATGTCGAGAAAGGCCAGAAAGTGGTCAACGCCATCGACACCCTGCAAGCCTGGGTCACCCGCCTGGTGCGCCTGGTAATGAAGCTCACGCCCTACGGTGTGCTGGCGCTGATGACCAAGGTGGTGGCCGGCTCCAACCTGCAGGACATCATCAAGCTCGGCAGTTTTGTGGTGGTGTCCTACCTCGGCCTGGGCCTGATGTTCGTGGTCCACGGCGTGCTGGTGTCCCTGGCCGGGATCAACCCGCTGCGCTTCTTCCGCAAGATCTGGCCGGTGCTGACCTTCGCCTTCACCAGCCGCTCCAGTGCCGCGAGCATCCCGCTGAGCATCGAAGCCCAGACCCGGCGCCTGGGGATCCCGCAGTCCATCGCCAGCTTTTCCGCCTCGTTTGGCGCCACCATCGGCCAGAACGGCTGTGCCGGCCTGTACCCGGCGATGCTGGCGGTGATGGTGGCCCCGACCGTGGGCATCAACCCGCTGGACCCGCTGTGGATCGCGACTCTGGTAGCCATCGTGACCCTGAGTTCGGCAGGCGTAGCCGGGGTGGGCGGCGGTGCGACCTTTGCCGCGCTGATCGTGCTGCCGGCCATGGGCTTGCCGGTGTCCCTGGTGGCGCTGCTGATTTCGGTGGAACCGCTGATCGACATGGGCCGCACCGCCCTCAACGTCAGCGGCTCGATCACCGCCGGCGCCATCACCAGCCAAGTCATGGCACAAACCGACAAAACCCTGCTCAACGCCGACGAACACGAAGAACTGGCCCAAGCCTGACTGCCGCTGCCGAGCAACGCGAGGCGGCGCTGGCCAGGATGGGCGGCGTGGGAGTGTCAGTCACAGTGATGCTGCTGCTCAGGGCCAGCGTCCGAACGCGGCCCGAGCCTGGCGGCAGCGGCTACAGAGGTTCTTCACCTGTAGCCGCTCGCTGGCCAGAATGGACGACGTGAGAGTGTCAGGCACACAGAGATTGCAGCCTCACGCCAGCCGCTACCGCCGCTCCCAAACCTCAAAACTATAAGCCGGCTTGCCCCCTTCAGCCGGGGTCGGCAGGTCGGACACCAATTGCCACTGCTGCTGATCGAACTCGGGGAACCACGCGTCGCCCTCCGGGCTCAACGCCACGCGGGTCAGGTACAGGCGGTCGGCGTGCTCCAGCCCTTGGCCGTACAACTGCGCCCCGCCAATCAGCATCAGCTCGCTGGCGCCCTGCTCCAGCGCCCATTCCTCGGCCCTGGCCACGGCGGCCTCCAGCGACGCAAAGACCTCGGCCCCTTCGAGCTGCAAATCGGCCTGACGGCTGACCACAATGTTCAAGCGACCCGGCAGCGGCCGACCCAGGGAGTCCCAGGTCTTGCGCCCCATGATGATCGGCTTGCCCAGGGTGGTGGCCTTGAAGTATTTGAAATCCCCCGGCAAGTGCCAGGGCATGCTGTTGTCGACGCCGATCACGCGGTTTTCACCGAGGGCTGCGATCAGGCTGAGGGGGAGAGTTTTTTTCATGGCGGCGAGGATACCAGAGGCTCGCGGCCTCGCCACGTACCCCGATCGGCGTGACAGCGGTTATGCTCAGCGCACATTTGAGCAACGGACCACCGTGTGACAGACCTGACGCCCCTGCAACAACTCTGGCTCACCGAAACCGTGCGCCTGCGCGAGGAACACGCCGGCCCACTGGAGGATCAGGAAGCCAATCGCCTGGCCCGCCACTCAGGCGGCGACCTGGCAACCCGGGTCCACGCCCGCGCCCGCTGGCTGGCCGAGCGCGATGGCCTGAGCCAGGCCCTGCGCCACTGGCTGCAAGGCGCGCGCCTGGCGCTGCTGGCAATGGCGCTGCTGGCGATCATCAGCGGTGCCGGCCTGGCATTCGCCGCCCTCGGTGACGGCCAGCGCCCGGTCAACGTGTTCTGGGCCCTGGGCAGCCTGCTCGGCCTGAACCTGATCCTGCTCCTGAGCTGGGCCCTGGGCCTGCTGTTCGCCGGCGAACACGGCGCCAGCCTTGGCCGTTTGTGGCTGTGGCTCAGCGAAAAACTCGCGCGCGACGCCAAGGCCGCGCAACTGGCGCCGGCCCTGCTGCTGTTGCTGCAACGGCAAAAACTCAATCGCTGGGCCATCGGCCTGCTGGTGCATGGCCTGTGGCTGCTGGCGATGCTCAGCGCCTTGGTGCTGTTGCTGACGCTGATGGCCACCCGGCGCTACGGTTTTGTCTGGGAAACCACCCTATTGCGCGGCGACACCTTCGTCGCCCTGACCCAGGCCCTGGGCGCCCTGCCCGCGCTGATCGGCTTCAGCCTCCCCAGCGAGGCCATGATCCGCGCCAGTGGCGACAGCGCCCTGAACATTGAAAGCGCCCGCCAGGCCTGGGCTGCATGGCTGGTCGGCGTGGTGCTGGTTTACGGCCTGCTGCCGCGCCTGCTGCTGGCCCTGCTGTGCCTGTGGCGCTGGAAGCGTGGCCGCGCAGCCCTGAGCCTGGACCTCAACCTGCCGGGTTACAGCCCACTGCGCGAAGCGCTGATGCCGAGCAGCGAACGCCTGGGAGTCAAGGATGCCGCCCCACAGCAGTTGCATCGTGTCGAAGGCGCGACCGGCACCCTGGACAGCGACGGCGCCCTGCTGGTGGCCATCGAACTCGACGACCAATACCCCTGGCCGCCGCCATTGCCTCACGGCGTGAAAGACGCCGGCATCCTCGACAGCCGCGAGTCGCGCCAAAAACTCCTCGAACAAATGACCCGCTTCCCCCCGGCGCGCCTGGCCATCGCCTGCGACCCGCGGCGCTCGCCGGATCGCGGCAGCCTGGCGCTGATCGCCGAACTGGCGCGCAATGCCGGTGCCAGCCGCGTCTGGTTGCTGCCGGCGCCACCCGGCCAGGCCCTGGACGCCGAACGCCTGGGCGACTGGCACGCTGCGCTGCAGCAATTGGAATTGCCCTTCAGCGATGGCGCCCCCTTGAGTTGGCTGGAGACCGGTCATGACTGATACCCGCAAACCGCCCCTGAAACTGGCGGTGGTCGGCCACACCAACGTCGGCAAGACCTCGCTGCTGCGCACCCTGACCCGCGATGTCGGCTTCGGCGAAGTCTCCCACCGGCCGAGCACCACCCGGCATGTCGAGGGCGCGCGCTTGTCGGTGGACGGCGAAGCCCTGCTGGAGCTGTACGACACGCCCGGGCTGGAGGACGCCATCGCCTTGCTCGACTACCTCGAACGCCTGGAGCGCCCGGGCGAACGCCTGGATGGCCCGGCGCGGCTGACGCGGTTTCTTGAAGGCAGCGAAGCCCGCCAGCGCTTCGAGCAGGAGGCCAAGGTTCTGCGCCAGTTGCTGGCTTCGGATGCCGGGCTGTATGTGATCGACGCCCGCGAGCCGGTGCTTGCCAAGTACCGCGATGAGCTGCAAGTGCTGGCCAGCTGTGGCAAGCCGCTGCTGCCGGTGCTGAATTTTGTCAGCAGCGCCAGCCACCGCGAACCCGACTGGCGCGAAGCCCTGGCACGGCTCGGGCTGCACGCCCTGGTGCGTTTTGACAGCGTGGCGCCACCGGAAGACGGCGAGCGCAGGCTGTATGAAAGCCTGGCCCTGCTCCTGGAAAGCTCGCGCCCGCAACTGGAACGGCTGGTTGCCGACCAACAGGCGCAACGCCAGGCCCGCGAGCAGAGCGCGAAGCGGCTGATTGCCGAACTGCTGATTGATTGCGCGGCCTGCCGCCGCAGCGTGGCCAGCGATGCGGCGCTGGAACAACAGGCCATCGGCGAACTGCGCAGCGCCATCCGCCAACGGGAACAGCGTTGTGTCGAAGCCCTGCTCAAGCTCTATGCCTTTCGCACCGGAGACGCCGCCGCCAGCGACCTGCCGTTGCTGGACGGACGCTGGGGCGACGACCTGTTCAACCCGGAAACCCTCAAGCAACTGGGGGTTCGGGTCGGTAGCGGAATCGCGGCCGGGGCCGCCGCCGGGGCTGGCGTCGACCTGCTGGTGGGCGGCCTGACCCTGGGCGCGGCGGCGCTGGCCGGTGCGATTGCCGGCGGCGCCCTGCAAACCGCCCGCAGTTATGGCAGCCGCCTGCTGGGCAAGATCAAGGGCCAGCGCGAACTGACCGTGGACGACAGCGTGCTGCGCCTGCTGGCATTGCGCCAACGGCAATTGGTGCAGGCCCTGAACCAGCGCGGGCATGCGGCCATGGACAGCATCCAGGTGGCGACGCCAGAGGACAAAAGCTGGCGCGAAGGCAAACTGCCCGAAGCCCTGCACAAGGCCCGGGCCCATCCTCAGTGGTCGTCCCTCAACCCTCAGCCGCGCTTGAGTCAGGCAGAACGCCAGGAACAGATCGAGCTACTGGCCCAAACGTTGTAACCCCCGTAGCCGCTGCCGAAGCACGAGGCTGCGCTGGCCATCACCCACGACGTGCTTCCCCCGGCATAACCTCGGCGCCCAAACCACCCAGCGGCAGCGGCGCCAGCAAGGCCAGCGCCTTGTCCTTGAGGATCTGCATATCAATCACCGGCACCCACAGTTCCTTGGCCTGTTCGTCCCAGTGCCGCAGGCGCAGGCTGATGGACCATAGCGGGTCCTGCTCGAAAGCCGTCGCCTCCTGCGCACTCATCACCCCGCCCTGGAACTCCAGGGTCCGGCGGCTGGCTTCGCTCAGGCGCTGGTAATAACCCGGCTCCTTGAGGGTCAGGTAGCGCTTGGCCTGCACGTGATACTCCACCAGCCGCGCCAGTCGCTCGCTAAAACCGATCCGACGCAGATAATCAGCACCGAGGCGCTCATGGCTGACCGCGCCAAAACCATCCATGGTTGCCGCCTCTTCGGCGCAAATGTGCCCGATATCGTGAAAGAACGCCGCCAACACCACTTCATCGTCAAAGCCTTCGGCCATGGCCAGTTGCGCCGCCTGGGACATGTGCTCGATCTGCGACACCGGCTCGCCGATGTAATCGTGGTCGCCAAAGCGCTCGTACAGCGCAAACACCTCGGCAACCGCCCGGGCCTGATGCTCCATCAGCTTTCTCCCAGCAGGCGGGCGATATTGCTTTCCGCCATGGCCGGGCCAACGCTCATCCCCACCCCGGTGTGCATCAGCGACGCATGCACCCCCGGCGCCGCCTGCAGGAACGAAAACGGCTGCTGCCCGCGCGCGCCATACACGCCCTGCCAGCGCTCCAGCACCTGAACCTTGCAGCCCAGGGTCTGCTCGGCCAGCTCGATCATCCAGTCGTCCACCTGTTCGGCATTGAATGGCGACGGATCCCGCCCGTAATCGTGAGAATCGCCGATGATCAACTCACCGTAGGGCGTCGGGCTGATCAGCAGGTGAATGCCATGCTCATGCAGATGGGGCGCCTGAGCCAGGATTTGCGCCTGTACCGCCGCCGCTTGCGGCAAGTCGGAAAACGCACCGTAGTGCACGCAACTCAGGCCGGTGAGCAGCGCGTGCTGCAGCTTCAGGTCGACCTGGGGCCGGGCGCGGAGCATTTGCAGGCGGCAGATTTGCGGCTCGAGCCGGGCCAGGGGTTCGGCGAGCAGAGTCTGATAGTCGTGGCCGGAACAGAGCACGATCTGCGTGCCACGAAAGGTCCCGGCGGTGCTGTGCAACTGCCCGGGTTCGATGTCGCGGACCAGGGTCGAAAAATGAAACTCCACCCCCAGGTCGCGGCGCAGGTACTCGATCAGCGCCGGAATCGCCTCGCGGGAATACAGCTGCTGGTCGTCCAGGCCATGGAGCGCCGCGCGATGATGACGAAACTGGCCGCCGTACAGGTCATTCAGGGCCGCGCCCCGCAGCAGCTCGACCCGATAGCCGTGCTCCACCGCACGCCCATTGCAGAAGGCTTGCAGCAGATGCTCTTCGGCCTCGCTGCGGGCAAACAGGTAGGAGCCATTGCGCTTGAGCTGCAACCCCGCCAGCTGCGCCCAGTCACCCCAGATCTCCCGGCTGGCCCGGGCCAGCTCAAGCATGATGCCCGGCGGCTGGCCGGTGACCAGGGCCTGGCCGAAGTTGCGCACCGAGGCGCCCAGGGGCGTGGCGCTGCGCTCGAATACCCGCACCCGCAGGCCGCGCTTGGCGGCCGCATAGGCGTGGGACAGGCCCAGGATGCCGGCGCCGATAATCAGCATGTCGCTGTGTCGAGTCATGTACGTGTCCTGAAAAGATTAGGCGGACGTGGCGCGGGAGCTTGCTCCCGCTGGACCGCGCAGCGGTCCCAACCCAGGTACTGCGGCGCTTCAAACACACCGCAAGCTCTGCTGTCAGGAGTGCTGTCCACTCCAGCGGGAGCACGCTCCCGCGCCACAAAAAGCCACTCGTCCTCCCCCTGACAGGCCCTTGGCCCGCAGGGGGCGTCCCTGGCGCTTACTGCGCCGCCACTTTTTCCGACTTGCCGTCGTAGCGCTTGCGCCATTCGGCAAGGATCTGGTCGCGGTTCTTCGAAGCCCAGGCGAAGTCGTTCTTGATCAGGCGCTGCTCATAGTCGGCCGGCAGTTCGGTCTGCGGCTTGGCGATGCCCGGCTGGGCCAGCACGGCAAAGTTTTCCTTGTACAGCTCCATCGCCGCCGGGCTGGCGGAGAAGTCGGCGAGTTTCTTCGCCGCCTCTTCATAAGGGGTGCCCTTGATCACCGCGGTGGCTTCGATTTCCCAGCCCAGGCCCTCTTTGGGCAGCACGATATCCAGCGGCGCGCCCTGGCGCTTGAGCTGCACCGCCGGGTATTCGAAGGAAATGCCGATCGGGAATTCGCCGGCAGCGGCCAGCTTGCACGGCTTGGAACCGGAGTGGACGTACTGGCCGATGTTCTGGTGCAGCTCATCCATGTACTGCCAGCCCTGCTTCTCGCCAAAGGTCTGCAACCAGGCGCTGACATCGAGGAAGCCGGTGCCGGAGGACGCCGGGTTGGGCATCACGATCTTGCCCTTGTACTCGGGCTTGGTCAGGTCCTGCCAGCTCACCGGCTTGGTCAGGCCCTGCTTCTCGGCTTCCACGGTGTTGAAGCAGATAGTCGCGGCCCACACGTCCATCCCGACCCAGGCGGGCGGGTTGGCGGCGTCGCGGTAGTTGGGCCCGATCTGGCCCAGGTCCTTGGGCGCGTAGCTTTGCAGCATGCCCTGTTGATCGAGGATCGCCAGGCTCGACGCCGCCAGGCCCCAGACCGCATCGGCCTGTGGCCGGGCTTTTTCCGCCAGCAGCTTGGCGGTGATGATCCCGGTGGAATCGCGCACCCACTTGATCTCGACGTCCGGGTTGGCCTTTTCGAAGGCTTGCTTGTAGGACTTCAACTGCTCGGCTTCGAGGGCGGTGTACACCGTCAACTCGGTCTTGGCGGCAAAGGCATTCAGGCTGAAGGCGGTGAGGACAGCAGCGGCAAGAGCCAGGGGCTTGAACATGGTGCGGTTCCTTTTAATGAGTGTGGGTGGAGGGACGAAATCAGTGGCCCGGCGCGGTCTGGCGCCAGGCCTGGGAGCGGCGCAGCAAACCGCGCGAGGCCCAGGCCAGCAGCAGCGAAACGCCGGCCGAGGTGAAGAGGATCAGGGTCGACATGGCCGCCGCGCCGCCGACGTTGCCGGCGTCGTCCATGTTCAGCACGGCGACGGCGGCGAGAATGGTGTCCGGGCTGTAGAGGAAGATCGCCGCCGACACCGTGGTCATGGCCGAGACGAACAGGTAGCGCACGATGTCCAGCAGCGCCGGCAGGCAGATCGGCAGCGTGACCCGCCAGTAGTGCCGGTACAGCGGCGCCTTGAGCGACAGTGCGGCGGCTTCGAACTCGGCATCGAGCTGGCGCAGGGCGGTGGTGGCGGTCATCTGCGCGGTGGTCAAATAGTGAGCAATGGTGCACACCACCAGCAGGCTCATGGTTCCGTAGAACACATGCAGCGGGTTGCCGTTGAGGTTGAAAAAGAACACGTAGCCCAGGCCCAGGACCAGGCCCGGCACTGCCATCGGCACAAAGCTCAGCATGCGCAGCAGCAGGTTCAGGCCGCGCTGCCCCTGGGTCTTCTCCATCAGGTAGGCGCCGGTGAAAATCAGCCCGCTGCCGATCAGGGCGGTGCACAGGGCCATAGTCAGGCTGTTGCGGTAGGCCAGCCAGCCACCGCCGGCGGTGTCGCTGAACTGATAGTGATTGAGCGAGAGCGACAGGTTGTACGGCCAGAATTTGACCAGCGACGAGAACACCGCCATGCCGAACACCAGCAGCAACGCCGCGCAGATCAGCAGCACGATGGCCAGGTAGCAGCCATCCCGGACGCGACTCGGCAGCGGCTTGAAGACCTGGGCCCGGCCGCTCATGGAGTCGCCATGGCGCCGGCGCAACCAGGCATCGACCGCGAAGCTGAACAGCGCCGGCAGCAGCAACACCATGCCGATCAGGGCGCCGCGCCCGAACTGTTGCTGGCCGACCACCGCCTTGTAGGCCTCCAGTGCCAGCACCTGATAGTCGCCGCCGACCACCACGGGCACGCCGAAGTCGGTGATGGTCAGGGTGAACACCAGGCAGAACGCGGCGAACACCGCTTGCCGGGTCGCGGGCCAGGTGATGCTGCGAAAGGCCTTGGCCGGGCTCGCGCCCATGCTCGACGCCGCGTCGAACAGCCGCGCATCGGCCAGGGACAGCGCCGAGAGCAAAATCATCAAGGCATGGGGAAAGGTGTAGATCACCTCCCCCAGGACAATCCCCCAGAAGCCGTAGATGTTGTCTGACAGCAGCCCGCGCAGCAGGCCCTGATTGCCGAACAGATACACCAGGGCGATCCCCGGCAGCATCGAAGGCGCCATCAGCGGCAGCAGCGACAGGCCGCGCCAGACAGCCTTGCCCGGAATCAGGGTGCGCTGCAGGGCGTAGGCGAACAGATACGCCAGGGGGACCACGATGGCCGCCACGCTGAGGGAGACTTTCAGGCTGTTGCCCAGCAACCAGTGGAAGTTTTCGCTGCGCAGCAGTTCCCGCGCCGCCACCAGCCCACCGCCCTGCCCGGCCTCACTGCTGAAGCCACGCCAGAAGATCGCCAGCAACGGCATCAGCACAGCAACCCCCAGCAGGCACAGGAGCAGGACCTTGCCGCCGACCACAAACAGCCGATCACCCAGCTCGGCGCGGGAGGCCTGGCGTACCTGCTTGCCCGGCAGCGGCAGGGCGATCTGCGCGCCCATCAGGCAAACACCTGCAGGCTGCGCGGCGGCAGGGCGACCATGATGTTCTGCGCGCCCAGGCGTGGCATGGCTTCGGGCGCCAGTTCGGCGAGCAGCGCATGGCCGGGCAAATGCTCCAACTCAAAACTCATGCGGCAGCGGTTACCGAGGAAGGTGATTTCACGGACCTTGGCCGGGAACAGGTTTTCCTCGTGCACCAGCGGGTTGACGCTGATCGCCTCCGGACGGCAGAACAGCCGGCCCGACGCGGCTTTGCCGCTGTTGTCGGCCAGGCGCATGCTCATCCCGCCGACCTGGGCATGGCTCTCGCTGTTACGGCTGAAGGGCAGCCAGTTGCCCTGGCCGACGAACTCGGCGACGAAAGGCGTCGCCGGCCGGTCGTAGATTTCCTGGGGCGTGGCGTACTGCTCGACCTTGCCGTTGTTCATCACCGCGATGCGGTCGGCCATCAACATGGCCTCGTCCTGGTTGTGGGTGACCATCAAGGTGGTCACGCCCAGGCGCCGCTGCAATTGGCGCAGCTCGGTGCACAGGTGCTCGCGAACCCGGGCATCCAGGGCCGACATCGGCTCGTCGAGCAATAACAGGGAAGGCGCCGGAGCCAAAGCACGGGCCAGGGCCACCCGCTGCTGCTGGCCGCCGGACAGTTGGCCGGGGTACTTCTTTTCGCTGCCGGTCAGGCCCACCAGCTCAAGCATCTGCCCGACCCGCTGGCGCACCTCGTCGCGCCCGCTGCCGGCCAGGCCGTAGGCGATATTGGCCTCGACACTGAGGTTGGGGAACAGCGCGTAGGACTGGAACAGGATCCCGTAATCCCGAGCCTGGGGCGCCAGGCGCGAGACATCGCGCTCACCCAGGTACAACTCGCCCTGGTCCTGGCGCTCAAGGCCGGCGATGCAGCGCAGCAGCGTGGTCTTGCCGCAACCGGACGGGCCGAGCAGGCACACCAGCTCGCCGGCCGCCACGTCCAGGGACACGTTATCCAGCGCCGCAAAGGCGCCAAAACGTTTCTGCAGACCGCGCACCTTCATCGGTGCACCGGGGTTGCTCAGGGCAGTGGCAATCGAGTTGTTCATGGAGGGGCCTCATCAAGCAGATGCAGGCCATCCTAGGGAACGAATGCGTAGTTACTGTGGCAACGAGGCAAAAGCTGCCGATAGTGGTATTGGCAGATTTGGGTTGGCCCGGGGCCAGGCAACCCGGTAGGGCAGATTCAGCAGCCAGCCATTTCCTGGGCCAGCCCGAGGAAGGCCGCCGGCAGCCGCGCGTTTTTGCGCTCCTTGAGGCAGTACAGGTACTCGGCGATCTGCGGCGCGTTTTCGAAGGTCAGCACGCGCAACTGCGGGTCGTGGGGCACTTCCTGGCGGGCGATGATGCTGATGCCGATGTTGCGCAGCACGGCTTCGCGGATCGACTCACGGCTGCCGATCTCCAGCAGCGGGCCAAAGCTGACCTGGGCGCTGTTGAGCAGTGCTTCGGTCAGGCTGCGGGTGGTCGAGCCGGCTTCACGCATCAGCAGGGTATGCCCGGCCAATGCACTCAGGGGCACGTGGTCCAGCGCCGCCAGCGGATGGTTGCGATGCACCGCCAGCACCAATGGGTCGGTGCCCAGCACCCGGCGGATCAGGCGTGGGTCTTCGAGCAGTTGCGACGACGCGGCGATGTCCACTCGGTACTCTTCCAGGGCCTCCAGCACCTGCTGCGAATTGCCGATTTCCACGGCCACCTGGACCTGGGGCAAGCGCTCGCGGAAGGTTTTGACCAGGTCGAGGATGTAATACGGCGCGGTGGCAGCGATGCGCAGGCTGCCCTGCATCTGGCCGCTGTTACGCAGGAAGAACTCGATGTCCGCCTCCTGCTGCAACAACTGCTTGACCATCGGCAGCAGCCGCGCGCCCTCGTCGCTCAGGCTCAGGCGGCGACCGCCGCGGTAGAACAGCTCAACCGCGTACTGGCTTTCCAGGTGGCGAATCTGGGTGGTGACCGTCGGCTGGCTAAGGCCGAGCTTTTTCGCCGCCAGGGTGATGCTGCCCAGGCGGGCGACCATGTAAAAAGCCTTCAGCTCGGCACTCAGCACTGCGCACTCTCGTCGTTATTTGCGCAAGAGGCGCAAACCATTGAACACCACCAACAGGCTGACCCCCATGTCGGCAAAGACGGCCATCCACATCGTGGCCAGGCCGGCAAAGGTTACTCCAAGAAAGATCGCCTTGATCACCAGCGCCAGGGCGATATTTTGCACCAGGATATTCGAGGTCTGGCGCGACAGGCGGATAAACGCCGGAATCTTGCGCAGATCATCGTCCATCAGGGCGACATCCGCGGTTTCAATCGCGGTGTCAGTGCCAGCGGCGGCCATGGCGAAACCAATTTCGGCCCGGGCCAGGGCCGGCGCGTCGTTGATGCCGTCGCCAACCATGCCCACGCGGTGCCCCTGGGCATACAGCGCTTCAATCGCTTGCAGCTTGTCGGTGGGCAGCAGGTCGCCTCGCGCCTGGTCGATGCCCACCTGGGCCGCGATGGCCTGGGCAGTGTGCGGGTTGTCACCGGTCAGCATCAGGGTCTTGACCCCCAACTCATGCAGCTGGGCGATGGCTTCGCGGCTGCTGTCCTTGACCGTATCGGCCACGGCAAACAGCGCCAGCGGCCCGGAGCGGTCGAGGAGCAGGACCACGGTCTTGCCTTGTTTTTCCAGGGCGAAGAGTTTTTCCTCGAGGGCGGGCGAGCACAGGCCCAGCTCTTCCACCAGGCGGTGGTTGCCCAGGTGGTACAGCTCACCGTTGATTTCACCACTCACGCCGCGCCCGGCCAGGGCCTGGAAGTTATCCACAGCGTGCAGCGCCAGGTTTTTATCCACAGCCGCATTGGCGATGGCCAGCGACACCGGGTGGTCCGAACGCCCGGCCAGGCTGGCGGCCAATGCCGGCGCGGTGTTTTCGGCCAGGGGGTCGAGGGGCAGGAAGTCGGTCTGCACCGGCTTGCCGTGGGTGATGGTGCCGGTCTTGTCCAGGGCCAGGTAGTCGAGTTTGTAACCGCCCTCCAGGTACACCCCGCCCTTGACCAGGATCCCTTTGCGCGCGGCGGCGGCCAAGCCGCTGACGATGGTGACCGGGGTGGAAATCACCAGAGCACACGGGCACGCCACCACCAGCAGCACCAGGGCACGGTAGATCCAGTCGAACCAGGCCGCGCCCATGAACAGCGGCGGAATCACCGCCACGGCCAAGGCAAAAACAAAGACTACCGGGGTGTAAATGGTGGAGAACTTGTCGACAAAGCGCTGGGTTGGCGCCCGTGCGCCCTGGGCCTGCTCCACGGCGTGGATGATCCGCGCCAGGGTCGAGTTGTTGGCCGCGGCGGTGACTTTATATTCCAGGGAGCCGGCCTGGTTGATGGTGCCGGCGAAGACCTTGTCGCCCACGGTCTTTTCAATCGGCAGGCTCTCGCCGGTAATCGGCGCCTGGTCGATAGTCGAACTGCCAGAGACCACCTCGCCATCGAGGCCGATGCGCTCACCAGGGCGCACCCGGACCAGGGCTCCGAGTTCAATGCTTTTGGCTTCACGTTCGACCCAAGTTCCGTCCGGCAACTGCACCGTGACCTGCTCCGGGGTCATCTGCATCAGGCCGCCGATGGCGTTGCGCGCCCGGTCCAGGGAACGCGCTTCAATCAGCTCGGCCACGGTGAACAGGAACATCACCATCGCCGCTTCCGGCCACTGGCCGATCAGCACCGCGCCGGTCACCGCGATACTCATCAGCGCGTTGATGTTGAGGTTGAGGTTCTTCAGGGCGATCCAGCCCTTTTTATAGGTGCCCAGGCCACCGCTGAGAATCGACACCAACGCCACCAGGGCAATCACCCAGGACGGCGCGCTGTCGGTGAAGTGAATCACCTCCGCGGCCAGTGCCCCCACGCCGGACAGGGCCAGCGGCCACCAGTGTTTCTTCACTGCAGGCGCCGCCGGCTCGGCGTCGGCGCCCTGCTCGATCGGCTCGGCCTGCATACCCAGGGACTTGATGGCTTCGATAATCGGCGCGGTGCTCGGCAAGTCGTGGGTGACGCCCAGGACCCGATTGATCAGGTTGAACTGCAATTGCTGCACACCGGCCAGCTTGCCCAGTTTGTTCTGGATCAGCGTCTGCTCGGTCGGACAGTCCATGGCTTCAATCCGAAAACTGCTGAGGCGGGCGCTAGCGCTGATGGTCGCGCTCAACAGGACCTGTGACGGCGCGACCTTGGAGGAGCAGCAGGAATCGCCATGGCTGCCGTGGTCATGCTTGGGGATGGCCTGCAGCTTCGGCTCTTGGCCGTGATCGTGATCGTGATCGTGATCGTGATCAGCGTGGGGCTTGCCGGAAGTGTGGAGCGTGATCTGATCGTGATCAGCGTGGGGCTTGCCGGAAGTGTGGAGCGAATTGTTCATTGGGGTGACGTCCATGAAAGGTGCCTGTTGCCAAGTGAACACCCTGTAGCCACTATAGGGTCAAGCACCCAAAACGAGACGCCCCCATGAAAATCGGTGAATTGGCGAAACTGACCGACTGCCAGGTCGAAACCATCCGCTATTACGAACGCGAAGGGCTGCTGCCGGAACCGGCTCGCAGCGAAGGCAACTACCGTCTTTACACCCAGGCCCACACCGAACGCCTGACGTTTATCCGCAATTGCCGCAGCCTCGACATGACCCTCGAGGAGATCCGCAGCCTGCTGGGCCTGCGCGACAGCCCGCAAGGCCAGTGCGAAAACGTCAACGCCCTGATCGACGAACACATCCACCACGTCAAATTGCGCATCGACGGCCTGCTGGCGCTGCAGGAACAACTGCTCGACCTGCGCCAACGCTGCTGCGAAGGACCGGACTTGGATCAATGCGGGATCTTGCAGCGCCTGGAAGTCAGCGGTTCGGTCGCGCCCAGCGACGCCGAGCACTCCCATGTCGGCCGCAGCCACGGGCACTAGGCCCGTGGCCAGGGCGCCATGGTTTCAGGAGCCGTGGCGGCCCAGGGGTATCAACCGCTGGTAGATCCCCTCAAGCAGCGTCAGCAGCCGCTGATCCAGATCGCGCCAGGCCAGGCCCTGGCGCACCAGGCAGGCGCTGAGTAGCCCGACCAGGCAGCCGCCCAGGATGTCGAACGGGAAATGCACCCCCAGGTAGACCCGGGCCCAGCTCACCAATAGCGCCAGCGCCAGCATCACCAGCCCGGTTCGGTACAGGGACACCAGAATCAGCGCGAACGCCATGGCAAACATGCCGCTGGCATGATCGCTGGGAAAGGACGCCCCAGGCGCGTGGGCCAGGAAGTTCTGCCCCAGGCCGAGCATGAACGGTCGTGGGTGAAACCACAGATCGCGAATCAGCAGGTTGCAGGCCAGGGCGAAGACAATGCTCAAGGTCGCGATCAGCACGATCATTCGTTGCCGCCGTCCGCCAAACACCCACAACATCAGGAGCAGCAGCGGCACGCTCAGGACCAGCCATTGCGCCAGGAACACCGCCAGTTCGCGCATCGGCAACGATGCTTCGGCGCTGGCATTGATGGCCAGGAACAGGCTGCGGTTGAGTTCTTCCATTCAAGGGCTCGTATTCAATATCAGAAGGACTGCACCCCGAACGAACCGAGGCTGCTCCTGAGAGCGTAGCCGCTCGCCAGGTACAGCAATGCCCGGGAGGGTTCCCGGGCACAGGTCGATAAAGGTCACGGATGAAGCGATAGGGGCCGCGCGGCGTCAGCCCCACGGCTCCCGGGTAAAGGCCTAGACCGCCATCGGCGCGGTCATGGGTGCATGGTGCTGGTAGCCGTCGAGGGAGAAGTCGCTCGGCTCGATCAGCTCCAGCCACTCCGGCTGGTAGACACCGGTCTTGGCGAACTCCGGCACCCGATCACTGATCACCAGCTTAGGCATCGGGAACGGCTCGCGCTTGAGCTGTTCGTTGAGCATGTCCAGGTGGTTTTCGTAAACGTGGGCGTCACCGATGAAATAGGTGAACCAGCGCGGGGTGTAGCCGGTGAGGCGCCCGATCAGGCTCAGCAAGGCGGCGCCTTCGGTGAGGTTGAACGGCGTGCCCAGGCCCAGGTCATTGGAGCGGATATAGAGGGTCAGGGAAATTTCCCGGGTCTCGACATTGGGGTGGAACTGATACAGCAGGTGGCATGGCGGCAAGGCCATTTCATCGAGCTGGGCGCAGTTCCAGCCGTGGAACAGGATCCGCCGGCTGCCCGGGTCCTTGATGATGGTGTCGACGCACTGGCGGATCTGGTCGATGGCCTTGTACAGCACCACATAGGCCTGACCGTTTTCCTCACCTTCGGCGATCTGCCGATAACCCTGGGCCAGGGTCTGCTCGATGGCGGCCGGGTTGCTCAGGGCAATCTGCTTGTACGCCGGCCATTTGCGCCATTGCACGCCGTAAATTTCACCCAGGTCGTCTTCGCCCTGGCGGAACGGGTTGGCCAGCCACTGCGCGTTTTCGTTGGCGTTCTGGTCCCAGACCTTGCAGCCCAGGGCACGGAACTGGGCGGCGTTGTTCACCCCACGCAGAAAACCGCACATCTCGCCGATGGCCGACTTGAAGGCCATCTTGCGGGTGGTGATGGCCGGAAAGCCTTCCTTGAGGTCATAACGCAGCATGGCACCGGGAAAACTGATGGTGTTCACGCCGGTGCGGTTGGCCTGCTTGGTGCCGTTGTTGATGACATGGGCGACCAGATCGAGATATTGCTTCATGAATTACCTGCATCCTTGAACCCGGGGCCAGGGCCCCGGTATTCGAATTTAAAGCGCGGCGCTCGTGTTCGCCGGAGCGCGGTGATAAGCCAGCCAGATCAGGAACAAGCCACCAATGATCATCGGCAGGCACAGGACCTGGCCCATGGTCAGCCAGTTCCACGCCAGGTAGCCGAGCTGGGCATCCGGCACCCGGACGAACTCGACGATAAACCGGAAAATCCCGTAGAACAGGGCAAACATGCCGGAGACCGCCATGGTCGGCCGCGGCTTGCGCGAGAACAGCCACAGGATCACAAACAGTGCCACGCCTTCCAGGGCGAACTGGTACAGCTGCGACGGATGCCGCGGCAACTGCGAAGGATCGCTGAACGGCGGGAAAATCATCGCCCAGGGCAGGTCGGTCGGCTTGCCCCACAACTCGGCGTTGATGAAGTTGCCGATCCGCCCGGCGCCCAGGCCGATCGGCACCATCGGCGCGACGAAATCCATCAGTTCGAAGAACGACTTGTTGTTGCGCTTGCCGAACCACAAGGCCGCCAGCATCACCCCGATAAAGCCGCCATGGAACGACATGCCACCCTTCCACACCTCGAAGATCAGGGTCGGGTTGGCCAGGTACGCGTTCAGGTCGTAGAACAGCACATACCCCAGACGCCCCCCGACAATGACCCCCATCGACATCCAGAACACCATGTCGGAGAGCTTCTCCTTGTTCCAGGTCGGGTCGAAACGGTTCAGCCGACGCGATGCCAGCAGCCAGGCACCGCCGATGCCGATCAGGTACATCAGCCCGTACCAGTGGATTTTCAGCGGACCGATGGCCAGGGCCACCGGATCGATCTGCGGGTAAGGCAGCATTGCGACTCCTCGTAAGAGTAGAAAACTCAAGATTGCGGGCGTGACAGTGGCACGCCGGGATTAAGCCAGGATTGCGGCCCCTTTCAGAGCAGGAAACTCAGCCCTACGCCAAACAGCAGCGCGGCAAACAGACGCTTGAGCAGGCGCGGCGACAGGCTGTGGGCCAGGCGCGCGCCAAAGCGGGCGAATACCATGCTGGTCAGCGCAATGCCCAGCAGCGCCGGCAAATACACAAAACCCAGACTATGGGCCGGCAGCAACGGATCATGCCAGCCCAGAATCATGAAACTTAAAGCGCTGGCCAGTGCGATCGGCAGGCCGCAGGCCGATGACGTCGCCACCGCTTGCTGCATGGGCACGCTGCGCCAGGTCAGGAACGGCACGGTGAGCGAACCGCCACCGATGCCGAAAATCGCCGAAGCCCAGCCAATCACGCTACCGGCCAGGGTCAGACCCACTTTGCCGGGAACCGTTCGGCTGGCCTTGGGCTTGAGTTCAAGGACCATCTGCAGGGCGATCACCAGGGCGAATACACCAATGATCTTTTGCAGGTGGGGACCGGAAATCGCCTCCGCCGTCAGCGCACCAAAGCCGGCGCCGATCAGAATCCCGACGGTCATCCAGACAAAGATCGGCCAGCGCACCGCGCCCCTGCGCTGATGCTCGCGAATCGCATTGACCGAAGTGAAGATGATGGTGGCCAGCGAGGTGCCCACTGCCAGGTGGGTCAACACCAGCGGGTCGAAGCCCTGCGCCTTGAAACTGAACACCAGCACCGGAACGATGATGATCCCGCCACCCACGCCAAACAGCCCGGCCAGCACGCCCGCACAGGCGCCCAACAGCAGATAGAGCAGAAATTCCATGGGTGCACCCCAAAATAAGACCGGCATGGTACCGGATGCACGGCCCTCGGCTCCACTGGATGGCGATGGATACCCGCTTCATCTGTGCGTAGAGTGGGCAAAAACCCAAAAGGGATAAGCCCGATGTGCTTGATCGTTTTCGCTTGGCGGCCGGGCCATGCCCAACCGCTGATCGTCGCGGCCAACCGCGACGAATTCTATGCCCGCCCCAGCCTGCCCCTCGCCCAGTGGCCTGAAACCCCGGAGATTTACGCCGGACGCGACCTGGAAGCCGGGGGCACCTGGCTGGGGGTCGGCGCCGATGGCCGCTTCGCCGCACTGACCAATATTCGCGACCCTCATCAACCGCCAGCGCGCCGCTCCCGGGGCGAACTGGTGGCACGCTTTCTCGCCGGCAAAATCCCGCTGGATGACTATTTGACCGACGTTGTCGGCAGATCGGTGGAATATGCCGGCTTTAACCTGCTGGTCGGTACCGCCGAAGCGCTGTGGCATTACAACGCCAACGACCTGCAACCCCAACGCTTGGGCAGTGGCGTGTATGGCTTGTCCAACGCCGGCCTGGATACGCCCTGGCCGAAACTGCTCAAGGCCCGCGCCGCCCTCGGCGAACTGCTGGACGATCCGCAGCCCCAGGCGCTGCTGGCCTTGCTCAGTGACCCGCAGACCGCGCCCTTTGCCGACTTGCCGGACACCGGCGTCGGCCTGGCCACCGAAAGCCTGCTGTCCAGCGTGTTTATCGCCAGCCCCAGCTACGGCACCCGCGCCAGCACCGCGCTGATCGTCCACGCCGACGGCACCCGGCACTTGGTGGAACGCAGTTTCGGGCCCTACGGCGGGCATTTGGGAGAGGTCGAGCTGAAGGTTTAGAACGCCCAGGCCGGATGCTGCTGGGCAGGATCCGGCCTGGGGGGAGCAGAACCGCGCGGCTTAGAGTGTCTTGGCCGAAGCCGGATTGATCATCCGCGCCAGGCCGAGCTTTTTCAGCGCCAGTTGCAGCGAGCTGTGGATAACTTGCGGGTTGTCGATGGTCATCAGCTCGGCCAACAGTTCCTTGGCCTTGGTCAGGTTGATCTGACGCAGCATCCACTTCACTTTCGGCAGGTTGGTGGCGTTCATCGACAGGCTGTCGAAGCCCATCGCCATCAGCAGCACCGCCGCCGCCGGATCACCGGCCATCTCACCGCAGATACTCACCGGCTTGCCTTCGGCGTGGGCGTCGCGCACTACGTTTTGCAGGGCTTGCAGCACCGCCGGGTGCAGGTAGTCGTAGAGATCGGCGACCCGCGGGTTGTTACGGTCCACCGCCAGCAGGTATTGGGTCAGGTCGTTGGAGCCGACCGACAGGAAGTCCACCTGGCGCGCCAGCTCCTTGGTCTGGTAGACCGCAGCCGGAATTTCGATCATGACCCCGATCGGCGGCATCGGCACATCGGTGCCTTCGTCACGCACTTCGCCCCAGGCACGGTGGATCAGGTGCAGGGCTTCTTCCAGTTCGTGGGTGCCGGAGATCATCGGCAGCAGGATGCGCAGGTTGTTCAGGCCTTCGCTGGCCTTGAGCATGGCCCGGGTCTGGACCAGGAAGATTTCCGGGTGGTCGAGGGTGACGCGAATGCCGCGCCAGCCGAGGAAGGGGTTGTCTTCCTTGATCGGGAAATAAGACAGTGACTTGTCGCCGCCGATGTCCAGGCTGCGCATCGTCACCGGCTGCGGATGGAAGGCCGCCAGTTGCTCGCGATAAATCGCCAGCTGCTCCTTTTCACTCGGGAAACGCTGATTGATCATGAACGGCACTTCGGTGCGGTACAGGCCCACACCTTCGGCGCCGCGCTTCTGTGCCCGCGCCACATCGGCCAGCAGGCCGGTGTTGACCCACAGCGGCATGCGGTGGCCATCCAGGGTCACGCACGGCAGGTCGCGCAGCGCATCCAGGCCCTGGGCCAGTTGCCGTTCTTCTTCGACCACCTCGGCGAACTGCTTGCGCAGCACATCGCTGGGGTTGGTATAGACCTCGCCGTGGTAGCCATCGACGATCATCTGGATGCCGTCGACCTTGGAGTAAGGCAGGTCGACCAGGCCCATGACCGTCGGAATCCCCATGGCTCGCGCCAGGATCGCAACGTGGGAGTTGCCCGACCCCAATACCGACACCAGGCCGACCAGCTTGCCTTCCGGCACCTCGCCGAGCATGGCCGGCGTCAGTTCTTCGCTGATCAGGATGGTGTTGTCGGGGTAGACCAGGGTTTGCTGGCGCTCTTCCTGCAGATAGGCCAGCAGTCGGCGGCCCAGGTCCTTGACGTCGGACGCCCGCTCGCGCAGGTAGGCGTCGTCCATCAGCTCAAAGCGGTTGACGTGGTCGGTGACCACCTGACGCAGTGCGCCCTGGGCCCACTGACCAGTCTTGATAATGGTGGTGACTTCGCTGCCCAGTGAGGCATCGTCGAGCATCATCAGGTAGACGTCGAACAGGGCGCGCTCTTCCGGGCGCAGCTGAGTCGCGAGTTTTGCCGACAGCGCGCGCATATCGGCACGCACGCCTTCAATGGCGGTCTTGAACAGCCCGAGCTCGGCATCGATATCGCTAATGGTTTTATCCGGCACCACGTCCAGGTCGGCCGGCGGCAGCATGACCACCGCCGTACCCACTGCGGCACCCGGCGAACCCGGGACCCCGACGAACTTGGCTTCCTGGATCCCCTTGCCCTGGCGCCCCAGGCCGCGGATCGAACCGGTGGCTTCGGCGTGGGCGATAACCCCCGCCAGCTGCGCGCTCATGGTCACCAGGAAGGCTTCTTCGCCCTCGTCGAACTGGCGACGCTCCTTTTGCTGGATAACCAGCACGCCCACGACACGGCGGTGGTGGATGATCGGTGCGCCGAGGAAAGAGGCGTAACGCTCCTCACCGGTTTCGGCGAAGTAGCGATAGCGTGGGTGATCGGCGGCATTTTCGAGGTTGAGCGGTTCTTCGCGCGTGCCGACCAGGCCGACCAGACCTTCATTGGGTGCCATGCTGACCTTGCCGATCGAGCGCTTGTTCAAGCCCTCGGTGGCCATCAGGACAAAACGGTTGGTCTCGGGGTCCAGCAGATAGACCGAGCAGACCTGACTGCCCATGGCCTCTTTGACGCGCAATACAATAATCCCTAACGCCGCCTTGAGATCCTTGGCGGAGTTAACTTCCTGGACGATCTTGCGCAGCGTATTGAGCATGGCTCGGGGTCGAACTCCGTCGTCAGTCGCGCGCTAATAGGCGCGGGGCAAGCTCTTTGAGAGCGCGGCGATAAACCTCGCGCTTGAATGTCACCACCTGGCCCAACGGATACCAATAACTGACCCAGCGCCAGCCATCGAACTCCGGTTTACCGGTCAAATCCATCCGCACCCGCTGCTCGTTGGAGATCAGGCGCAGGAGAAACCATTTCTGTTTCTGGCCGATGCACAGCGGTTGGCTGTGTGTCCTGACCAGACGTTGCGGCAAACGATAGCGCAACCAGCCCCGGGTGCAGGCGAGAATTTGCACATCTTCGCGCTCCAGGCCCACTTCTTCGTTCAACTCGCGGTACAAGGCGTCTTCCGGGGTCTCCTCGGGGTTGATCCCCCCTTGAGGAAACTGCCAGGCATCTTGATTGATACGGCGAGCCCATAGCACCTGGCCGGCATCATTCGTCAGAATAATCCCGACATTGGGGCGAAAACCATCGGGGTCGATCACGGCAACAACCTCGCAAACGCATGTCGCCGCATTGTTCCACAAAGGTTGTTAAAGCAGCAACGAGGCGGCTTACCTTATGTGCACTCTTGTGAAAAGACCGTATTCTGGACGCCTTTTTCAGCCTTCTGTGAGCGAGTAACTGCAATGCGCCTGGCTTTATTCGACTTGGACAACACGCTTCTGGGCGGTGACAGCGATCACGCCTGGGGCGATTACCTGTGCGAAAGAGGCTTCCTCGACGCCGTCACCTACAAGGCCCGCAACGACGAGTTCTACCAGGATTACCTGGCGGGCAAGCTCGATAACGCCGCCTACCTGAACTTCTGCCTGGAAATTCTCGGCCGCACCGAGATGAGCGTGCTCGATCAATGGCACCGCGACTATATGCGCGACTGCATCGAGCCGATCCTGCTGCCCAAGGCCATGGCGCTGCTGGCCAAGCACCGCGAGGCCGGCGACAAACTGGTGATCATCACCGCCACCAACCGTTTCGTCACCGCGCCGATCGCCGAACGCCTGGGCGTGGAACACCTGATCGCCACCGAATGCGAGATGGTCGACGGCCGCTACAGCGGGCGCAGCATCGATGTACCCTGCTTCCGTGAGGGCAAAGTGACACGCCTGAACCGCTGGCTGGAAGAAACCGGCCACAACCTCGACGACAGCTACTTCTACAGCGACTCGATGAACGACCTGCCGCTGCTGGAACAAGTGGCGAACCCGGTGGCGGTCGACCCCGACCCGAACCTGCTGGCCGAAGCCCAGAAACGTGGCTGGCCGGTGCTCAGCCTGCGCGGCTGATGCCGCTGCCCGGTCCGCTTGAGCCCGCGGACCCGGCCCCAGGCCAAGCCAGCCATTACGCTGGCTTGGCCACCATCAAATAGAAAATCCCCATGAACGCCAGGAACGCCGGCCAGCCCAGGGCAAACCACCAGCGCATGTAGGTGGCGGCCTTGAGCGGCATCGGCGTGCCGTCGCGCAACGCCTGCTCGGCCATGCGGTGGACGCGGATCTGCAACCAGACCACCGGCAACCAGCAAATACCCGCCAGCACATACAAACCCAGGCTCCACATCAACCAGCTCTGCCCGATCGACCAACCCGCCAGGTGAATCAGCCCCAGGCCGCTCAGCGGCTGGAACACCGCCGTGGTCGCGGTAAACGCCCAGTCGGCGAACACCAGGTGCTTGAAGGTCACGGCGATCACTTCGACCTTGCCGCTGCGCCAGGCACGCAGGGCGTAATAGGCCGAGCCGGCGCCCAGCCCGAATAGGATGGTCGAAGACAGGATGTGCAGGGTTTTAAGCAGCAGGTAAACACTCATCGACGCGGTTCGGTCCACAGAAGCCAAAGGGTCGCCACCATCAGCACCAGGTTCTTGGCGACGGCGGCATAAGGGTCAAACCAGTAGTGCGGCAGCACCAGGCTGATAAACAGGGTGTAACCCAGCATCAACAGCAGCTGCACCTGCAGGGTTGGTCGCCGCCAGCGCTTGAGCAGCAAACCGACGCCCAACAGCGCATCGCACAGCGAGCCGCCGACCACCGCCAGCATGGCCATAACCCCGTGAACCCCGGCCTCGCCCATGATCCGCAGCCCCCAGTCGTAACCGGGGCCGATGCACACGGCGGCCGTGCCCAGCCAAATCAACACCATCACCGCCAGCATCAGCGGGCGCAGGGCCAACTGGCTGCTCTGGCTGGCCGTCGGCCAGTCGTGCAAACGCGTCGCCAGCGGTGCCGCACGGTAGCCGCAGACCGACTCCAGCACCTGCGGATCGGCCAGGTTGTCGCGCTGCGCCATGCGCAGGCTTTGCCGATTCAGGGCCCGCCAGCCCAGGCGCTCCCCCAGCCAGACGCCCACCGCCAGCAGCCCGGACGGCACTTTGATGTAGCGCCCCGGCGCCCAGCCCTGGGCCGCGCGCAACTGGTCCAGCACCTGGGCCAGGGTCAGGCATTGCGGGCCCACCAGCGGCAAGACCATGGCCTGCGCCGGCCATTGGCGCAGCAGCGCCAGGACCGCGCCACTCAGGTCGTCCACATGCAATGGCTGCAACTGCGCCTTCAGGTCGAGCAGGGCAATCAGCGGCCAGGGCGAGAGCTGGGCCAGCCAGCCACTGCTGGCGCCGCCCTGCCCCAGCACCAGCGAGGGGCGCAGCACCACGGCGTCGATGCCCAGTTGCAGCAGATACTCATCCGCCGCGCCCTTGCTGGCGAGAAAGGCCACGTCCGATTGCGCCGCCGCGCCCAGGGCCGAAATCTGCAATACGCGCACGCCTTGTTGCGCCGCCAGATCAAATAGCGCGCGGGCGCCCCGATCCTGGGTCAACGCCAGCGCCGTGGTGTCGGTCGTCAGCAGCCCGGCGGCGTTGATCAGCAGGTCGACCTGCTCGGGAAAGGCAAAATAACTCGGGTCCCGGGCCAGCAGGTCGAGGTCCAGGCAGCGCCACTCAACCCCGGGCAGCCCGGGCGCCTGGGGCTGGCGACTGGTAGCGATCAATTGATGGCCAGCGGCGTGCAGCGCCGTCAGCAGATGGCGGCCGATAAACCCCGTGGCCCCCACCAGAAGGATTTTCATCTGATTCCCCAGCGCGGCTTACCGGCTCAGACCGGCTTGGCGCCCATCAACCCGGCGATGGCAAAAAAACACACAAAGCTGAAAATCGCCAGCGCCAGGGTGAATTTCAGGCCGCTGGCCGCCTTGGCCAGCCGCAAGCGGTTGAGCCGCACCAGCAACCACAACCAGGCCAGCGCGCCCAGGGTGTAGAGCACGCTGGAGGCGAGGATCCAGGTCTGGCCCAGCGGCCAGCCCACCAGGTGCACCATCCACCAGCCGCTGAAGGGCAGGCTCAGGACGCCCAGCGCCATCAGCAGCCAGCCGAACAGCCCCGGCCGACGCAGCACACGGCTGTAAAAGGTGGCGTCACCCCGGTTGCGCCAGACCCAGACCGCCAGGCCCAAGGCGCTGCCCAGCAGCAGCACCGTGGCCAGCACATGCAGCAGCTTCAGCGTGGTCAAATTTTCCATGTCATCTACTCCTTAGGCCGTGCCCATCAGCGTAGCCGTTCAGCCCAGGAACAGCTGATACGCCGGGTTGTCGCTTTCATCCCAGTACGGGTAGCCGATTTGCGCCAGTGCCGCGGGCACCAGGTGACGCTCGGCAGCCGGGACTTGCAGGCCGGCAACCACTCGGCCATCGGCCGCGCCGTGGTTGCGGTAGTGGAACATCGAAATGTTCCAGCGCCCGCCCAGCTTGTGCAGGAAGTTGAACAAGGCTCCCGGGCGCTCCGGAAACTCGAAGCGAAACACCACTTCGTCACTGACCTTTTCCGCATGGCCACCGACCATGTAGCGGATATGCAGCTTGGCCAGCTCGTTGTCGGTCAGGTCGATGACCGGGAAGCCCTGCTCGGTCAGGCTGGCGATCAAAGCGCTGCGCGGGTCGTTTTCCGGGTGAGTCTGCACCCCGACGAAAATGTGCGCTTCGCTGCCAGTGTTGTAGCGGTAGTTGAATTCGGTGATCTGGCGCTTGCCGATGGCTTCGCAGAACGCCTTGAAGCTGCCCGGCTTCTCGGGAATGGTCACGGCGATGATGGCTTCACGGCCCTCGCCCAGCTCGGCGCGCTCGGCCACGTGGCGCAGGCGGTCGAAGTTGACGTTGGCGCCGGAGTCGATGGCCACCAGGGTCTGGCCGGTGATGCCGCGCTGCTCGACGTACTTCTTGATCCCGGCCACGCCCAGGGCGCCGGCAGGTTCGGTGATCGAGCGGGTATCGTCGTAGATATCCTTGATTGCCGCACAGATCTCATCGGTGCTGACGGTAATGACTTCGTCGACGTAGTCTTTGCAGATATCGAAGGTGTGCTGGCCGATCTGCGCCACCGCCACGCCGTCGGCAAAGATGCCCACGGTCGGCAGTACCACCCGCTCACCGGCGGCCATGGCCGCTTGCAGGCAGTTGGAGTCGTCCGGCTCGACGCCGATGATCTTGATTTCCGGGCGCAGGTACTTCACGTACGCCGCGATGCCGGCGATCAGGCCGCCGCCGCCCACCGGGACAAAGATCGCATCCAGGCGCCCGGGGTGCTGGCGCAGGATTTCCATCGCCACCGTGCCCTGCCCGGCAATGGTGTGCGGATCATCATAAGGGTGGATGTAGACGTAGCCTTTTTCGTCGACCAGCTTCAGCGAGTAGGCCAGGGCTTCCGGGAAGGAGTCACCGTGCAGCACCACCTTGCCACCGCGCGAACGCACACCTTCGACCTTGATCTCCGGGGTGGTCTTGGGCATCACGATGGTCGCCTTGACCCCCAGGACCTTGGCCGCCAGGGCCAGGCCCTGGGCGTGGTTACCCGCAGATGCCGTGACCACGCCCCGCGCGCGCTCTGCCTCGCTGAGCTGGGTGAGCTTGTTGTAGGCGCCGCGAATCTTGAACGAGAACACCGGCTGCAAGTCTTCACGCTTGAGCCAGACCTGATTGCCCAGCCGCTCGGAAAGCTGGCGGGCGGTCTGCAGGGGGGTTTCTACGGCAACGTCGTAAACGCGCGAGGTGAGGATCTTTTTGACGTACTGTTCAAGCATCGGAAAGCATCACTGAGCGGGTTGGGCAGGGCCAGGGAGTCTAACCCAGCGTTTGGGCGGGCGACCACACGAAAACAGAGGTTTTGTTGGGTTATACTCGCGCCCCTCTTTACTCCCCGCCCGCTCCGGAGCCCGCATGACCCAGGATCAACTCAAACAGGCAGTGGCCCAGGCCGCCGTCGATTTAATCCTTCCGAAACTCGATGACAAAAGCATCGTCGGGGTCGGCACCGGCTCCACCGCCAACTGCTTTATCGACGCCCTGGCCCAGCACAAGGGCGCCTTCGACGGCGCGGTCGCCAGCTCCGAAGCCACTGCCGCGCGCCTCAAGGGCCACGGGATTCCGGTGTATGAGCTCAACACCGTCAGCGACCTGGAGTTCTACATCGACGGCGCCGACGAAAGCGACGCGCACCTGAACCTGATCAAGGGCGGTGGCGCGGCCCTGACCCGCGAGAAGATCGTGGCCGCCGTGGCCAAGACCTTCATCTGCATCGCCGACGCCAGCAAGCTGGTCTCGGTGCTGGGCGCCTTCCCGCTACCGGTGGAAGTGATCCCCATGGCCCGCAGCCACGTGGCCCGCGAGCTGGTCAAGCTCGGCGGCGACCCGGTGTACCGCGAGGGCGTGCTGACCGATAACGGCAACATCATCCTCGACGTGTTCAACATGCAGATCACCAACCCGGTGGAGCTGGAGCGCCAGATCAACGCCATCGTCGGCGTGGTCACCAACGGCCTGTTCGCCGCGCGCCCGGCCGACGTACTGCTGCTGGGCACCAGCGAAGGCGTGAAAACCCTCAAGGCCTGATCCCGCAGTCGCCTGCCGACGCTGAGCCTTGAATGGGGCCAGCGGCGGCAGGCTCGCCTTACAACGCGGGCTTCTTGAACACGTAGAACAGGTTCGGCTCGCTGACCAGGTACAGGCTGCCATCGTCATCCATGGCGATTCCTTCTGCCTGCGGCACCGTCGCCCGCAAGCCCTGCTGGCCCTTGGTCAGGGACAGGGTGCTCAGCGGTCGCCCGTCGACATCCAGCTCCAGCACCAGCCGCGACTCATCCGACAGCGCCAGCAAATGCCCGGTGCGTTCGTCGTACTGCAGGCTGGACAGGTCGCGCACAAACATCCCGGCATCGCGCTTGGGGTTGTTGACCACGTGCACGGCGTAGGACTTTTCCGGGTTGTAGTGAGGAAAGCCCTGCACCTCATAGATCAACATCGGGTCACGTTCCTTGGCGACGAACAGGCGCTTGCCCACCGAGTCGTACGCCAACCCTTCAAACCCCTTGTTACTGCTCATGTGCACCCCGAGGGTCATTTGCTCGGCATCGGCCGCATCGAGAAACCGCGTGTCGTCCTCAAGGTGGATCTTGATCAGGCGCTGCCGGCGCTCGTCCGTCAGCACGTAAGTGTCGGCGCTGATGAACTCCACCGCCTCCGGATCGCCAAAGCCGACCAGGGCCACCCGGCGCAGGATCTGCCCCTCGAGCGACAGCTCGATCAGTTCGGCATTCTTGTTGGTGACGGTAAACAGGCTCTTGCGCACCGGGTCGTAGGTCAGTGCCGACACGTCGGCGTCCAGGCCCGGGATCTGTTGCGCCTCGATCTCCACCCGGTAATCGCCCAGGCCGATGGAACGGGCATCAGCCGGTTGCCACAGACCTTGCACATTGAACCAGGCGCGCTCGAACAATCGGTACTGCTGGGCGGCGACGCCGACCAGCAACAGAGCGACCAGGCACAACATCAGGGAAAGGGCTTTGGGGCGGGCAAGTCGACGCATTCAGGCAAGCTCGGGATCAGGACGGACGGATGAAATATCACGCCTGACTGAATTTAAACTTAATTGCCCGGGGTGTCTGGCCCGCCTTGCGATCAGCGCAGGACGCAGCGGTGTGACTCAGCGCTTCTCGAAACGGTAAAAAAGGTCGGGCTCGCTGACCATGTACAACACACCGGCGTCGTCCATGGCCACGCCCTCGGCGCGGGGAATGGTGCTCTTCAACCCGTTGAAACCGCCCAGCAGGGTCATGAAGCTGACCTGCTCACCGGCTTCATCCAACTCCAGCAACAAATGGGAATCGGCGGACAGCACCAGGGTGTGACCGGTGCGCGGGTCGATGCCCAGGGCCGAAAGATTGCGCAGGTCCAGCTCGTCACTGGCCAGCTTCTGCTTGTCACCCTTGAGCACCTGGCTGCCGTCGCTGCTCCAGGTGAACAACGCCGGCGGCCGCTCCTCGCCCAGCAGCAACTGCTGTTTGCGCGGGTTCCAGGCGATGGCTTCAAAGGCTTTGTTCTGGTCTTTCGAAGGGCCCAGGTCGTATTGGGGGAAGTCGGCGATGTTCAGTTCGCGGGTGCTGGCGTCGACCTTGACGATGGTCAGCAGGTGCTGGCGTTCGTCGACGATGGCCAGCAGCCCGTTTTCCAACGCCGCCACGCCTTCCGGATTGCCCCAGCCCACCAGCGGCATCTTGCGCAGCACATCGCCCTGCAGGCTCAACTCCACCAGGAACGGGTTCTTCCCCATCACCGAAAACAGGGTCTTGGTCTGCGGGTTATAGGTCAGGTCGGAGGCCTCGTCCTTCTCCATTCCCGGCAGCACCTTGGCATCGATCACCGCACGGTAGTCGGGCAGCCACACGCTTTCCTGGCGCGCCACCGGTGTTTCAAACCCCTCCTGGACCCACAACCAGCCACGATCATCCCAATGCATGGCGTACGCCAGGCCATAGACGATCACGCCTACCAGCAGCAACCAGGAATACCAGCGCATGACGAAACGCGAGCGGCGAGCGGTTTTGAGTTTGGGAAGGGGATGCACGGCCATCAATGACATTCCAGAAGATCAGCCATTTGTAATAGCACACGGAATAAGGGGCCATGCGCTTTGGACGGGTATTTATCCAAAAAAAATGTGAAAAAAATGCCAAACACCCAGGGCGAGTGCTTGCAGGCTGGCGCGATCCGATCAGGATCGGCCAGCCCGGACGATCGGCAGCGAAGGCTCAGCGAACGCTGCTGCTGAAGGCGCTGGCGCCTGGAAGCTCCAGGACCAACTCGTCACCGACATTCAGCGGACCGACGCCCACCGGCGTGCCAGTCAGGATCACATCACCGGCCTGCAGCGAGAAGCATCCAGCCATGTGCTGGATCATCGGCACGATGGGGTTGAGCATCGCGCTGCTGTTGCCGTCCTGGCGAACTTCGCCGTTGATGGTCAGGCGGATGCCGATATCGGTCAGGTCGGCGAAGGTGCTGCTGACCACGAACGGTGCCAGGACCGCCGCGCCGTCGAACGACTTGGCGATTTCCCAGGGCAGGCCCTTGGCCTTGAGCTCGGACTGCTTGTCACGCAGGGTCAGGTCCAGGGCCGGGGCGAAACCGGAAATCGCATCCAGCACTTCTTCGCGGCTGGGCTTGGTCGACAGCGGCTTGCCGATCAATACAGCGATTTCCGCCTCGTAGTGCACCGAACCACGCTCGGTCGGAATGCTGAACCCGCCTTCCAGCGCCACCACACAACTGCCCGGCTTGATAAACAGCAGCGGCTCGGTGGGCACCGGGTTGTCCAGTTCCTTGGCGTGCTCGGCGTAGTTGCGTCCGATACACACCACTTTGCCTACCGGGAAGTGGATTTTCGTACCGTCGACATATTGGTGCTGATAGCTCATTACCGACTCCTGCTCGTTGGATTCTTCAGGGACTGCGGCTTCAAACAGCGAAAATCTTGCCCGGGTTCATGATCCCGTTCGGGTCGAACACGGCCTTTACGGCTTTCATGTACTCGATCTCGACCGCAGAGCGGCTGTAGGTCAGGTAATCGCGCTTGGTCATGCCCACGCCGTGTTCGGCGGAAATCGAACCGTTGTACTTCTCGACGGTTTCGAACACCCACTTGTTGACCGTGGCGCACTTGGCGAAAAACTCGTCCTTGCTCAAGTTGTCCGGCTTGAGGATGTTCAAGTGCAGGTTGCCGTCGCCGATATGGCCAAACCAGACGATTTCGAAGTCCGGGTAGTGTTCGCCGACGATCGCGTCGACTTCCTTCAGGAAAGCCGGCACTTTCGACACGGTGACCGAAATGTCGTTTTTGTACGGGGTCCAGTGGGAGATGGTCTCGGAGATGTACTCGCGCAGCTTCCACAGGTTGTGCAGTTGGGTTTCGCTCTGGCTCATCACGCCATCCAGGACCCAGCCCTGCTCCACGCAGTGCTCGAAGGTTTCCAGGGCGTGGTTGGCCACTTCTTCAGTGGTCGCTTCGAATTCCAGCAGGGCGTAGAACGGGCAGTCGGATTCGAACGGCGCCGGTACATCACCCCGGGCCATGACCTTGGCCAGGGCCTTGTCGGAGAAGAATTCGAAGGCGGTCAGGTCGAGCTTGCTCTGGAAGGCGTGCAGCACCGGCATGATCGAGTCGAAATCGGCGGTGCCCAGCACCATCGCGGTGAGGTTCTTCGGCGCGCGATCCAGGCGCATGGTGGCCTCGACCACAAAACCCAGGGTGCCTTCAGCGCCGATGAACAGCTGGCGCAGGTCGTAGCCGGTGGCGTTCTTGATCAGGTCCTTGTTCAGCTCCAGCAGGTCGCCCTTGCCGGTGACGACTTTCATGCCGGCGACCCAGTTACGGGTCATGCCGTAGCGAATAACCTTGATCCCGCCGGCATTGGTGCCGATATTGCCGCCAATCTGACTGGAACCGGCAGAGGCGAAGTCCACGGGGTAGTACAGGCCCTTGTCGCTGGCCAGGTTCTGCAACTGCTCGGTGACCACGCCGGGCTGGCAGACTGCCGTACGGTCGGTGAGGTTCACGTCGAGGATCTGGTTCATGTAGTCGAAGGACACCACCACTTCACCATTGGCCGCCACCGCAGCGGCGGAAAGCCCGGTGCGGCCGCCCGACGGCACCAGTGCGATCGTGTGCTGATTGGCCCAGCGCACGATGGCCTGGACCTGCTCGGTGGTCTTGGGAAACACAATGGCCGTGGGGGCCGGAGCGAAATGCTTGGTCCAATCCTTGCCATAAGCATTCAGGGAGTCGGCATCGGTCAGCACCTTGCCAGGCTCAACCAGGGTCTTCAGCTCATCAATCAGGGCAGGATTGGTCATCGACAGAACTCTCGAACAATTCATGGTCATCCTGAGAACGCTTCACGTCGCAGGAATGAGTGTTTAGCGGGGTGCGTATGCTAGCATACCGCCCCCGCAGGGTAGTGCCCAAAGGCGCTCTGCGGTGACGGCTTTCCTGCCGTCCGGGTCAGCTATCGCTGTCCGATTCCCTGCCATTTTTCTCCGGGACACAGGTTTACGCAGATGAGCAAGACTTCTCTCGATAAGAGCAAGATCAAGTTCCTTCTTCTCGAAGGCGTCCACCAATCCGCTGTCGACGTCCTCAAGGCCGCCGGCTACACCAGCATCGAGTACCTCACGGGCTCCTTGCCGGAAGCCCAGCTGAAGGAAAAGATCGCTGACGCTCACTTCATCGGCATCCGTTCCCGCACGCAACTGACTGAAGAGATCTTCGACCACGCGAAGAAACTGGTCGCGGTCGGCTGCTTCTGCATCGGCACCAACCAGGTTGACCTCAACGCCGCTCGCGAGCGCGGGATTGCGGTGTTCAACGCGCCGTACTCCAACACCCGTTCGGTTGCCGAGCTGGTCTTGGCCGAGGCGATCCTGCTGCTGCGCGGCATCCCGGAGAAGAACGCTTCCTGCCACCGTGGTGGCTGGATCAAAAGCGCCGCCAACTCGTTCGAGATCCGTGGCAAGAAGCTGGGCATCGTCGGCTACGGCTCGATCGGTACGCAGTTGTCGGTCCTGGCCGAAGGCCTGGGCATGCAGGTGTTCTTCTACGACACCGTGACCAAGCTGCCGCTGGGTAACGCGACCCAGGTTGGCAAGCTGCACGACCTGCTGGCCATGTCCGACATCGTGACCCTGCACGTTCCGGAAACCGCTGCGACCCAGTGGATGATCGGCGAGAAGGAAATCCGCGCCATCAAGAAGGGCGGGATCCTGATCAACGCCGCACGCGGCACCGTGGTCGAACTGGACCACCTGGCTGCCGCGATCAAGGACAAGCACCTGATCGGCGCCGCCATCGACGTATTCCCGGTGGAGCCGCGCTCCAACGACGAAGAGTTCGAAAGCCCGCTGCGTGGCCTGGACAACGTGATCCTGACCCCGCACATCGGTGGTTCCACTGCTGAAGCCCAGGCCAACATCGGCCTGGAAGTGGCAGAGAAACTGGTCAAGTACAGCGACAACGGTACGTCGGTGTCCTCGGTCAACTTCCCGGAGGTGGCCCTGCCGGCTCACCCGGGCAAGCACCGCCTGCTGCACATTCACGAGAACATCCCGGGTGTGATGAGCGAGATCAACAAGGTCTTCGCCGAAAACGGCATCAACATCTCCGGTCAGTTCCTGCAGACCAACGAGAAAGTCGGTTACGTGGTCATCGACGTCGACGCCGAGTACTCGGACCTGGCGCAAGAGAAGCTGCAACACATCAACGGCACCATCCGTTGCCGCGTGTTGTTCTAAGCGTTCTACGCCAGACCAAAAAGGAGCCCTTCGGGGCTCCTTTTTTATGGGGCCTGTTTTTTATGGGGCCTGTTTCGGCGACTTGTCCCTGGGCCAGAACACCACGGCCAGGTTGGCGAACAGGCTCAGGAAGAACAGCGGCATGACCAGATACATGGGCGCCGAAAACACCTCGGGCGCCGTTCCGAACATAATCGCGCCGACGATGATCGATACGAGCGACAGGACCGCAGACAGCGCACACCACCAGAACAGTCTGGAGCCGATCCTTGCAAGCTTTCTACGCATCCCTGCCCTCTTCAACCGGTTCACAAAAAAGGAAGGCACATTGGCCTTCCCCGTTTCAATTGTCATTACCCAAGGCTGGGAATAACGATTATTTCACCGTCACTGTGATCTTCTTCGACACGATCACTGGCTTGAACGGTACGTGGTTCTTGTCCGCCAACTCCAGTTGCAGGGTGTGCTTGCCCGGCGCCAGGGTGACTTCGGTTTCAGTCTGGGCCTTGCCGAAATGCAGGTGGTTGGCGTCCATCGGGATCGGCAGGTTTTCCGCCGGCAGTTGGTCGACATCGATCAACAGGTGATGGTGGCCGGTGTTCGGGGTCTGGTCGCCAGCAGGTGCCAGGGCCATGCCTTCGACACCGAACTTGACCTTGAAGGTCTTGTCCACGGTTGCCCCGTCTTCAGGGGACACTATGCTCACCTGGGCACCGGCAGGCGCTGGCGTACGAGGAATTTCCGCAGCACCGGCGAACATCGAGGCACCCAGCAACAGACTGGCCAGTGCGGTACGAGAGATGAAGCTTTTCATTATTTTCTCCAGTTTTTCGGCAAAATCTTTACGTTTGTGACAACTTCAGAGCGATTTGTTGTCGAAGGCACTCAACACCATAGCAAAGCGTGCCTGAACGGCGAACCGCACCTATAAATTCAAGGAGAGACCATGCGCTTTCTGCCTGGCCTGATACTTTTGCTACCCCTTGTGAGCACTTACGCTCAAGCCGAACTGATTGATGACATCAATGATCGTGGGGAGCTGCGCATTGCCCTCGAGGCCAACAGCCCGCCCTTCAACTTCAAGGACGACGGCAAACTCAGCGGGTTCGAGGTTGAACTGGGCCAACTGCTGGCCGGCGAACTCGATGTACGCGCCGACTTCGTGGTCACCGATGCTGCCGACTTGCTGCCAGGCGTCGAAAGCGGCAAATACGACGTGGCCATCAACCACATAGCAGTGACCCCGGAACTCAAGGATCGTTTCGATTTCAGCGAGCCCTACAGCTACTCCAGCGCACAACTGATCGTGCGCCAGGAAGAACAGCGCCCGCTGGGTACGCTGCAGGCCCTGCAAGGCCAGGCGTTGGGCGTGGCCCAGGGCAGCCAGTTCGTGGACCAGGCGCGGAACGTCGAAGGCATCAACCTGCGCAGTTACCCGGATGCGCAACAGCCTCTCAAGGACGTGGCGGACAAGCAGATCGACGCCGCCATCAGCGATCGCCTGCTGATCCCCTATGCCATTCGCGACAGCCGCCTGCCCGTCAAGGAAGGCGCCAAGGTCGGCCCCACCCTGAGCCTGGCGATTCCGTTTCAGAAAGGTAACCCGGCCTTTCAGGCCAGCCTGGATGGCGCCCTGCAGCGCATCAAGAGTGACGGGCGCCTGATGGCGCTGTCGGAGAAATGGTTCGGCATGGATGCGAGCAAGCCGCCGAAGCCTTGAGCCTGTAGCCGTTCAAAGCGGTGGGTGTCAGGGGTATTTGCAGTGTTGCAGAGGGCCAGCGCAGCCTCGCCCGCTCGGCAGCGGCTTCGGGGGGTGCCGCCTTATTGCGCAAGGCTGGCCAGGGCGGCGGCGGCTTCGGGCAACTGCAACTCGCTGAAGACCTGCACCCCGTGGCGTGCCAACAACGCGGCGGTGACGCCCGCACCCTGGACCTTGATCCCACCGAACGAACCATCGTAGGTCAGCACATTGCCGCAGGACGGGCTGTGGGCCTTGAGCACCGCGATGCGAATGCCATGGCGCTGCACCAACGCCAGGGCCTGCCGGGCGCCGTCCAGGAACTCGCCACTGACGTCTTCACCGTCGCTGGTCAGCACCTGGGCACGACCATCGAGCACCTCGCTGCCCTGCCCGCCCGGAATCTCGGCCGCCGCTCGCGGTGTCGGCAAGCCGCCGGCCACTTCCGGGCACAAGGCAACCACCCGCCCCTCGGCCTGCCAATGGGCCAATTGATCGAATGGCCCGCTGGCTCCCCCGTCGTAACGTACGCGGTGGCCCAACAGGCAGCGGCTTACCAGAATCTTGTGCATGATCAGAACGGCTCGTTACCGCGCCGCCGGAACCAGCCGGTCAACGACAGGCGATCGCGGGTCGCGGGCATGACTTCATGAGGCACCTCGCCGGATAGAAACACCACCAGCCGGCCTCCCGTAGGGACCACATCGTATTCGACGTCGCCCTTCAGATACATCCGCAGCTGACCGCCGTACTCAGGCAGCCACCCCGGGTTGAGGTAGATCACCGCCGACACCATGCGCCGATCATCGTCGCGAAAACGGTCGAGGTGCTTGAGGTAGAACGCCCCGGGCGGGTAGAGGGCGAAATGGCTTTCGAAATCCTCCAGGCCCAGGTACAGGCCGCGATTGAGCGCCACGCGCAGGCTGTCCATCAGCCCCAGGTAGGTGTCGCAAGCCTCGGCCTGGCCGGGTTCGAGCCACTGGATATGATCCCCCCGGATCCCCTCGCGGATCTCCTGGAATGGCCCGCGCCCTACCGCCGCCGGAGCCAGTTCACCTTCGGCTGCACGTTTACGGCACTCAGCCGCCAACTCCAGGGTCAGAGCCTCTGGCAGAAAGATATTCTGCTGCGACCAGCCACAGGCGGCCAAGTCGTCGACGATACGTAACAACAATGGGTGATCAGAGGGTATTTGCATGGCGCGCATAGTATCCAGCCTCAGATGAATCCGACAGAGCCGTGTAGCGGAGGACCGCGCAAAATTTCAATGCATCGGTATCGGACACTTTGCACCCTGATCCTGATACGAATTCTCGACAACCATCGCCTCGCCCCGGAGAATAGTGGGCTGCTGACAGGAGTCCTTATGCGCCGTTTGCTTTTTTCACTGTTGATGTTCTGCGTTTTGCCCGCGTGGGCAGACAGCCTCGACCAGTTGTACAAGGTCGCCGGTTGGCCAGAACAACGCGCGCATTTCAACGATGCCCTCACCGCGGCTCAGCAACGCTACCAGAACAGCCTGCCACCGGCGGTCTACCAGGCGTTGGTGAACAACAGCAACCAACGCTTCGCCCCCCAGGCGATGGATCGGCGCGCCCAGGCGCAGCTGAGGCAGAACCTCGCCGACCCGCAGCCGGCCCTGGCGTTTTTCCAGTCGCCCCTGGGACGCAAGATCACCGCCGCCGAACTACTGGCGACGCGTCGCGACCAATTGGCCAAGAATGCCCAGGGCCTGCCGAAGATGCAGGCCAGTGACAATCGTCAATTGATCATCGGCCACCTGGCCCAGGCCCTGCCTGCCCGCGAGGCCGGTGCCGAAGTCAGCCTGGCAATTGCCGGGGTGGCGGCCGACAGCCTGAGCCAGATGATTCCCGGGCTGCTGGGCGGTGGTCAGGCCCAGGGCATGCTCAACGGCCAGCGCCAGCGGCTGATGGAGCAGATCGGCGCCGATTTGAACAACACCTTGCTGTACGTCTATCGCGACCTGTCGGATACCGAACTGGAAGAGTTCGCGACCTTCGCCGAATCCACCGAAGGCAAGGCCTACTACCAGGCTGCCCTCGCCGCCATCCGCGCCGGCCTGGCCGTCGGCCAAAGCAGCTCCAGCCTCGCCCCGTAGCTCTGTCGCCGCTGCGCCGAAATACATCCGTTACCCGTGCATCGCTTCACAGGGCCAGCCGCAGCTGCCGACAGGCTGCGCTGGCCCGCACAGACGCCGCCAATCCCCCTGAAACCGTCACCCTCCAAGGGAGCGGCCCCCAGCGCCTACAGGTGCTGGTCGAGGAAGGCGAAATACTGTTCGCGAAATTCAGGGGTTTCATTGGCCAGGTGATGGCGCGCACGCGGCAGCATCAGTACCTGGGGCTGATCGAACTTGCCGCAGATCACCTGCAGGTTGTGTCGCCAATCCACCGTCATGTCCTGCTCGCCCTGCACGATCAACGGGCGCCGGGAGCTGCGGGGCGCGGTTTCCAAACGTTTGATCCAGCGCGACAAGGCACCGACCCAGGCCGTTGGCAGGCGCTGCGGCTGCAAGGGGTCGGCCTGCAGGAACGGCATGAAATCGGGGTCGTTGGTGTTCTCGCTGAAGCGCCGGGCAATCCCGCTGACAAAGGGTTTGAGCAGGTAATAGCTGAGCATCGACCAACCCCAGGAGCGCGGCCGCACCAGGGGTGACAGCAAGATCACCCGACCCTGGGCAGGACTCTGCTCACCCTCATGGAGCAAATGATCGACCACGATTGCGCCACCGGTGCTCTGCCCGAACAGGTGCCAGGGTTGGGGCAAATCCAGGGACCGCGCCTCGGCAAACAACCCCTGCACCACCGCCTGGTACACCGCGAAATCATCGATGCTGGCGCGCTCGCCGCTGGACAGCCCGTGCCCCGGCAAATCGCAGGCAATCACCACGAACTGATGCTCCAGGGCCCACTCGATCACGTGCCGGTACAGGCCCATGTGGTCGTAATAGCCGTGGTACAGAAACAGGGTCGCCACCGGATGTTCCGGCCACCAGACCTGGCTGACCACTTCAAACCCCTGCACCTCGAACCGCCCCAAGCGGCAACGAAACGGCGTCGCACGCTGGGCAAAATCCAGCCCGTAGAAGCGCTGATAGGCCCGCGCCTGCGCCGACAGGGGCTGCGCGGCAGCCAACGGTTGCAGGCTGGCACGCAATTGATCGGGGTCGAACGTCGCAGGCATAGGGCTTTCCAAAGGTGGCGCGAAGCGCAAAACAGGCTTTATGGGCCTGCGATATTCATCTGTCGCGGCAAGCATGGCAAGCTACGCGACCTCGAGGACCGATCCGCATGCCCAAGCCTTACCGCACGACACTCCTTGCCAGCCTGCTTGCACTCATCTGCGCCGGGGTGCTGTGGGCAGCCTACGACTGGTTCCAGGGCCGCTACCTGCGCGCCTTCAGCGAACACACCGCAGTGTTTTCCGGCGACCCGCTGCAACTGCCCGCCGAACTGGCCGGCCCCGGGGCGATCCGCCTGGTGCACTTCTGGGACCCGGCCTGCCCGTGCAATGTCGGCAACCAGCAGCACCTGGGCGAATTGATCGAACACTTCGGCCCCCTGGGCGTCGAGTTCTACGCCGTGCAAAAGCCCGGCAGCCATGGCCAGCTCCCCGTCACCCTGAACGCACTCAAGCCCATCGCCACACTGCCCGGCGCCGAGCAGATCCCCGCCAGCCCGGCCGTGGCGATCTGGGACCGCAACGGCAAGCTGGCGTACTTCGGCCCCTACAGCGAAGGCCTGACCTGCAACTCCAGCAACAGTTTTATCGAACCCATCCTGCAGGCCCTGCATCAGGGACGCACGGTCGACGCGACCCACACCCTGGCGGTGGGCTGCTATTGTCCATGGCCGGTGAACCCTGTGAACTAGGGCATTCCCGACTTTTCAAGGACAGGGCTGCCCAGCCGCCGACGGGCCGTGCTAAATGTCTGCGGTCCACCCGGACGGCATTCGAAGATCGAACCAGGAGCCTCCATGAAACGCAGCTTGCGCGTACTCGCCGTGTTGATCCTCGCCCTTGCCGCCGGGGCCGGCGGCTACCTGTACAGCAAGCAGCCTTCACGCCAGGGCCAGGTCGAACTGGCCGGCCTCCAGGGCTCGGTCACCGTGCGCTATGACGAGCGCGGCGTACCCCATATCCGCGCCGAAAACGAAACCGACCTGTACCGCGCCCTCGGCTATGTCCATGCCCAGGACCGCCTGTTCCAGATGGAAGCCATGCGCCGCCTGGCCCGCGGCGAACTGGCCGAGGTGCTGGGGCCCAAGCTGGTGGACACCGACAAACTGTTTCGCAGCCTGCGCATTCGCGAACGAGCAGCCCGCTACGTGGCGGCGCTGGATCGAGAGTCGCCGGCCTGGAAGGCGCTGCAAGCCTATCTGGACGGCATCAACCAGTATCAGGACAGCCACGCCAGCCCGATCGAGTTCGACGTGCTGGGCATCCCCAAGCGGCCCTTCACCGCCGAAGACACCATCAGCGTCGCCGGCTACATGGCCTACAGCTTTGCCGCAGCCTTTCGCACCGAACCGGTGCTGACCTATGTGCGCGATCAGCTGGGCAGCGACTACCTGAAAGTCTTCGACCTCGACTGGCAGCCCAAGGGCGTGCTGGCAAACCACAAGACCCCACCGGCCCCGGCCCTTTCCGCCCGCGATTGGCAGGGCCTGGGCGCCCTCGCCCAACTCAGCCGTCAGGCCCTGGAAGATGCCGGCCTGCCGCAGTTCGAGGGCAGCAATGCCTGGGCGATCGCCGGCAGCCGCACCAAAAGCGGCAAGCCATTGCTCGCCGGAGACCCGCACATTCGCTTCTCGGTGCCTGCGGTGTGGTATGAGGCGCAGCTTTCGGCGCCGGGCTTCGAGCTGTACGGCCACCACCAGGCCCTGGTGCCCTTTGCGTTCCTCGGGCACAACCTGGATTTCGGCTGGAGCCTGACCATGTTCCAGAACGACGACCTCGATCTGATCGCGGAGAAGGTCAACCCGGACAACCCCAACCAGGTGCGCTACCACGATCAATGGGTCGACCTCATCAGCAGCGAGCAACAGATCGCGGTCAAGGGCCAGGCCCCGGTGACCCTGGTGCTGCGCCAGTCGCCCCATGGCCCGATCGTCAACGACGCCCTTGGCGCCAACGCCGGCCAGACACCGATCGCCATGTGGTGGGCGTTTCTGGAAACCCCCAACCCGATCCTCGAAGGTTTCTACCAGCTCAACCGCGCCGACACCCTGGCCAAGGCCCGCAGCGCCGCGAGCAAGGTCCAGGCGCCCGGCCTGAATATCGTCTGGGCCAACGCCCGCGGCGATATCGGCTGGTGGGCCGCGGCCTTGTTGCCCAAGCGTCCGCTGGGGGCCACCCCGAGTTTTATCCTCGACGGCAGCAGCACGCTGGCCGACAAGGACGGCTTCTACCCGTTCAGCGCCAACCCCCAGGAAGAGAACCCGGCACGCGGCTACATCGTCTCGGCCAACTTCCAGCCGGTGTCGCCCAGCGGGATGGAGATCCCCGGGTACTACAACCTGTCCGACCGTGGCCAGCAGCTGGATCGGCAACTCAGTGACAAAACCGTGAAGTGGGACATCGACGCCAGCCAGAAGCTGCAACTGGGCACCACCACCGCCTACGGCCCGCGTTTACTGGCTCCGCTGCTGCCGGAGCTGCGCAGCCTGGTCAGCGATCCCCAGGAGCTGAAACTGGTGGAGCAACTGGCGCAATGGCCCGGCGACTACCCAGTGCAGTCCACCAGCGCCACCCTGTTCAACCAATTGCTGTTCGAGCTGGCCAATGCGGCGTTCCATGAAAAGTTGGGCGACTCGCTGTTCGACACCCTGCTCACCACCCGGGTCATCGATGCCGCCCTGCCGCGCCTGACCGCCGACGCCAACTCGCCCTGGTGGGACAACCGCCTGACGCCGCAACGGGAAACCCGCGCCGACACCCTCAAGCTGGCCTGGCGCGCCAGCATCGACCACCTCAAGCGCACGTTGGGCGACGACCCGGCCCAGTGGCGCTGGGGCGATGCCCACACCTTGACCCACGGCCACCCGCTGGGCACGCAGAAGCCCCTGGAGCGGGTGCTCAATGTTGGCCCGTTTTCCGCCCCCGGGGCCCACGAAGTGCCGAACAACCAGACCTCGAAAATCGGCCCGGCGCCCTGGCCGGTGACTTACGGCCCGTCGACCCGGCGCATCATCGACTTCGCCGACGCGGCCCACAGCCTGACCATCAACCCGGTCGGGCAAAGTGGCGTGCCCTTCGACAAGCACTACCAGGACCAGGCCGAAGCCTATATCGAAGGGGTCTACCAGCAGGCGCACTTCAGCGAAGAAGAAGTCCTCGCCAATACCCGCAGCACCCTGAAACTGCTGCCGGCACGCCCGGCGCACTGACGCTCGGCGCCGCTCACTCAGGCCGGCGTGGCGAAGTTCAGGCGAAACTGCTGCGGCGTTACCCCCAGGCGGCGGTTGAAGACGCTGCGCATGTGCTGGGCATCGCGGAAGCCGCATTGATAGGCCACGATCTTGAGCGGCGCGCGGGTGCTTTCGAGCATCACCCGCGCCGCGTCCAACCGGGCGCGCTCGACGAACTCCGCCGGAGTGACCTTGGCCTCGCGGGCAAAGACGCGGGAAAAGTTGCGCGCGCTCATGTTGGCCGCTCGCGCCAGGTCGGCGATGTTCAGGTCGCCATTGAGGTTGGCCAGCACGTAGTGCTGCACCAGCGCCACCGCCGAAGTGGCTTCGGCGTGGGGCGTGAGGAACGGGCTGAACTGCGACTGCCCGCCCCCGCGCTGGGTGAACACCACCAGGCGCTTGGCCACGCTCAGGGCCACTTCGGCGCCGTGATCACGGGCCAGCAGGTACAGCGACAAGTCGATCCCGGCCGTGACCCCGGCCGAGGTGAACAGCTCGCCATCCTGCACATACAGCCGATCGGCCTCGACCCGGGCCGAGGGACAGAGCGCCGCCAGGGCCGTGGCGTCGTTCCAGTGGGTGGTGACCGTGCGCCCCTCCAGCAGGCCGGCCCGGGCCAGCATGAACGCGCCATTGCAGATCGAGCCAAACCCGCCAGCGCCCAGGCTCGCCTGCCGCAGCCAGGCGTCGAACTGCGGGCCGAAATCCAGAAACGGCAACTGGGGCCCGCCCGCCGCCAGCAGCAGGTCGTAGTGGGCGTCGGCTTCGCTGAAATGCCGGTGCGCCTGCAGCGTCAGCCCATTGGAACAAGCCAGCAGGCCGCGCTCGACACCGATGACCTGCAACCGGTAATGGGCCTCGGGGGCCAGGAAGCGATTGGCCTCGGCAAACACATCCATGGGCCCGGTGACGTCCAGGGACTGCACCCCGGGAAATACAACGATGGCAACGCTTTTGCCCATGGGATCGATCACCTGCCGGGAGTTGAAGGGGGGACCAGAGGCTGGAATCCAGCCTGGGGCGACGGGGCATAACCCTAGCGAATCACCGGCCAGTAAGCGAGCTGGCACGAAATGCACGCCGATTGGCCGGGATCGCAGCCATGGCTCGATTGTCCGCCATGGGGCTGGGGAACAGACTGGCTCCATCAGCGCCGCCCCGGCGCCCGAGGACCACCCCATGAGCAACCGCATCGCCGGCATCCCGATCCCCGACAGCGCCCTAGCCCGGGCCACCACCGAATACATCCGCGACCTCGAGCCCGACCTGCTGTACCACCACTCGCGCCGGGTGTTCCTGTTCGGCGCCCTGAGTGGCGAACGCCGGCAACTGGCCTACAACCCGGAGTTGCTGTACGTCGGCGCGATGTTCCACGACCTGGGCCTGGTCGAAGGCCTGCGCAGTGCCGAGCACCGTTTTGAAGTGGACAGCGCCAATGCAGCCAAGGCCTTCCTCCAGCCTTACGGCCTGAACGACGATGATCTAGAGCAGGTCTGGCTGTCCATCGCCCTGCACACCACGCCAGGGGTCACCGAGCATTTGCGGCCGAACGTGGCGCTGGTCACCGCTGGTGTCGAGATGGACGTGCTGGGCATCGATTACGCGGCCTTTCCGGCCGCGCAACGCGAGGCCGTGGTCCACGCGCACCCTCGGGGCGAAGGCTTCAAGGAATGCATCCTCTGTGCGTTCGCCGAGGGCTTCAAACACAAGCCCTTGAGCACCTTCGGCACGGTGAACGCCGATGTGCTGGTGGACAGCGAGCCCGGTTTCAAGCCGCTGAATTTTGTCGAGGTGATCCGCCAGTCGCCCTGGAGCTCTTGAACCGGGGCCCACGGCAGAAACATAAACGCCCCTTCGACAGGGGCGTTTATGGCATTGCTTGGGCTTAAACGGCTTCCGGCGCCTGGGCCCGACGGACGTCAGGCTGTTTCCAGGAATCGGCCGCGCTTTCTTCGATGGCCTGCTGGATCGCCCGCTTGCGCGCTTCTTCGGCGCGGCGGCTGAAGAACCAGACCAGGAAGGTCACCAGGGACACCGCCAGCAGAATCAGGCTGGCCACGGCGTTGATTTCCGGTTTGACCCCCAGGCGCACCGCCGAGAACACTTCCATCGGCAAGGTGGTGGAACCCGGGCCGGATACGAAGCTGGCCAGTACCAGGTCATCCAGAGACAGGGCGAACGACATCATGCCGCCGGCTGCCAGGGAGGGCGCGATCATCGGGATGGTGATCAGGAAGAACACCTTCCACGGCCGTGCCCCGAGGTCCATGGCCGCCTCTTCGATGGACAGGTCCAGCTCCCGCAGACGCGCCGACACCACCACCGCCACATAGGCCGAGCAGAAGGTGGTGTGGGCGATCCAGATGGTCACCAGGCCACGTTCCTGGGGCCAGCCGATCATCTGTGCCATGGCCACGAACAGCAGCAACAGCGACAGACCGGTGATCACTTCGGGCATCACCAACGGCGCGGTCACCAGGCCGCCGAACAGCGTGCGGCCCTTGAAGTGGGTGATCCGGGTCAGCACGAACGCCGCCAGGGTCCCCAGCGCCACCGCGGCGATCGCCGTGTAGCAGGCGATCTCCAGGGAGCGCAGGACCGAGCCCATCAGTTGGGTGTTGTCCAGCAGGCCGACGTACCACTTGATCGACCAGCCGCCCCAGACCGTCACCAGTTTCGAGGCGTTGAACGAGTAGATCACCAGGATCAGCATCGGCAGGTAGATGAACAGCAAGCCGAGTACCAGCATCAGGGTCGAAAAACTGAAGCGCTTCATTCTTTGCCCTCCATCTCTTTGGCCTGACTACGGTTGAAGAGGATGATCGGCACAATCAGGATCGCCAGCATCACCACCGCCAGGGCCGACGCCACCGGCCAGTCACGGTTGTTGAAGAACTCTTGCCAGAGCACTTTACCGATCATCAGGGTTTCCGGGCCGCCCAGCAGTTCCGGGATCACGAACTCGCCCACCACCGGGATGAACACCAGCATGCAGCCGGCGATGATGCCGTTCTTGGACAGTGGGATGGTGATCTTCCAGAAGCTGTTGAAGGTGCTTGAACCCAGGTCCGACGCGGCTTCCAGCAGGCTGTGGTCGTGCTTCACCAGGTTCGCGTACAGCGGCAGGATCATGAACGGCAGGTAGGAATAGACCACGCCGATGTACACCGCGATGTTGGTGTTGAGGATCTGCAGCGGCTCGTTGATCCAGCCCATGCCCATCAGGATGCCGTTGAGCAGGCCGTTGTTGCTGAGGATGCCCATCCAGGCATAGACGCGGATCAGGATCGCGGTCCAGGTCGGCATCATGATCAGCAGCACCAGCACGGTCTGGATCTCTTTGCGCGCCGTGGCGATGCCGTAGGCCATCGGGTAGCCGATCAGCAGGCAGAGGATGGTGCTGAAAAACGCCATCTTCAGCGAGCCGAGGTAGGCGGCGATGTACAACTCGTCGTCGCCCAGCATCGAGTAGTTGCCCAGGTTCAGCAGCAACTGCACCTTCTGGTCGACGTAGCTGTAGATCTCGGTGTACGGCGGGATAGCCACATCGGCTTCAGCGAAGCTGATCTTCAGGACAATGAAGAACGGCAGCATGAAGAACAGGAACAGCCAGATGAACGGGACCCCGATGACCAATTGACGGCCACCGGGAATTATTCGATTGAGTCGGCGTTTGAGCTTTCGCATGTTCATGAGCGCAGTACCACGCCGCTGTCGTCTTCCCACCACACGTAGACCTGGTCACCCCAGGTCGGACGGGCGCCACGGCGCTCGGCGTTGGCCACGAACGACTGCACCAGCTTGCCGCTCGGCAGCTCGACGTAGAACACCGAGTGTCCGCCCAGGTAGGCGATGTCGTGCACCTTGCCGCTGGACCAGTTGTATTCGCAGGTCGGCATTTCGGCAGTGACCAGCAGTTTTTCCGGGCGAATGGCGTAGGTCACCGACTTGTCTTGCACCGAGGTGCTGATGCCGTGGCCGACGTAGATCTGGCGATCCAGGTCTTTGCAGGTGATGGTGGCGTGGCCCTCGGCGTCGTCGATCACTTCACCTTCGAAGATGTTGACGTTGCCGATGAACTCGCAGACCAGGCGGCTGACCGGGGTTTCGTAGATGTCGATCGGGCTGCCGATCTGCGCGATCCAGCCCAGGTGCATGATGGCGATGCGTTCGGCCATGGTCATGGCCTCTTCCTGGTCGTGGGTCACCATCACGCAGGTCACGCCGACGCGCTCGATGATCTCCACCAGCTCCAGTTGCATCTGCGAACGCAGCTTCTTGTCCAGGGCACCCATCGGCTCATCGAGCAGCAGCAGTTTCGGACGCTTGGCCAGGGAGCGAGCCAGGGCCACGCGCTGGCGCTGGCCACCGGAGAGCTGGTGCGGCTTGCGCTTGGCGTATTGGCTCATCTGCACCAGCTTGAGCATTTCCGCGACCCGGGCGTCGACTTCCGCCGCCGGGATCTTGTCCTGCTTGAGGCCGAAGGCAATGTTCTGGGCCACGGTCATGTGCGGGAACAACGCATAGGACTGGAACATCATGTTGATCGGCCGCTCGTAGGGCGGCATGTCGGTGATGTCCACGCCATCGAGGAAGATTCGCCCCTCGGTCGGCCGCTCGAAGCCTGCGAGCATGCGCAGCAAGGTGGATTTGCCCGAACCCGATCCGCCGAGCAAGGCGAAGATTTCGCCTTTCTTGATTTCCAGGGACACGTCGTCCACGGCAATCGTCTCGTCGAACTTCTTCGTGACCCGGTCGATTTTGACCAACACCTGCTTAGGTGTCTGGTCGCCCTCGAGGGCTTTCTTGTAGGCGCCGGAGGCAACAGCCATTTGCGAAACTCCCAACAAAATTTGCAGCTCGCCCGATACAGGCGAGCCTTGGATAGTTTGAGCCTTTGAAGCTATTTACCCGACTTGACCTTGGTCCAGCTACGGGTCATGAGACGTTGAATCTTGGGCGGCAACTCGGAGTTGACGTACAGCTTGTCGACGATGGCTTGCGCTGGGTAAACCGCCTCGTCGGTTCGTACTGCCTGGTCCATCAGCTCGCCCGCCTTGGGGTTGGGGTTGGCGTAACCGACGGCGTCGCTGACCTGAGCGATGACCTCAGGCTTGAGCAGGTAGTTGATAAAGGCATGGGCCTCCTTGACGTTGCCGGCATCCCGCGGGATGGCCAGCATGTCGAACCAGAGGTTGCCGCCTTCCTTGGGGATCACGTAGGCGATTTCCACGCCCTTGCCGGCCTCTGCCGCACGGGCCTTGGCCTGGAATACATCACCGGAGAAACCGGCCGCGACGCAGATCTCGCCATTGGCCAGGTCGGAGATGTACTTGGAAGAGTTGAAGTACGTCACGTAGGGGCGCACGGCCAGCAACTTGGCCTCGGCCTTCTTGTAGTCTTCGGGGTTCTGGCTGTTGGGCGACAGGCCCATGTAGTTGAGCACCGCCGGCAGCATTTCATCGGCTGAATCGAGGAAGGCCACGCCGCAGCCGGACAGCTTCTTGATGTTTTCCGGCTCGAACAGCATGGCCCAGGAATCGATCTTGTCGACGCCCAGCGCGGCCTTGACCTTCTCCACGTTGTAACCGATGCCGTTAGTGCCCCACAGGTAAGGCACGGCGTACTGGTTGCCCGGGTCGTTCTTCTCCAGGCGCTTGAGCAGCACCGGGTCGAGGTTGGAATAGTTGCTCAACTGCGCCTTGTCGAGCTTCTGAAAAGCCCCGGCCTTGATCTGCTTGCCCAGAAAGTGATTGGACGGCACCACCACGTCATAGCCGGTATGCCCGGCCAGCAACTTGCCTTCCAGGGTTTCATTGGAGTCGAACACGTCATAGACCGGCTTGATGCCCGTGGCTTTTTCAAAGTCCGCCAGAGTGCTCTGACCGATATAGTCGGACCAGTTATAAATATGCACGGTAGGTGCTGCCTGGACACTGACGGCCAGCGTCAGTCCGGCGCCGACCAGCAAGGCTTTGCGAAATAAAGAAATAGGCAAGTGGAGGTCCTCTAAATAGTTGGGCCCAAGTTGCCCCGTGTCACATGACAGCCCGAAGCTGCCCGGCAACAAAACCGGCGCGCAACTTACCCTCGATAAACCGTTCCAGCAAAACTTTCTGTCATTTAATTACGGCAAAACCGATGTAGCCGCTGCTGGCAGGCTGCCAGCGCTGACCAAGAAAACCCTGCTTTCATCAGCGCCAGGCCCCTTTCGGGGCCATCGCAGCCTTGGGCAGCGGCTACAGGTTTGCGTTATTTACCGGATTTGATCTTGGTCCAGCTGCGCGTCAGGATCCGCTGGGTCGCGGCCGGCAAGTCGGCAATCGCATACAACTTGGCCTGCACCTCCGCTGACGGGTAGATGCCTGGGTCGCTGGTGATGTCTTTATCGACCAGGGCGGTTGCAGCCGCGTTACCGTTGGGGAAACGCACGGCGTTGGTGATCTCGGCCATGATTTCCGGCTTCTGCAGGAAGGTCATGAACTTGTAGGCGCCGTCGACGTTTTCCGCATCTTTGGGGATGGCGACCATGTCGTAGAAGCTGCCAGCACCTTCTTTCGGAATGTTGTAGCTGACTTTGACCTTGTCACCGGCTTCGGCAGCGCGGGACTTGGCCTGGTAGATATCGCCCGAGTAACCGACCGCAACGCAGATGTTGCCGTTGGCCAGGTCAGAGATGTACTTGGAAGAGTGGAAGTAGCCGATCGAAGGACGGATCTTCAGGAACAGGGCTTCAGCTTCGGCCAGTTGTTTCTTGTCCTGGCTGTCGGTTGGATAGCCCAGGTAGTGCAGTGCCACCGGAATCATCTCGGTGGGCGAATCGAGGAAGCTGATGCCGCACGACTTCAACTTGGCTGCGTTCTCAGGCTTGAACAGCAGGTCCCAGGAGTTGGTCGGTGCATCGGCGCCCAATGCAGCCTTGACCTTCTCGGCATTGAAGCCGATACCGATCGAGCCCCACATGTAAGGGAAGGCGTGTTTGTTGCCCGGGTCGCTGACGGATACGGCCTTGAGCAAGGATTCGTTGAGGTTTTTCCAATTAGGCAGTTTGGAACGGTCCAACTCTTGGTAGACACCGGCCTTGATCTGTTTGGCCAGGAAGTTGTTGGACGGCACCACAATGTCGTAACCGGACTTGCCGGCCAACAACTTGGCTTCCAGGGTTTCGTTACTGTCGAACACGTCGTACACGACTTTGATACCGGATTCGGTTTCAAACTTCTTGATGGTGTCCGGTGCGATGTAGTCGGACCAGTTGTAAACGTGCAGAACCTTGTCATCGGCCTGGGCTGCGCCAGCGATTGCGCCCATCAGGGAGATCGCGAGGAGGGTCTTGCCAGCTATCTTCATACCTAATGCCTTCATGCGTAATGCTCCAATTATTCTTTTTAACCACATTCTTGTTAACCAAGAGCCGGCGGCCGATTCCCGGGCAACTAAAAACAGCGGGTAGTCTGGCAAGATCCAAGGCAGGCTTTCAAGGAAAGACCCATCCTTTATAACTGCTCAGGGCGAAAGTACCGCGAGATACTCCGCCCAGAGCCTAGCACTTAGCCTTGCAGCGCACTCAAGGTCAGATCCAGGCACTTGCGTGCCTTGGCCACCAGTTCATCGATCTCCGCGTGGCTGATCACCAGCGGTGGAGCGATGATCATGGTGTCGCCCACGGCGCGCATGATCAGGCCATTGTCGAAGCAGAACTGACGGCAGATCATGCCGACGCCCTTGCCCACATACCGCGCCCGTGTCGCCTTGTCCTGAACCAGCTCGATGGCGCCCAGCAGACCCACTCCACGAACTTCGCCCACCAGGGGGTGATCGTTGAGTTCGCGCAGACGTTTCTGCAAATAAGGTGCCGTTTCTGCATGAACGCGTTCGATAATTTTTTCATCACGCATGATGCGGATGTTTTCCAGGGCCACGGCCGCCGCCACCGGGTGCCCGGAATAGGTGAAGCCGTGGTTGAAATCGCCGCCTTCATTCAATACCGCGACCACTTCGTCGCGCACGATCAGGCCACCCATCGGGATGTAGCCCGAGGTCAGGCCCTTGGCGATGGTCATCATGTCCGGCTTGAGGCCGTAGAAGTCGCTGCCGAACCATTCGCCGGTCCGCCCGAAACCGCAGATCACCTCGTCGGCGACGAACAGGATGTCGTACTTGGCGAGGATTTCCTTGATGCGCGGCCAGTAGCTTTCCGGCGGCACGATCACGCCACCGGCGCCCTGGATCGGCTCGGCAATAAAGGCACCGACGTTATCCACGCCGATTTCCAGAATCTTCTCTTCCAGCTGATTGGCGGCCCAGACCCCGAACTCTTCGGGGCTCATGTCGCCACCCTCGCCGAACCAGTAGGGCTGCGGGATGTGAACAATGCCCGGGATCGGCAGGTCGCCCTGTTCGTGCATGTAGGTCATGCCGCCCAGGCTGGCGCCGGCCACGGTGGAACCGTGGTAGCCGTTGACCCGGCTGATGATGGTTTTCTTGTTCGGCTGGCCCTTGATCGCCCAGTAGTGGCGGACCATACGCAGCATGGTGTCGTTGCCTTCGGAGCCGGAACCGGTGAAGAACACGTGGTTCATGCCTTCAGGGGCAATGTCGGCGATGGCCTTGGACAGCTCCAGCACCGGCGGGTGGGCGGTCTGGAAGAACAGGTTGTAGTACGGCAGTTCTTTCATCTGCTTGGCCGCAGCGTCCGCCAGTTCATCGCGACCGTAACCGATGGCCACGCACCACAGGCCGGCCATGCCGTCGAGGATCTTGTTGCCTTCGCTGTCCCACAGGTAAACGCCCTTGGCGGTGGTGATGATCCGCGGGCCTTTCACTTTCAGCTGCTTGAAATCGCTGAACGGGGCCAGGTGGTGATCGTTGCTGAGGGCTTGCCATTCACGGGTTTGCGGGTTGTTGCTGGTCATACGGCTCTCCTAGAGTCAGTGGGGCGCCGCTTGCGGCCGCGGCGCCCGGTGTGTCAGACGGCGAACAGCAGGAATTCCCGCTCCCATGAGCTGATCACGCGCTTGAAGTTTTCATGCTCGGCCCGCTTGACCGCGACGTAGCCAGTGATGAATTTTTTACCCAGGTATTTTTCGACGGTGGCGCTGTTTTCCATACGCTCCAGCGCGTCTTCGATGGTCAGCGGCAGGCGCAGGTTGCGGCGCTCGTAACCACGACCGACCACCGGCGCGCTCGGATTGATCCCCTCGACCATGCCGATAAAACCGCAGAGCAGGCTCGCGGCAATCGCCAGGTAAGGGTTGGCGTCGGCGCCCGGCAAGCGGTTTTCCACCCGGCGGTTCTGCGGGCCGGCATCCGGTACGCGCAGGCCCACGGTGCGGTTCTCTTCGCCCCACTCCACGTTCACCGGCGCCGACGTGTCGGGCAGGAAGCGGCGGAACGAATTGACGTTCGGTGCGAACAGCGGCAACAGCTCGGGAATCAGCTTCTGCAAACCACCGATGTGGTGCAGGAACAGCTGGCTCATGGTCCCGTCTTCATTGGAGAAGACGTTCTTGCCGGTATTGATGTCGATGATGCTCTGGTGCAGGTGCATGGCGCTGCCGGGTTCGCCGGTCATGGGCTTGGCCATGAAGGTCGCCGCTACATTGTGCTTGAGCGCGGCCTCGCGCATGGTGCGCTTGAACACCAGGATCTGGTCGGCCAGGGACAGGGCATCGCCGTGACGGAAGTTGATTTCCATCTGCGCCGTGCCGTCTTCGTGGATCAGGGTGTCGAGGTCCAGTTCCTGCAGCTCGCACCAGTCGTAGACGTCTTCGAACAACGGGTCGAATTCGTTGGCGGCTTCAATGGAGAACGACTGGCGGCCGGTTTCCGGGCGACCGGAGCGGCCGATGGGCGGCTGCAGCGGGAAGTCCGGGTCTTCGCAGCGCTTGGTCAGGTAGAACTCCATCTCCGGCGCGACGATGGGCTGCCAGCCGCGATCGGAATAGAGCTTCAGGACTTTCTTCAAGACGTTGCGCGGCGACAGCTCGATCGGGTTGCCTTGCTTGTCGTAGGTGTCGTGGATCACCTGCGCCGTGGGCTCGATGGCCCAGGGCACGAGGAATACAGCATTCTGGTCAGGGCGGCAGATCATGTCGATGTCGGCAGGATCGAGCAGCTCGTAATAGATGTCGTCTTCGACATAGTCGCCGGTGACCGTCTGCAACAGCACGCTCTCGGGCAGGCGCATGCCTTTTTCGGCGATGAACTTGTTGGTCGGCGAGATCTTGCCCCGGGTGATACCGGTCAGATCGCCAATCATGCATTCGACTTCTGTGATCTTGTGGTCTTTCAACCAATCAGTGAGCTGGTCGAGGTTGTTACTCATAAATGCCTCTAGGCTGAGTTTCCTGACTCTTATAAGTCAGGCGTTTTGTGACGCATCGGCGTCGCGTTGTGTTGCCCGCTTGCGGCAGGCCTCACCAAAGGCCTGGAAAATGGCCAGGTAGTGAGGGTTGGAGCTTACCTGCCATTCGGGATGCCATTGCACGCCTAAAGCAAAAGCCTTGCCCGCCGTCACGGAAATCGCCTCGATCAAGCCGTCCGGCGCTACCGCCTCGACCCGCAGGCCGGGGGCCGGGCGATCAACGCCCTGGGCGTGGATCGAGTTGACCTGGATCTCACTCGGCAAGCCCAGCCCGGCCAGCACACCGCCGGCCTGGATGTGCACGGCGTGGGCCGGGGCATACTGCACCTCCAGCGGCTGGCTGGGATCTTCGCGGTGGTCCATGTAAGGGCCGACCAGATGAACGTTCTGATGCAGGCTGCCGCCGAAGGCGACGTTCATTTCCTGAAAGCCGCGGCAAATACCGAGCACCGGAATTCCGGCCGCAACAGCAGCACGAATCAACGGGAGGGTGGTGGCGTCGCGTGCAGAATCATGAGCAGTACCCGGCGCACTGGCCTGGCCCTGGTAATGAAAAGGTTCGATATTGGAGGGGGAGCCGGTAAAGAGGATGCCATCCAGACCGTCAATAATATCGTTCGGGTCGAGCAGCTCTGCCAGGGCTGGCAGAATCAATGGCAAGCCCTTGGCAGCAACAGCAACTGCGCGGACGTACTTATCGCCACTGATATGATAAGCATGCAGACCGACCTGCTTGGTGCAGGCGGTGACGCCGATTAACGGCAGGCGAGACATGAAGCACCCCGGTATTATTGCTGTTATGGGTTTGAATCGAGCTTAGCCTTGTTCATTTTTTTACACAACACCCCCGTAAAAAATACAACACGGCCCGCTCAAGCCTGCGGTACCGGAGGTAGCTGAAGACGGAAAAACGCCCTGTTTTGCCGCGAAAGTGCCGTGCAAGCGCTTTATTAGGGCGTAAAAGGCCTCACTTGACTTCGGCATGCCGTTCGGGTTGACTGAAACCAGAAAAGATCAATGATTGATATTTTTAACAACAAAGGTGTTGCATCATGTCGGTACCCCCGCGTGCCGTTCAGCTTAACGAAGCGAACGCGTTCCTTAAGGAACATCCTGAGGTTCTGTACGTTGACCTTCTGATTGCGGATATGAATGGTGTGGTGCGCGGCAAGCGCATCGAACGCACCAGCCTCCACAAGGTTTACGAGAAAGGCATCAACCTGCCGGCCTCTCTATTTGCTCTGGATATCAATGGCTCGACGGTGGAAAGCACCGGCCTGGGTCTGGACATCGGCGATGCTGACCGAATCTGTTATCCGATCCCCGATACCCTGTGCAACGAGCCGTGGCAGAAGCGCCCCACCGCGCAACTGTTAATGACCATGCACGAACTCGAAGGCGAACCTTTCTTCGCCGACCCGCGGGAAGTGTTGCGCCAAGTCGTTACCAAATTTGACGACCTGGGCCTGACCATCTGCGCCGCGTTCGAGCTGGAGTTCTACCTGATCGACCAGGAGAACGTGAATGGCCGCCCGCAACCGCCGCGCTCGCCGATCTCCGGCAAACGCCCGCACTCGACACAGGTCTACCTGATCGACGACCTCGACGAATACGTCGACTGCCTCCAGGACATTCTGGAAGGTGCGAAAGAGCAAGGCATCCCGGCTGACGCCATCGTCAAGGAAAGTGCCCCGGCGCAGTTCGAAGTGAACCTGCACCACGTCGCCGACCCGATCAAGGCCTGCGATTACGCGGTACTGCTCAAGCGCCTGATCAAGAACATCGCCTACGACCATGAGATGGACACCACCTTCATGGCCAAGCCTTACCCGGGCCAGGCGGGCAACGGTCTGCACGTGCACATTTCGATTTTGGACAAAGACGGCAAGAATATTTTTGCCAGTGAGGATCCCGAGCAGAACGCCGCATTGCGTCACGCGATCGGCGGTGTGCTCGAGACCCTACCGGCGCAGATGGCTTTCCTCTGCCCGAACGTCAACTCGTACCGTCGTTTCGGCGCTCAGTTCTACGTGCCGAACTCGCCGTGCTGGGGCCTGGACAACCGCACCGTGGCGATCCGCGTCCCGACCGGTTCGTCCGATGCCGTGCGCATCGAACACCGCGTAGCCGGCGCCGACGCCAACCCGTACCTGCTGATGGCTTCGGTCCTGGCAGGCGTGCACCACGGTCTGACCAACAAGATCGAGCCGGGGGCGCCGGTTGAAGGCAACTCCTACGAGCAGAACGAGCAAAGCCTGCCGAACAACCTGCGCGATGCCCTGCGCGAGTTGGACGACAGCGAAGTCATGGCCAAGTACATCGACCCGAAATACATCGATATCTTTGTCGCCTGTAAAGAGAGCGAGCTGGAGGAGTTCGAACACTCCATCTCCGACCTCGAATACAACTGGTACCTGCATACCGTGTAAGCGGTTGCAGTAAAAACAACGCCGCAGGCCTCAGCGCCTGCGGCGTTTTTTTATGGGTCGCCACCAGGCGCTTTATCAGCGGCGGTGCGCGAGGGTGTCCTGGCAGACAACCTTCCACCCTGCTCGTACAATGCCCGCTGCCCAGTGAGGAGACTTCGATGACCCGCCCCGCCCCCCTTCGCAAACCCCGCGCCCGCAGCCAGGCCCGCATCGACTCGATCCTCGATGCCGCCCGCACCCTGCTGGCCGCCGAGGGCGTGGCCAGCCTGTCGATCTACAGCGTGGCGGAACGGGCGCAGATCCCGCCGTCGTCGGTCTACCACTTCTTCGCCAGCGTCCCGGCGCTGCTGGAGGCCCTCACCGCCGATGTCCACGCCGCCTTTCGCGCCTGCCTGCAAGAGCCCATCGAAACCACCCGCCTGCACAGCTGGCGCGATCTCTCGCGCCTGGTGGAGCAACGCATGCTCGCCATCTACAGCGAGGACGCCGCGGCCCGCCAGTTGATCCTCGCCCAGCACGGCCTGACCGAAGTCACCCAGGCCGACCGCCAGCACGACCTTGAGCTGGGCGACCTGATGCACACCCTGTTCGATCAGCACTTCCAGTTGCCGGCGCTGCCGACCGATGTCGACGTGTTCGCCCTGGCCATGGAGCTGGGCGATCGGGTCTATGCGCGCTCGGTGCAACAGCACGGCCAGATCACCCCGCGCATGGCCGAGGAAGGCATGCGCGTGTTCGACGCCTACCTGGGGCTGTACCTGCCGCCGTACCTGGCCAAACGCGAGGCGTGACCCGCACCTCTCCAGGGCGCCCATAAAAAAAGCCCCGAAGGGCTCACACCCGTCGAGGCTGACTCAACACCGCGATCACAACTTGGCGATCGACACCTCGGTGGATTTCACGAACGCGATCACTTCGCTGCCGATCACCAGCTCCAGCTCCTTGACCGAACGGGTGGTGATCACCGAGGTGACGATGCCGGAGGCGGTCTGCACGTCGATTTCCGACAGCACGTCGCCTTCGACGATTTCCTTGATGGTGCCTTTGAACTGGTTACGGACGTTGATGGCTTTGATAGTCATGCGATTTCTCCTAGGGTCGAAAATAAGCGGCAAGTGGCGAGTTTCAAGCCGCAAGTAAAAGCGCCGTGCTCTTGCTTGCCGCTGGACGCTTGCAACGTGCAACTGCTCTTACTGTGCCCAGCGCAATTGCGTGGGCAGGGGTGAAACAGGTTCCGGCTCGGGGGGTGACCCGGGCAGCGACAGCACACGGTTCAGTACTTCGGTTTCCAGCGCGGCCAGGCGGTGCGAGCCACGGGCCCGAGGGCGCGGCAGGTCCACCAGCAGGTCGAGGCCGACTTCACCGTCTTCGATCAGGATCACGCGGTCGGCAATGGCAACCGCTTCGCTGACGTCATGGGTGACCAGCAACACCGTGAAGCCATGTTTTTGCCACAGGCCTTCGATCAGTTGCTGCATCTCGATCCGGGTCAAGGCGTCCAGGGCACCCAGGGGCTCATCCAGCAGCAATAGACGCGGCTGGTGGATCAAGGCGCGGGCCAGGGCCACGCGCTGCTTCTGCCCACCGGAAAGCGCCGCCGGCCATTCCTGGGCCCGGTCCGCCAGGCCGACCGCCTCCAGGGCCTGCAACGCCTGCGGACGCCAGTTGCCCTTGAGGCCGAGGCCGACGTTGTCGATGACCTTTTTCCAGGGCAGCAGGCGCGCCTCCTGGAACATCAGCCGGGTGTCTTCAATCGCCTCGCTGAGCGCTGCCGAGCCGGCCAGCAGCTCGCCCGCCGTGGGCTTGTCGAGACCGGCCAGCAGGCGCAGCAAGGTGCTCTTGCCGCAGCCGCTGCGACCGACCACGGCCACGAACTGCCCGGCCGGAATATGCAGGTCGATCTCGCGCAACACCTGGCGCGAGCCAAAAGTCTTTTGCAGCTTGCGCACCGCCAGCGGAATACCGCGCAGCAGGCGTGGAGGTTGTTGAGCCGTCATTGCGCACCGCCTTTAGCCACTTGATAGGCCGGATGCCAACGCAACCAGACACGTTCCAGGCCACGGGCGGCCAGGTCGGCCAGCTTGCCGAGCACGGCGTACAGGACGATCGCCAGCACCACCACGTCGGTCTGCAGGAATTCCCGGGCGTTCATTGCCAGGTAACCGATGCCCGAGCTGGCAGAGATGGTTTCCGCCACGATCAGGGTCAGCCACATAAAGCCCAGGGCAAACCGCACCCCCACCAGAATCGATGGCAGGGCACCCGGCAGGATCACCTGGCGGAACAGGCTGAAGCCGGACAGGCCATAGCTGCGGGCCATTTCCACCAGCGCCGGATCGACGTTGCGGATGCCGTGGTAGGTGTTGAGGTAGATCGGGAACAACGTCCCCAAGGCCACCAGGAAGATTTTTGCCGACTCATCGATGCCGAACCACAGGATCACCAGTGGAATCAGCGCCAGGTGCGGCACGTTGCGAATCATCTGCACCGAGCTGTCCAGCAGGCGCTCGCCCCACTTCGACAGGCCAGTGATAAAGCCCAGGGCCAGGCCGATGCCGCCGCCGATCAGGAAGCCGATCGCCGCGCGCCAGCCGCTGATGGCCAGGTGGGTCCAGATTTCGCCGCTGCGAATCAGGCTGACCCCGGCTTCAATCACCGCGCTGGGTGCCGGCAGGATCCGCGTCGACAACCAGCCCGCCGACACCGACAGCTGCCACACCGCCAGCAGCAATACTGGCAAGGCCCACGGCGCCAGCCGATGGAATACGTTTTGACTGTTCATGGCCGCGCTCAGCTCTGGGACACAGCTTTGGGAAGGATGTCGTTGGCCACCATCTCGCCGAACGGGCTCACGTACCCGCTGCTTTTCGGCAATTCGGGACGTTCGATATCCAGGTGCGGGAACAGCAGTTCGGCAACCCGATAGGCCTCTTCCAGGTGTGGGTAACCGGAGAAGATAAAGGTGTCGATGCCCAGGTCCGCGTACTCCTGCATGCGCGCCGCCACCGTCGGTCCGTCGCCGACCAGAGCGGTGCCGGCACCACCGCGCACCAGGCCGACGCCGGCCCAGAGGTTGGGGCTGACTTCCAACTGGTCGCGGTTGCCGCCATGCAAGGCTGCCATGCGCTGCTGACCGACCGAATCAAAGCGCGCCAGCGAAGCCTGGGCCCGGGCGATGGTGTCGTCGTCCAGGTGGGAAATCAGGCGCTCGGCGGCTTGCCAGGCTTCATCGTTGGTTTCACGCACGATCACATGCAGGCGAATGCCAAAGCGCACGGTGCGCCCCAGCTTGGCCGCCTTGGCCCGCACCTGCTCGATCTTCTCGGCCACCGCCGCCGGGGGCTCGCCCCAGGTCAGGACCATCTCCACCTGCTCGGCCGCAAGATCCTGGGCCGCTTCCGACGAACCGCCAAAGTACAGCGGCGGACGCGGTTGCTGGATCGGCGGGTACAGCAGCTTGGCGCCCTTCACACTGATGTGCTGGCCGTCGTAGTCAACGGTTTCGCCTTCCAGTACCCGGCGCCAGATGCGGGTGAATTCCACCGAGGCCTGGTAACGCTCTTCATGACTCAGGAACAACCCATCGCCGGCCAATTCATCCGGATCGCCACCCGTCACCAGGTTGAACAACGCCCGGCCACCGGACAGGCGATCCAGGGTCGCTGCCTGACGCGCCGCCACCGTCGGGGAAATGATCCCGGGGCGCAGGGCTACCAGGAATTTCAGGCGCTGGGTCACGGGGATCAACGAGGCCGCCACCAGCCAGGAGTCCTCGCAGGAACGTCCGGTAGGGATCAGCACCCCGCCAAAGCCAAGACGATCGGCGGCCTGGGCAATCTGCTGCAGGTACCCGTGATCGACGGCCCGTGCGCCTTCGGCGGTGCCAAGGTAATGGCCGTCACCGTGGGTAGGCAGAAACCAGAAAATATTGAGGCTCATGGAGTTGTCTCCTAAGGGGTTCGAGTTACGGCGCTTTGGCAACGGCGGCAGGTGGGGTCCAGATCACATCCTTGATGCTCAACGGCTTGGGAATCAGCTTGAGCTGGTAGAAGCTGTCGGCGATTTTCTGCTGCGCGGCCACCACCTCGGGGGTCAGGAACAACGCGCCGTAGCCCTGGCGCTTGACCGACGTCAGGGTGATGTCGGCGGGCAGGCCCAGCAGCGGCGACACCTGTTTGGTCACCTCCTCGGGGTTGGCCTTGGACCACTCACCGACTGCGCGCACTTCTTCCACCAGGGCCTTGATCACCTCAGGGTGTTGCTCGGCGTAGGACTTGGTTGCCAGGTAGAACTGGTGGTTGTCGACGATGCCGCTGCCATCGCGCAGGGTGCGCGCTTGCAACTGTTGCTCGGCGGCGGCCTGGTACGGGTCCCAGATCACCCAGGCATCGACACTGCCGCGCTCGAACGCGGCACGGGCATCGGCGGGTGGCAGGAAAATGGTCTGGATATCGCTGTATTTCAGGCCTGCATCTTCCAGGGCGCGCACCAGCAGGTAATGCACGTTGGAGCCTTTATTGAGCACCACCTTCTTGCCCTTGAGGTCCTGCACCGACTTGATCGGCGAGCCCTTGGGCACCAGGATCGCCTCGCTGGTCGGTGCCGGCGGCTCGTAAGCCACGTAGAGCAGATCGGCACCGGCGGCCTGGGCGAACACCGGCGGGGTTTCGCCGGTCACACCGAAGTCGATCGAACCGACATTGAGCCCTTCCAGCAGCTGCGGGCCACCGGGGAACTCGGTCCACTGCACGTCGACGCCTTGCGCCGCCAGGCGTTTCTCCAGGGAGCCCTTGGCCTTGAGCAGCACCAGGGTGCCGTATTTCTGATAACCGATACGCAGGCTTTCAGCCTGGGCTTGGGTGATGGCGCCGAAGGACACAGCCGCAACAAACAGAGCGACCAGACCGCGACGCAAAACTACAGGGCGCATGGCGCTCTCCTTTTGCTGTGGGGTTTTTGGCTGCACCTGCTTGGCCGTTGGCGGCTGAGTAAGGTCAGTACTGCAAAATTCGGGTAAGACGGTTGCGGCTCAAATGCTCCAGCGAGCACTCAACAAACGTTCATTCAAGATATGCGGATCCAGCGGCTTGGGACGGCGCGCCATGGCGCTGTGGAACTGCTCCAGGGCCTCGCTCAGACGCTGCTCCAGCGCCGGTGCCAGTTGCGCCTGGGCGCTGCCTTCGCCGTAGGCGATCTGGCTGTCCTCGGCAAAAATGCCGTGCAGCATCTCCTGGGCCTTGAGCGCCGACAGCACCGGCTTGAGCGCGTAATCCACCGCCAGCATGTGGGCGATGCTGCCGCCCGTGGCCATTGGCAACACCACCTTGTGACTCAGGGCGCGTTCGGGCAGCAGATCGAGCACGGTCTTCAACGCGCCGGAGAACGACGCCTTGTACACCGGCGTGGCGATCAGCAAGCCGTCGGCCTGGTCGATCTGTTGCAACAGGTCGATCACTTTCGGGCTGTCGAAGCGGGCGTGCAGCAGATCTTCGGCCGGGAAGTCCCGTACCTGATAACTGACAACTTCCACACCGTGCTGCTGCAACCAGCGCCTGGAGTGATCCAGCAGCACCCCGGAACGGGAGCGTTGGCTGGGACTTCCACCGAGTGAGACGACCAGCATGCAGAGGTTTCCTTGAGGGCTGAAAGCGATTCGCGGTTTGCGATCTCGCTGAATGGGACAGACCTTAACAGTCAATTTATATATCTATAAATCTTATTTTTTCATTTGTTTATTCTTAAAAAGAATATAAGAAGCAAAATCTTCCAGGCAAAAAAATAGGCCGTCGAGACGGCCTTAAACCCCTGCTTCATGATTCTGCAAAGCCCCGGGGAGCCGGCGCAGCAACGAATAGCCCGTCGCCGGCACCTCGACTCCCCCAGGCGTGATTAACGATTGGGCTGTGGTGTCAGGCGCAGGTAGGGCTTCACTGCGCGGTAACCTTTGGGGAAGCGTTTCTTGATTTCGTCTTCGTCCTTGAGGGACGGCACGATCACCACTTCATCACCGTCCTGCCAGTTGGCGGGAGTCGCCACCTTGTAGTTGTCGGTGAGTTGCAGCGAGTCGATCACCCGCAGGATCTCGTGGAAATTGCGCCCGGTACTGGCCGGGTAGGTGATGGTCAGGCGGATTTTCTTGTTCGGATCGATCACGAACAGCGAACGTACGGTCAGGGTGTCGTTGGCGTTGGGGTGGATCAGGTCGTAGAGGTCGGACACCTTGCGATCGGCGTCGGCCAGGATCGGGAAGTTGACGATCGTGTTCTGGGTTTCGTTGATGTCCTCGATCCACTTGTGGTGCGAGTCCACCGGGTCCACCGACAGGGCAATGGCCTTGACCCCACGCTGGGCGAATTCGTCCTTGAGCTTGGCGGTAAAGCCCAGCTCCGTGGTGCACACCGGGGTGAAGTCCGCCGGGTGGGAAAACAGCACGCCCCAGCTGTCGCCGAGCCATTCGTGAAAACGGATCTTGCCGGCGCTGGAATCCTGCTCGAAATCGGGGGCGATGTCGCCCAGTCTTAGGCTCATGGGTGCTGCTCCTGTGAGTGCGGTATGCAGCTACTCTGCCTGCACTGGAGCTTATTTAAAAAGAATAAATATCGATTTATTCAGATCATAAAAGAATATTAAAAATCTATTCACTGGACCCACGGGCAGGCGAAGACCACCCTATTCATCAGGGTTCGAGAAGGCCTTGAGTGGTTGCAAAGAGGGGATTCGGGAAGGGCTCGCGGGGGTGGGCCCGACTTGAAACAGCACCACGCCCGGCATTGCGCCGGGCGTGGTTTTAACGCGGTATTACAACAGCGGCAGCGAGTAGCTGACGATCAGACGGTTTTCGTCCTGGTCGCGCTGGCCCGGTACATCGTTGCGCCACATGGCGTTTTTCCAGGTCAGACCCAGGTTTTTCAGCGGGCCTTCCGGAATAACGTAGGCAACGGTCAGGTCGCGTTCCCACTCGGAGCGGCCGGAGCCTGCAACAGTTTTAGTGGCGGTAACAGTATCGATGTTGTCGCCACGCAGATAGATCACACCAGCAGTCAGGCCTGGTGCACCCAGCTTGGCGAAGTCGTAAGCGTAACGCGCCTGCCAGGTACGCTCGCCAGCGCGGTTGAACTTGGCGATCTGCATGTCAGTGGTCAGGTAAGCCGAAGCGCCGTCACCCTGGTTCAGGAACGGGAAGTCACTGCTGCCGTTGCTGACCTGGTAACCGCCACCGAAGGTATGACCGGCGACCGAGTACAGGAACAGGCCGCTGTACAGATTGTTATCGACTTTGCCTTTACCGCTGGCGAAATTGGAATAGTTGCCAGTGGTGTAGTAGTTGACGTCATGACCGTTCGCACCGTCATCACGGCTGTTGAAGTAACGCAGATCGGACTTCAATACACCCGGGCCGATCGACCAGTTATGGGTCAGGCCCAGGAAGTGCTGCTTGTAGAAGTCTTCCAGGTTGCCGTAGTAGTACTGGGCCGTCAGGTCTTTGGTGAGCTTGTAGTCACCACCGGCGTAGTAGAACTTGTTGCTGTCACGCCCGGTTGGAGTACGACCGTTGGCACCGGCAATGGACAGGTTTTCATTGTTGCTGGAGTTACGACCTTTGGCGTGTTCGATCTGACCGCCGACCAGGGTCAGGTCCTTGATATCGTTCGAGGTGACCTGACCGCCCTGGAAGGTTTGCGGCAGCATACGACCATCGTTGGTCACGATAACCGGCAGCTTTGGCTGCAGGGTGCCGAGCTTGAGCTCGGTTTGGGAAATCTTGGCTTTGGCAGTCAGGCCCAGGCTGGAGTAGTTATCAACCGCTTCGCCGTTGGACTTGCTTGGGAAAACAGTACCGCCATAGGAACCGGAGTTTGTACCGGAACGAGCAGTGGCACCGTTAGTGCCGCCACCGGAATCCAGTTTTATGCCCAGCAGACCGATGGCATCAATACCAAAACCTACGGTGCCTTGGGTGTAACCGGAAGTGAAGTTGAGCTGGAAGCCTTGGCCCCATTCCTCAGCCTTGCTCTGAACGCCATTAGCCTTGTTGGTAGCCGAACCAGCAGCGGAGTCACGGTTATCGTTGTTGATATAGAAATTACGCAGACCCAAGGTTGCCTTGCTGTCTTCGATAAAACCAGCGGCGCCTGCTTGCTGCGCCAAAACCCCTACGGCCACAGCCAGGGCCAAGGTGGACTTATTCATGTTTCGCTCCTCGTTTCTAATTTTTGTGGTTCTTTGGCCCTGGGTCGTACGCCCGGATCCACAGATGCGCGATTAGCGCCAGACCGTGACTGATAAGTCAATCGTAACTATCTGTGTCCACGACCATGGTCTAACCGCACGGATTTGGTCCTTGCAGGGTAATGAATTCCTCATAAACCCAAAAAGAATTATTTCATTCTTTTTCATACCATTAAGGAATATCACTTCCCGCGTTGGCGCCAGGCTGAATCACCCAAATCGGCGACAGCACCCATCCCTTACTGGTATTCCCTGTCGATGCTTCAGATCGGTTCCACTTCGACGCGGGGAAAATACGTCAACTCAGACCAGAAAAGCGACGTTTTCTTGGCAACGCGCTAATCCTCTCGTCCATTTGTTACAGTTTATGTATCGAGCAGACTTTTTTTTGCAACAAAAATGACCCAAGCCTGCCACTGCCCCGCCCTACACTCGATGACCCCGCAGCTGCAGCCCGCCGAGTGTAGGTCGCATTTGGTCAGAGTGCTTTTTCGAAGATTTTCGAGTTGCGCTGGTAGTTGTACAGCGAGGCCCGCGCCGATGGCAGGCGCTCGACACTGCTGGGCACAAAGCCACGTTCGCGGAACCAGTGCGCGGTGCGCGTGGTAAGTACGAACAGGGTTTTCAGCCCTTGAGCCCGGGCCCGGGTTTCGATCCTTTCCAACAGTTCATCGCCGCGCCGGCCGTGGCGGTACTCGGGGTTCACCGCCAGGCACGCCAACTCGCCGGCATCGGAGTCGGCGATCTGATACAGCGCCGCGCAGGCAATGATCATTCCTTCGCGCTCGACCACACTGAACTGCTCGATTTCACGCTCCAGCACTTCCCGCGAGCGGCGTACCAGAATCCCCTGCTCTTCCAGGGGGCTGATCAGATCCAGCAAACCGCCGACATCCTCGATGGCCGCCTCGCGCACCAGCTCGAACTGCTCCTGGGCCACCAGGGTGCCGCCACCGTCACGGGTGAAAAGCTCGGTCAGCAGCGCGCCATCTTCGGCGTAGCTGACGATATGGCTGCGCCCCACGCCACCGCGACAGGCTTCGGCGGCGGCATCCAGCAGCTCGGCCTGGTAATTGGCCCCCAGGCGCTGCAAGTGCGCGGGCACCTGTTGCGGCCGCAGCTCGCGCACCAGCTTGCCGTTTTCGTCGATCAGCCCGCGGTCGGCGCCAAACAGCAGCAACTTGTCGGCCGCCAGGTCGATGGCGGCGCGGGTGGCGACGTCTTCGCAGGCGAGGTTGAAGATCTCCCCGGTCGGCGAGTAACCCAGGGGCGACAGCAGCACGATCGAGCGCTCGTCCAGCAGGCGGTTGATGCCCTTGCGGTCGACCCGCCGCACTTCACCGGTGTGGTGGAAGTCCACGCCTTCGAGCACGCCGATCGGCCGCGCCGTCACCAGGTTTCCGCTGGCGACCCGCAGGCGCGAGCCCTGCATCGGCGACGAGGCCATGTCCATGGACAAGCGCGCCTCGATGGCAATCCGCAGATGGCCGACCGCATCGATCACGCACTCCAGGGTCGCGGCATCGGTAATGCGCAGGCCGTGGTGGTAATGGGGGGTCAGGCCACGCGCCGCCAGGCGGGTTTCAATCTGCGGCCGCGAACCGTGCACCAGCACCAGGCGCACGCCCAGGCTGTGCAACAGCACCAGGTCGTGGACGATATTGCCGAAATTGGGATGATCAACCCCGTCGCCGGGCAACATGACGACGAAGGTGCAATCGCGGTGGGCGTTGATGTAAGGAGAAGCGTGACGAAGCCAATTGACGTATTCGGGCATGAACCTGAGCCTTAATAAAAAGCAGCCTATAAAAGGATGAAACAGAGAACGCACATCGGGCTGATGGTTATCGTCGGAACAGGCTTGGCGACACGCTGACTCTCCTTATAGGTACGGACCTGGGCACCGGCGCTTTACTGGGGTTGGGCCGGCGTCAGGCAATAATGTTCGATCAGTTCACGTAATAGATGCACGGTAGGCTGCAAGCGTGACATTTCGAGGTACTCCCCCGGTTGATGCGCACAGGCAATATCGCCAGGGCCCAGTACCAGGGTCTCGCAGCCAAGGCGCTGAAGATAAGGCGCTTCGGTGCCAAACGCCACCGCTTCGGCGCGATGCCCGGTCAGTCTTTCGGCCACCCGCACCAGTTCGGCATCTTCCGCCTGTTCGAAGGGCGGCACTTCGGGAAACAGCGGCGCGTAGTCGATCTTCACCTGATGGCGCTCGGCCAGGGGTTCCAGTTTTTGCCGGATGGCCGCGCGCAGCATCTGCGGGTCCATGCCCGGCAAAGGCCGCAGGTCGAATTCCAGGGAGCATTGGCCGCAAATCCGATTGGGGTTATCGCCGCCGTGGATGCAGCCGAAGTTCATAGTTGGCTGCGGCACACTGAATTGCGGGTTGCGAAATTCACGCTGCCACGCCAACCGCAGGCCACGCAGCTCGCCGATGGCGTCATGCATCGCCTCAAGCGCGCTGTGGCCCAGGCGCGGGTCGGAGGAGTGCCCGCTCTGCCCGAGGATGTCGATGCGTTCCATCATCACCCCCTTGTGCAGGCGGATCGGCTTGAGTCCGGTGGGCTCACCGATCACCGCAGCGCGGCCCAGTGGCCGGCCGGCTTCGGCCAGGGCCCGGGCTCCGGCCATGGAGCTTTCCTCGTCACAGGTGGCCAGAATCAGCAGCGGCTGCTTGAACGGCTGGTCCAGCAGCGGCTGGACCGCCTCGATCACCAGGGCAAAAAAGCCCTTCATGTCACAGCTGCCCAGGCCGATCCAGCGCCCGTCGACCTCGGTCAGTTTCAACGGGTCGGTCTGCCACAGGGCTTCGTCGAACGGCACGGTATCGCTGTGGCCAGCCAGGACCAGGCCACCCGGGCCGCTGCCGAAGCTGGCCAGCAGGTTGAACTTGCCGGGGCTGACCTGCTGGATATCACAGGCAAAACCCAGGTCGCCGAGCCAGGCGGCAAGCAGGTCGATCACCGCACGATTGGATTGATCCAGTGCCGCCTGAGTGCAACTGACGGACGGTGCGGCAATCAGCGCGGCGAACTGGTCTTTCATGGACGGCAATGGCATGCGCTGGCTCCCGACGGCAAAGATGAGGCTCATCATAGAGCCATCTTGCGACAGGAATAAACCGGCGCGGCACCTCCAGGCGCCTTGTCCTGTACACTGCACGGCCTTGGCAGCCACACATTCCCCTGGCTGCGCTCCCGATTCTGGATTTTCCGGCCATGCAGAAAGAAACTGAAATCAAACTCCGCGTCAGCCGCGAAACCCTCGCTGCCTTGCGCGAGCACCCGCTGCTGAAAAAACGCAACAAAAGTGGCTGGGAACGCCGTGAGCTGATGAACCAGTACTTCGACACCCCAGAGCGTGACCTGGCCCAGGCCAAGGTCGCCCTGCGCCTGCGCCGCGATGGCGAAGAAGTGATTCAGACCCTCAAGACCCGTGGCCACAGCGTTGCCGGTCTGTCCGAGCGCAATGAATACGACTGGCACCTGGCCAAACCCAAGCTCGACGTGAAAAAGCTCGACGGCGAATGCTGGCCCGAAGAACTGGCCGAGCTGGACAAAAAGACCCTCAAGCCGATCTTCACCACCGATTTCGTCCGCGAACGCGCGGAAATCGCCTGGGGCCGCGGCAAGGCCAAAGTCGTGATCGAAGCCGCCCTGGACCTGGGCCACGTGGTTGCCGGCAAACAGAAAGAAGAAATCTGCGAGCTGGAACTGGAACTGCGCGAAGGTGAGCCGGCCGCGCTGCTGGAGCTGGCCGCGGAACTGGCAGCGACCCTGGCCCTGATGCCGTGCGACATCAGCAAGGCCGAGCGCGGCTATCGCCTGTTCGACGCCAACAGCTACTCGCTGAGCCTGCCGGCACCGGAGCTCAGCGCTGAAACCGCACTGGATGACGCCTTTGCCGCCCTGACCTGGCACCTGCTGGGCAGCAGCCAGCGCCTGGCCGAACAGTATCGCTTCAACGGCCACTGGCGCCTGCTGCAGGACTGGGTGGAAAACCTCGCCGAACTGCGCGCCCTGCTCAGCAGCCTGGGCCAGGCCGCACCGCGCCAGTCCACCGCCGAACTGCGCAGCGCCCTCGACGCCCTGCTTGAAGACTGGCGCCCACTGGTGCAAGCCGGCCTGGAAGACGAAGACGTGCGCAAGGCAGCGCCGGAGCAGTTCATCGAAGAACTGGAAGACGTGCGCTGGGGCCTGTTCTCCCTGAACACCTCGCGCTGGTTGCTGGCACGCAGCTGGACCACCGAGCGCAACACCCGTGGCAACCGCCAGGGCGCCGCGCAACTGGGCAACTGGCTGCCGCGCCTGCTGGCCGACGAGGCCGTGGCCCTGCAACTGCCGCGCTATCAGCAACAGCCCGAAGACCTGGCTGAACAGTTGCCGCGTATCGAACGGATCCAGGCCTGGCTGCACCACGCCCGCAACGTGCTGGAGATCCCGGAGCTGGACCGCCTGTACGGCGAACTGAACAAGCTGGTGCAACTGGCCAACGAGCCCATCAGCGATGAAGTGCTCGATGCGCGCAAACAGCAAGCCATCACCGTGTTCCAGAGCCGTGCCTGGAAAACCCTGCTGCGCCTGTAACCCGCCCCTCACCGGCAAGCCTGCGGGCCTGTCGGTGAGCGCACCGCCCTAGAGTTTCAGCGCAACACCGGCAAACTCGTCGTCGACTTGATTTCGGACAAGGCGACGATCGAGTTCACCTCCTGGATGCCCGGCACCATCGACAGCTTCTCGAAGAAGAACCGCTCATAAGCTTCAATATCGGCGGTGACGATGCGCAGCAGGAAATCCACCGCCCCCATCAGCACATAACACTCCAGCACTTCGGGAAAGCCGCGAATCGCCTCGGTGAACTCCGTGAAGTTGGAGCGCCCGTGAGCGTTGAGTTTGACCTCGGCGAAGATCTGCGTGTTGAGGCCGATTTTCTTGCGATCGAGCAAGGTCACCTGGGCGCGAATCACCCCCTCCTCCTTCATTCGCTGAATCCTGCGCCAGCAGGGCGACTGGGACAGCCCGACCTGCTCGGCGATCTGCGCGCTGGACAGCGAGGCGTCCTCCTGCAGCAAGGCGAGAATCCGGCGGTCATAGGCGTCAAGCTCGCTGTGCATAGATATTCCTTAAACAGCTATATACAAGAAATAAACAATTCATTATTCGTGCAATCACGCCCATCTTAGATAAGAAATACCCGGGACCCCATGTAAAAATTTCTCCACTGATCTGGAGAACGCCATGCCCCACCTCGAAGCCGTAAACCGTGAACCTTGCCGCGCCGATGTGTGGAGCCGGGCCAACAGCCACTGCCAGGTGCGCTATCAATTGAGCGCCGAAGCCGAAGCCGACGTGCTGTGCCGGGTGCTCAACTATTTCGCCTTGCAGAGCCTGGTGCCGCAGCAGGTTGCAGTGCTGCAACAGGATGGCCAGTTGCAGATCGAGGTGGCGCTCGACGGTCTGAGCTGGCACCGGGCCGGAGTGATCGCGGAAAAACTTCGTAACCTGATCAGCGTGGACTCGGTAACGCTCGAGCCCATCGAGCTTTCCCGCCTGCACGCGGCGGGCTGAAAGGCCGCCGGCAAAACCCTGCAACCCTTGGACGACGGGCTGTCGGTTACCCGGGACTATTCTTGGCAATTCGCGGTCAGAGGCGCACACCTTGAAACCGCTAGGTGCCCGAATGCCCCCAAGGAGCCCGAATGCCTGTTTCCCGCGTTACCCAGGACCGCTGGCTGGACCTCAATGATGTGCTGCGCGACCTGCTCAGCCAGGGCCTGCTCAACCAGGACTCGGCCGAACGCGCACTGAGCAACCGGCGCAACGCCGCCAACAGCCAGCTGCATCCCCTGGAATTTCTGGCCGGCCAGCAACTCGATGATCAGCGCCGCCCCGGACGCAGCCTGGACCTGGAAAGCCTGACCCTGTGGCTGGCCCACCGCGCGGGCCAGCCCTACCTGCGCATCGACCCGCTGAAAATCGATGTCGCCAGCATCACGCCGCTGATGTCCTACGCCTTTGCCCAGCGCCACCAGATCCTCGCGGTGGCCATCGACCCCCATGGGGTCACCGTGGCCAGCGCCCAGCCTTATGTGAACGCCTGGGAGGCCGATCTGGCCCATGTCCTGAAACTGCCCATCAAGCGTGTCGTGGCCAACCCGGCGGATATCCAGCGCTTCACCCAGGAGTTCTACCGCCTGGCCAAGTCGGTCAGCGGCGCCAACACCGAACGCAAGATGCACAGCCTGGGCAACTTCGAACAACTGCTCAACCTCGGCGCCAGTGACCAGCAGCCCGACGCCAACGACGCCCATATCGTCAATATTGTCGACTGGCTGTTCCAGTACGCCTTCCAGCAGCGCGCCAGCGATATCCATATCGAACCCCGTCGCGAGCAAGGCACGGTGCGCTTTCGCATCGACGGGATCCTGCACAACGTCTACCAGTTCCCGCCCCACGTCACCGTGGCCATCGTCAGCCGCCTGAAGAGCCTGGGGCGGATGAACGTCGCGGAAAAACGCAAACCCCAGGATGGCCGGGTCAAGACCAAGACCCCGGATGGCGCTGAAGTGGAACTGCGCCTGTCGACCCTGCCCACCGCGTTTGGCGAAAAAATGGTGATGCGCATCTTCGACCCGCAGGTGCTGCTCAAGGACTTCGACCAGCTTGGCTTCGGCGCCGAGGATCTGCTGCGCTGGCAGGACATGACCCGCCAGCCCAACGGCATCATCCTGGTCACCGGCCCCACCGGCTCGGGCAAGACCACCACCCTGTACACCACCCTCAAGCAACTGGCGACGCCCGAGGTCAACCTGTGCACCATCGAGGACCCGATCGAGATGGTCGAACCGGCGTTCAACCAGATGCAGGTCCAGCACAATATCGACCTGACCTTTGCCAGCGGCGTGCGCGCCCTGATGCGCCAGGACCCGGACATCATCATGATTGGCGAAATTCGCGATCTGGAAACGGCAGAAATGGCGATCCAGGCCGCGCTCACCGGGCACCTGGTGCTGTCCACGGCACACACCAACGATGCCCCTGGCGCCATCAACCGGCTGCTGGAACTCGGCGTGCCCCATTACCTGATCAAGGCCACGGTGCTGGGGGTCATGGCCCAGCGCCTGGTACGCACCCTGTGCCCGCACTGCAAGGCGCCCCAGGCGCTGGGCGCAGATGACTGGCAGGCCCTGACCCACCCCCGGCAGTTGCCCCTGCCCGAACATGCCTGCCGCGCCGTCGGCTGTGCGGAATGCCGCGACACCGGCTACCACGGGCGGGCCGGGGTCTACGAGATCATGCAAATGAGCGACAGCCTCAAGGCCCTGATCAGCCGCGACACCGACCTCCTGGCCTTGCGCCGCCAGGCGGCCAGGGACGGCATGCGCAGCCTGCGTCTATCGGGCGCGCAGAAGGTCGCTGCCGGCCTGACCACCCTGGAGGAGGTGTTGCGCGTCACGCCACAGAGCGAGCAGCCCTAGCTCCCGAATTCCTCCCAGTCGACGACCCCGACCTTGGCATTGGGCTGGATCTCCAGCACCGCGCCATCGGCACGCCGCTGCAGGATGGAACGCCCCACGGAGAGCTTCTTGCGGGTCTGATGGTTAACCGCGGTGGACTCGCGGGTCGGGCTGAACAGCAGGCGGTCCGGCGCGTCCTGGCGTACCCGCATGCCTGCCGGGTAATGCCATTCCCCGAGCTGCACCGGCTGGGCCAGGACACCCGACCATTGGCGTAACTGTTGGTTTTCATCCAGATCCAGGGTCAGCGCCAGAAACTGCATGCCCTGGTAAGCCACGGGACGCGGCACCTCGCCGTCGGTGCGCACGATAAAGCCGGAGGACTCGTGGAACACCTGACTCCCCGCCGGCCAGGTGACACCGGCCAAGCGGGCCTCCGGTCTCATGTGGCATTCATCGAAGCGCCAGCGGCTGGGAAAGGTCCGGTCTTCGACGGTGCGGTCAAAGCTGACCCAGCCACCGCCCTTGCAGGGCCAGCCGGCGATCTGTTGGTCGCCCACCAGCAACAGTTTTGAAAAGTAGTAATGCGGTGACATGTCTATTTCGCTGACCTGCAGGCCCAGCACCGACTGCGGCGTCTTGAACGTCGCATAAGTGACGCTTTGCAGGCCCGACAGCTGTGACTCCCCCTTCCAATCCACCGGGTCCAGGGTATCGAGCTTGACCAGGGTCCCGGCCGGGAAATGCAGTTCGTCCAGTTGCAGATCCGCCTGCAACCGCGGGTTCAGCGCCTGGGTCCGCTCTTGCTGCGCGACGGAAAGGGCCACCATGCCCCACACAAACTTGAGCCCCAGGCCGACAAAAAACAGCATCGCCAGGGTCAGGGGCACGTGCAGCCACAGGCGCTTGCGCAGTCGCTGGCGTTTTTCCGGGTGGCGCAGCGCCATGACCAGGGACACCAAGCCTGCCGCGCTGGCGCCGCAGAGGATCAGCAACAGGTACAGGTACATGAACGCGATAGGGCTGGGGCCGAAAATCAAAGGTGAACATCCGTGCTCTGGCAGAAGCCGCGCATCGTGCCAAATTTTACCCCTCGGGCATACCGCTGGATCACACGTCGTGCCGCTCAAATACGCACTCGCCGGCCAAACAGCCACCACAGGTCGAAAACCTTCTGCCCATGCCACGGAACTCCTTCAGGTCGTCTGTAATCAAATTGTTCAGATACCCCCAGTCGGAGTCACCCACCATGCGTCTAAAAATAGCTGTCGCCACACTTGCCTTGCTCTCCCTTCCTGTCGGTTCGGCAATGGCCGACAGCTTCTGGCGTAACGTCATTTCCTCCGGTGCCACCACCGGTTCCACCTACCTGACCTTCAAGGATCACAAGCTGATCGTTGCGGCGCAGGACGACGCGGGCAGTTTCGTTGCCAGCGACGGCGGGATCCGTGGCCCGTACCTGGAAGCCGCCATGCAGAAAGTCCGGGCCGATAACCCGGGCCTGCAGGCGACGGACATGGAACTGGCCAACGCCATCCTGGCCAAAAACGCGGTCGCGCAAGAGTGATCGTGGTTGTAAGACAAACGTTGTGAGATAAAAAATGCCGCTCCCACGAGCGGCATTTTTTTGCCTGTTTTTTGATCAATTCGCCTCAGCGGTAGGCATCCACCGGCACGCAAGCGCAGAACAGGTTGCGATCGCCGTAGACGTTATCGACCCGATTCACCGTCGGCCAGTACTTGTGGCTGCGGGTATGGGCGCTGGGCAGCACCGCCTGTTGAATGCTGTAGGGCCGCTCCCAGACGCCAGTGATATCGGCCAGGGTATGGGGCGCGCCCTTGAGCGGGTTGTCGTCGGCTGGCCAGTGGCCGTCCTGGACCTGGGCGATCTCCGCGCGAATGCTCAGCATCGCCTCGATAAACCGATCCAGCTCGGCCTTGGACTCGCTCTCCGTGGGTTCGACCATCAGGGTTCCCGGCACCGGAAAGGACATGGTCGGTGCATGAAAGCCGTAATCCATCAGGCGCTTGGCCACGTCCTCCTCGCTGATCCCGGTCTGGGCCTTGAGCGGCCGCAGGTCGAGGATGCATTCATGGGCCACCCGGCCATTGCGCCCGCTGTAGAGCACCGCAAAGGCCCCGCTCAACTGCTCAGCCAGGTAATTGGCGGCCAGGATCGCCACCTCGCTGGCCTCCACCAATTGCGGGCCCATCATCGCGATGTACATCCAACTGATCGGCAGGATGCTCGCGCTGCCCCAGGGCGCCGCGCTGACCGCATCGTTGCCTGGCAACGGCCCCTCCAGCGGCACCACCGGATGATTGGCGACGAACGGCGCCAAGTGTGCCCGCACACCGATCGGCCCCATGCCCGGGCCACCGCCGCCATGGGGAATGCAAAAGGTCTTGTGCAGGTTCATGTGGGAAACATCGGCGCCGATATCCGCCGGCCGGGCCAGGCCGACCTGGGCATTGAGGTTGGCACCGTCCATGTACACCTGGCCGCCATGGCTGTGGATAACTTCGCAGATTTCGCGCATGCCCTCCTCGTACACGCCATGGGTCGACGGATAGGTCGCCATCAGGCAGGCCAGTTGCTCGCCGGCGGCCTGGGCCTTGGCCTTGAGGTCTTCAAGGTCGACATTGCCCGCGGCGTCGCATTCGACAATCACCACCTGCATCCCGGCCATCTGCGCCGAAGCCGGGTTGGTGCCGTGGGCCGAGGCCGGAATCAGGCAGATATCACGCCCCGCCTGCTGCCGGCTGGCGTGGTACTTACTGATCGCCAGCAACCCGGCGTACTCGCCCTGGGCCCCGGAGTTGGGTTGCATGCAGATGGCATCGAAACCGGTGATCGCACACAGCCAGCGCTGCAACTCGTCGATCATCAGCCCATAGCCCACCGCCTGCTCCAGGGGCGCAAAGGGATGCAGGTTGGCGAATTGCGGCCAGGTGATGGGGATCATCTCGCTGCTGGCGTTGAGCTTCATGGTGCAGGAGCCCAGCGGGATCATCGACTGGTTGAGCGCCAGGTCCTTGTTTTCCAGCTGCTTGAGGTAGCGCAGCATCCGGGTTTCGCTGTGGTGCGCGTTAAACACCGGGTGGGTCAGGTAGCGGCTGCTGCGCAGCAGTTCGGGGGGTATTCCACCGGGCAGTGCCTGGGCGTCGAGTTCGGCCACCTGCAACCCGTGGTCGGCCCCCAGGAACAGGTCGAACAAGCGGGCCACGGTGCTTTCGTCGCAGCCCTCATCCAGGCTCAGGCCCAATTGCCCGCGCCCGAGAATCCGCAGGTTGATCTGCGCCGCCTTGGCGCTTTCGATGATCGCCGTCTGGCTCCCGCCCACCTCCAGGGTCAGGGTGTCGAAAAAATGCCGATTGAGCCGCGTGATGCCATGGCGCTCAAGCCCCGCGGCCAGGATGCAGGTCAGCCGGTGCACCCGCTGGGCAATGCGCTTGAGGCCCTCGGGCCCGTGATACACCGCGTAGAAACCGGCGATATTGGCCAGCAGCACCTGGGCCGTGCAGATATTGGAATTGGCCTTCTCGCGGCGGATATGTTGCTCGCGGGTTTGCAGGGCCATGCGCAGGGCCACATTGCCCCGGGCGTCCCGCGACACGCCGATGATCCGCCCCGGCATGGCTCGCTTGTACTCGTCGCGGCAGGCAAAAAAGGCCGCGTGGGGCCCGCCGTAGCCCATGGGCACGCCAAAGCGCTGGGAGGAGCCGAGCACCACGTCGGCCCCCTGCTCGCCCGGCGGCGTCAACAGCAGCAGGCTGAGCAGGTCGGTGGCGACACAGGCCAGGGCATGCTGCCCGTGCAGGTGGTCGATCAGCGGACGCAGGTCGCGTATCTCGCCATGGGTGTCCGGGTATTGCAGCAAGGCCCCGAACACCTGCTGCCCTGGCAAGTTATCCACAGCGTCGACCACCAGTTCGAAACCAAACCCCTCGGCCCGGGTGCGAACCACGGAAATCGTCTGCGGGTGGCAGTTATGGTCGACGAAGAAGCGGTTGCTGGTGGACTTGGCGACCCGCCGGGCCAGGGCCATGGCCTCGGCCGCCGCAGTGGCCTCATCCAGCAGCGAGGCATTGGCCAGCTCCAGGCCGGTCAGGTCGATGGTCAGTTGCTGAAAGTTGAGCAGGGCCTCGAGCCGGCCCTGGGCGATTTCCGGTTGGTAGGGGGTATAGGCGGTGTACCAGCCGGGGTTCTCCAGCACGTTACGCAGAATCACCCCCGGGGTCAGGGTGGCGTGGTAGCCCATGCCGATCAGGCTGGTCCAGACCTGGTTCTGCTCGGCGTAGCTGCGCAGCTTGGCCAGGGCCGCTTCTTCGTCCAGGGCGGGCGGCAGCGCCAGCGCCCCGTTGAAGCGAATCCCCGGCGGCACCGTCTGCTCGATCAGCTCCGCCCGGCTGCCCAGCCCCAGGCTGTCGAGCATCGCCTGCTGCTCGGCGGCATCGGGCCCCAGGTGGCGGCGTAGAAAAGCGTTCGGGTCGCGCAATTGGCTCAAGGACGGCAACTGGGACATGACGGGCTCTCTCTCAAGTGGCGCTCAACGTCGATGCAACACGGTCAAGCCAGCATAGCAGCCGCTTTCGGGCGTCGACGCGCTGGCGCCGTCGCCCAATCGGTACCATTATGCTGGGCGTCAGCGCGCCAGCCTCGGCGCGCACCCTGCCTGTTTCTACCCTCTGCTTACCGGGTGCACCCTCGCCATGAGCCAACTGCCTTTCCTGCCGTTTTCCAAACCCACCATCGATGAAGCCACCATCGCCGCTGTCGGCGACGTCCTGCGCTCGGGCTGGATCACCAGCGGGCCCAAGGTCCAGGCGTTCGAAGCCCAGCTCTCGGAGTTCTTCGGCGGACGCCCGGTGCGCACCTTCAACTCCGGCACCTGCACCATGGAGATCGCCCTGCGCATCGCCGGCATCGGCCCCGGCGACGAAGTCATCACCACCCCGATTTCCTGGGTGGCCACGGCCAACGTGATTCTGGAAGTCGGCGCCACCCCGGTATTTGCCGATATCGACCCGATCACCCGCAACCTCGACCTGACCCAGGTGGAGGCGGCGATCACCCCGCGCACCAAAGCCATCATCCCGGTGTATCTGGCCGGGTTGCCGGTGGACATGACGCGCCTCTACGCCCTGGCGCGCAAACATGGCCTGCGGGTGGTGGAAGACGCCGCCCAGGCCCTGGGCTCCAGCTGGGACGGCCAGCGCATCGGCGCCAGCGGTGACTTTGTGTCATTCAGCTTCCAGGCCAACAAAAACGTCACCTCGTCCGAGGGCGGCTGCCTGGTGCTGAACACCCCCGAAGAAGTGCGCCTGGCCGAGAAGTACCGCCTGCAAGGCGTCACCCGCAACGGTTTCGACGGGCTGGATGTGGATGTCCTGGGCGGCAAGTTCAATATGACCGACGTCGCCGCCGCCATCGGCCTGGGGCAGTTCGCCCATATCGACCACATCACCGCCCATCGCCGTGAACTGGCCCGCCACTACTTCGAATGCTTTGGCAGCGATTTCGAGACCACCTACGGCGCCCAGCTGCCGCCAGCAGACTTCAGCAACAGCAACTGGCACCTGTTCCAGCTGGTGCTGCCTGAGCGCCGGGACGGCAAGCCTGCCCGCGCCAGTTTTATGGAACAGATGCAGGAACGCGGCATCGGCATCGGCTATCACTACCCGCCCATCCACCTGCTGAGCCTGTACCGCAAGCTCGGCTTCAAGGAGGGCATGTTCCCGGTGGCGGAACGGGTTGGACGCCTGATCGTTTCGTTGCCGATGTTCACCAGCATGAGCAAAAGCGACGTCGAGCGCTCGGTGGCGGCGGTCAAGGCGGTGCTGAAAGACGCCTGATACGGCGCCCACAAAAAAGCCTCGAATGATCGAGGCTTTTTTCTTTCCAGGGGCTTACTCGCCGATGGCGGCCTTGTAGCCGGCAGCGTCCAGCAGCTTGTCCAGGTCTGCGGCATTGCTTGGCTTGAGCTTGAAGATCCAGGCGCCGTAAGGGTCGCTGTTGAGCAGCTCGGGGCTGGCGCTCAGTTCTTCGTTGATGGCAATCACTTCACCCGCCACCGGTGCGTAGATATCGGAAGCAGCCTTGACCGACTCCACCACGCCCGCCTGATCCCCTGCACCGAACACGGTGCCGACTTCGGTCAGCTCGACGAATACCACGTCGCCCAGGGCTTCCTGAGCGTGGTCACTAATACCCACGGTCACGCTGCCATCGGCTTCCACACGGGCCCATTCATGACTTTCGGCAAAACGCAGGTCGGCAGGGATATCGCTCATATTCTGTGTCCTCAAGAAGAAATGTCAGCGGCTGACTGCCCGCCGGAAAAAGTTAGATCAAGGTTTTGCCATGGCGCACGAAGGTCGGCTTGACCACTCGAACCGGGTACCACTTGCCACGGATTTCCACTTCTGCACGGTCGGCGGTGGCCATCGGCACCCGCGCCAGTGCGATCGATTTACTCAGCGTAGGGGAGAAACTACCACTGGTGATCTCACCTTCGCCAACATCTGTGATGCGAACCACCTGATGCGCTCGCAAAACACCGCGTTCTTCCAGGACCAGGCCCACCAGCTTCTGCTTCACGCCGCTCGCCCGCTCGGCTTCCAGTGCGCTGCGGCCGATGAATGAGCGTGAGGCCGGCTCCCAGGCAATGCTCCAGGCCATGTTGGCCGCCAGGGGCGAAACGTCCTGGTGAATGTCCTGGCCGTACAGGTTCATCCCGGCTTCGAGACGCAAGGTATCGCGGGCGCCAAGGCCGATAGGGGAAATGCCGGCACCCACCAGGTCGTTGAAGAACGCCGGGGCCTGATCGGCCGGGAACATGATTTCCAGGCCATCCTCGCCGGTGTAGCCGGTACGGGCGATAAACCAGTCACCGTCGAAACGGCCTTCAAATGGCTTGAGCTGCTGGATCAACGCGCCACGGGCCTGGGTCACCAGTTCGGCGATCTTGTGCCGCGCCTGCGGGCCCTGGATGGCGAGCAACGCCAGGTCCGAGCGTTCGCGCAACTGCACCTGAAACGCCCCCAGTTGCGCCTGCATCCAGGCGATGTCCTGGTCGCGGGTGGCGGCGTTGACCACTAGCCGGTAACCGTCTTCGGTGCGGTAGACCAGCATATCGTCGACGATGCCACCACGGTCGTTGAGCATGGTGCTGTACAAAGCCTGCCCGGGGCTTTGCAGGCGCTCGACATCATTGGCCAGCAGATACTGGAGCCAGGCCTTGGCCTGGGGGCCACTGATGTCGATCACGGTCATATGGGATACATCGAAAACACCGCAGTCACGGCGCACCTCATGGTGCTCCTCGACTTGCGAGCCGTAATGCAGAGGCATGTCCCAACCGCCAAAATCGACCATCTTCGCGCCAAGGGCGAGGTGAAAGTCATACAGAGGCGTGCGCTGTCCCATGGGTTTCTCCTTCCGGGCGTGGCGAAGGTGCGGACCGCCGCTGCACGGGTGAAAGCCTTGAAATAGATGGCTTTCAGCCGATTCCAGCCAGCAGATCCGAAGATGGACCGCACCGAATGCCGCGCATTGTAGCCGCAAGGTTGAGGACTGGCACCTAACCGATTCGATGAGCCGAGCGGCGGATCAAGCCAATGACCGGCAACAACCCGACCAGAACCAGGGTCAGGGCCGGCAGCGAAGCACGCGCCCACTCCCCTTCGCTGGTCATCTCGAAGATCCGTACCGCCAGCGTGTCCCAGCCGAACGGGCGCATCAGCAGGGTGGCGGGCATTTCCTTGAGCACATCGACGAACACCAGCAACGCCGCGCTGAGGGTTCCGGGCAGCAGCAACGGCAGATACACCTTGCAAAACAGTCGTGGCCCGCTGACCCCCAGGCTGCGAGCAGCTTCCGGCAAAGACGGACGGATTCGCGCCAGGCTGTTTTCCAGCGGCCCGTAGGCCACCGCGATAAAGCGCACCAGATACGCCAGCAACAGCGCACAGAGGCTGCCCAGCAGCAGCGGCTTGCCGGCACCGCCGAGCCAGCTCGACAGCGGGATCACCAGCTCGCGGTCCAGGTAACTGAACGCCAGCATGATCGACACCGCCAGCACCGAACCCGGCAGCGCGTAGCCGAGGTTGGCCAGGCTGACCCCGGTACGGATCGCCCGGGTCGGCGCCAGGCGCCGGGCAAACGCCAGCACCAGGGCCACGCTCACCGTGATCAGCGCCGCCATGGCCCCCAGGTAAAGGGTGTGCACGATCAACCCGGCATAGCGCTCATCGAGGTCGAAGCGCCCACGCTGCCAGAACCACACCACCAGTTGCAGCAGCGGAATCACGAAGGCGCAGGCGAAGACCAGCAGGCACCAACCGCTGGCTGCCAGGGCCTTGAGCCCGCGCAGGTGATACAACGCCTTGCCCCGCGGCCGCTCATTGCCGGCACGGCTGGCGCCACGGGCGCGACGCTCGCCGTACAGCACCAGCATCACCGCCAGCAGCAACAGGCTGGCCAGTTGCGCGGCGCTGGACAGGCTGAAGAAGCCATACCAGGTCTTGTAGATAGCGGTAGTGAAGGTGTCGAAGTTGAACACGGCGACCGCGCCGAAATCGGCCAGGGTCTCCATCAATGCCAAGGCCACGCCGGCGCCGATGGCCGGGCGCGCCATGGGCAGCGCCACGCGCCAGAACGCCTGCCACGGCGACTGGCCCAATACCCGCGCAGCCTCCATCAAGCCCTTGCCCTGGGCCAGGAATGCGGTGCGCGCCAGCAGGTAGACGTAGGGGTAGAACACCAGCACCAGCACCAGGATCACCCCGCCGGTGGAACGCACCCGGGGCAGGCGCAGCCCGCTGCCGAACCACTCGCGCAGCAGGCTTTGCACCGGGCCGGAAAAATCCAGCAAGCCGACAAAGACAAAGGCCAGCACATAAGCCGGAATCGCGAACGGCAGCATCAGCGCCCAATCCAGCCAGCGCCGACCGGGAAACTCACAGAGGCTGGTCAGCCACGCCAGGCTGACCCCGAGCAGGGTCACGCCGACACCCACCCCCAACACCAGGACCAGGGTGTTGCCCAGCAGCCTCGGCATCTGGGTTTGCCACAGGTGCGACCAGATCTGCTGGTCGACCACCTGCCAGGACAGCAGCAGGACACTCAGCGGCAGCAGGACCAGGGCGGCAATGGCGAAGACCAGGGGATACCAGCGGCGTTGGGCGGGATGGGCCACAAAAAACTCTCGGGCAGGTGGGACAGGCAAATAGGCTTGCGAAGCGCCGGGGCGAGGAGCGTGCCCGCGCTGGGCGGTATCGTCGCCCCTTTAAAGCAAACGCCCCGCATTAGGCGGGGCGCAGTATAACGGCAGGCTCAGTTCCAGCCAGCGCGGTCCATCAAGCGAATGGCTTCGGCCTGGCGCTTGCCGGCCACTTCCACCGGCAGGGTATCGGCGACGAACTTGCCCCAGCTGGCCACTTCAGCCGACGGCTGCACTGCCGGGTTGGCCGGGAACTCCTGGTTGACGTCGGCGAAGATCTTCTGCGCTTCCGGCGTGGTCATCCACTCCACCAGGGCCTTGGCGGCTTCCGGGTGCGGCGCATGCTTGGTCAGGCCGATGCCCGACAGGTTGACGTGCACCCCACGGTCGCCCTGGTTCGGCCAGAACAGCTTCACCGCCAGGTCCGGCTTCTGCTTGTGCAGGCGGCCGTAGTAGTAGGTGTTGACGATGCCGACGTCGCATTGCCCGGCGTTGATCGCTTCCAGCACCGCGATGTCGTCGGAGAACACATCGGTGGACAGGTTGTTGACCCAGCCCTTGACGATCTCTTCGGTTTTTTCCGCACCATGGGTTTCGATCAGCGTGGCCGTCAGCGACTGGTTGTAGACCTTTTTCGCCGTGCGCAGGCACAGGCGGCCTTCCCACTGCTTGCCGGCCAGGGCTTCATAGGTGGTCAAGTCACCCGGTTTAACCCGGTCGGTGGAATAGGCCAGGGTCCGCGCGCGCAGGCTCAGGCCGGTCCAGGCATGGGCCGAGGAGCGGTATTGCAGGGGGATATTGGCGTCGATCACCTTGGAGGTGAACGGTTGCAGAATGCCCATCTGCTCGGCTTGCCAGAGGTTGCCGGCATCCACGGTGAGCAGCAGGTCGGCGGTGGCGTTTTCACCCTCGGCCTTGATGCGCTGCATCAGGGGCGCTTCCTTGTCAGTGATGAACTTGACCTGAACCCCGGTTTTTTGGGTGTAGGCATCAAACACCGGCTTGATCAGCTCGTCGATACGCGAGGAGTAGACCACCACCTCATCGGCCGCCTGGGCGGTTCCGCCGATAAGGGTGAGTGCCAGGGCAGTCAGTAGACGCTTCGGTGCCAACATGGGAGCGGTCTCTCGAGATCAAAGTGAAGGCAAATGATAAGGACTCACATTTACCTTCTCAACCGAACGTGTCCTCGAGGCGTTACCAGATGTTGCACCGAACTCAATGGGCGCAGAACCGAGGGGCTCAGGCCTTGGCCAGTTCCGGCAGATCGCCGCTCAAGCCCAGCGCCTGACGCACAAACAGCGCCTTGGCTTCGGGCATCTGATCGACGATTTTCAACCCGGTGTTGCGCAGCCAGCGCAACGGCAGCGGGTCTGCCTGGAACAAACGTTCAAAGCCTTCCATCGCCGCCATCAACGCCAGGTTGTGCGGCATGCGCCGGCGTTCGAAACGGCTGAGCACCTTCACATCCGCCAGGCGCTCGCCACGGCTGTGCGCACGCAGCAGTTCTTCGGCCAGCACCGCCGCATCGAGAAAGCCCAGGTTGACGCCCTGCCCGGCCAGCGGGTGGATGGTGTGCGCGGCGTCGCCGATCAGCGCCAGGCCCTCGGCCACATAGCGCTTGGCATGGCGCTGGCGCAGCGGCACGCAGAGCCGTGGGTCGGCGCTCAGCACCGTGCCCAGGCGCCCCTCGAAGGCGCGCTCCAGCTCGCGGCAGAACACCTCGTCGTCCAGCGCCATGAGGCG